>JACPWY010000029.1 GCA_016196825.1 Deltaproteobacteria bacterium | reverse complement strand
GGCAAAATAACTTCCCGATCTACATTCACTGAGGTACTGCCCAGTAGTTCCATTTTGGCAGGACCGTGTCAAAGACGATCGGCATGTGCTGTTTGAAGGCGTCGCTCACCTTACGACCCGTCTCGTACAGTTTGTCCACAACCCGGACTGTGACCGCGAGTCCCTGTTGCGTCTTCGTCTTTTGGATCAGTCCGAGCACCGTGTGCAGGGAATCGAACACGACACCCTGACAGGCTCTGGTGACGTGGCTAAACAGGCGGCGTTCGATCGGATTGAACTTTGAGCAGTACGCCGGGTAGTGCGCCACACGGATGGTGACGCCGAGGTCGTTGACGACGCCTTGAAGGTCTTCCTTGAAGAGATGCTTGTGAGCGCTGTTACTCCCTCCACCATCGCACAAGAGCAAGATGGCGGAGGCGTTTGGGTACAGACGCTGGCCATCGCTGTGCCAAAACAACCGTAAGCTATCGCAAGCGAAGGCGGTCGTGTCATGGCTGAGCCCCAGATGAATCCAGCCGTGATTCTGGGCAAGATCATAGATACCATGTGGAATGATCACGCCACGCGCCAGACTGGGGAAATCATGATCAAACACTGGAATCGCCTGTTGGCAGTACACCTTCCCATCGCGATAGAGCGTTCCCAAGCACTCTTTCTTCTTGGTATCGATGCTCAAGACCGGGTTGCCAGCCTCGAGAAACTCTTGGATGAGGTGGCTCACATGGCGGAATTGAGCGTCGCGATGTGGCGAGTCGCCGCCAGGCAACACCTTGGCCATCTGGCGCCGGGCACACCCGAGCGTATCCAGAATGCGGCGCACGATGCGCGGGCCGACACAGACGGCTTGAGCTTGGAGGCTGTCGGCAATCTCTTGGGGAGTGACATCCGTCCACACCACATCTTCGCGCATAGGGTCGCCCGCGGTCCGGTCCTTGATCGTGTCGTGCACCTGCTGTATCAAGGCGGCGTGTTTGACTTCCGTCTTCTTGCGTCCGCCTCCAGGCCTACGGACGCGCTTACCAGCGGGGTCCTCGGGGAGTTGCTTCAACTCCCGCATGCCTTCGTGAACGGTTTGCGGATCGCATCCAAGCACCTGCGCGATGTACCGGATGCCTCCATACCCCAGGGTGATGGCTTCGATGGCGGCAAAGCGGCGGCGGTCCTTTTCGGAGAGGCTCTGGTAGTACTGCCGTAACTGCTGTTCGATTGCTGGGCCGTAGGGCTTCTGAAAGTCAAACGCCATGATGCCTCCTCAGTCCACCAAATTCTTCAGGCAATGAAGGGTACTGGCCGAGAAGTGTTGCTGAATCGCAGCAATAATACAAGCCTCAACAAATCGGGAAATTATTTTGGCGTCATGCCTTAGATGGACTTTCCACGAGAAATAATGTGAACGCTCCCGTATTTATTAGCAGAAAACTTCTGTTTGGACAAACGCCGAACG
>JACPWY010000028.1 GCA_016196825.1 Deltaproteobacteria bacterium | reverse complement strand
TCAGTTTGGATCGTTAGCGGAGCCCATCTTGGTCTTGGTGAGCGTCCCATTGGGTTTCATCGGCGTCGTTCTGTCTCTTTATCTCTTCAAGAGCACGGTTTCGCTCAACGCCGCCCTCGGAGTCATTCTTTTAAATGGGATCGCGGTCGCCAATAGCATCATCCTCGTCGACTTCATCAAACGCCTTGTGGCCCAGGGGCTAAAACCACGCGAAGCCGCCCTCCAGGCCGCGAGAACCAGGCTCCGCCCGATTCTCATCACCTCCCTCACGACTGTCCTCGGCATGTTGCCGATTGCGCTGGGGACCGGAGAGGGAGGGCAGATTCTCCAGCCCTTGGGAATTGCTGTGAGCGGCGGCCTCTGGGTGTCGACGATATTAACGCTGTTCCTGGTGCCCGCGCTCCATGTTTCATTCCTTGAGTGGCGGGCGAAGGAGCCTGAGGGGATCCTCGATCCCCAACCGCCAGGCCTTCTTCAATGGCAAGAGGTCCATTCGTGACTCTGTTGACTCTCATGCTCGCCGCCGCTTGGGCGAGTCCGGAAAACCTGGGCTTCAACCAGGCTCTTGAGAAGATCGTCGACAGAAGCCCCTCGGTGCTGAAGCAACGCTCTTTACTTGCGGCCACGCGTTCGAAGAATCTCTCCGAAGGGCTGCTACGCTGGACACCCGCGATCAGCGCCCAGGCCAAAACCGGAGTTGGCAACGATCCTGCCGGTTCCACCAGCTCTCAGTCCGTGGAGGGGGTCGCGGAATTCAACCTCTTCCGATTTGGTGCGGACATTGCCGGAGCAAGAGCCGCAAACAAGGAGATCGAGTCCCAGGAGTTCACTCTGCAAAACACTATTCTCACGGCCGAGGCCGAGGCCATCTCGGCGCTCGTGGACTACATTCTGGCCACTCGAAAGATCGATGTCGCTGACAGGATTCTTCTGTCCCGTAAGGATTCTCTCTCGGTGGCCAATCGCCGCTATGAGAAGGGCCAGATCCCTCTTGAGGAGGTCGATAAAGTTTCGGTGGATCTCGACAACGCCACCGCCCAAAAGCGTGACGCGGAGGCCAGTCTCGCGCAGGCGTCTGCTGATCTCGAACGCCTCCTGGGGGAAGAGAGAATCTCCACGGAGTGGCCCTGGAAGGACTCTCTGCCAAAAGAAGTTCCGCGCTTGATTCAAGAATCCGCGGACCTGACTCGCCGGCCCGACTGGCAAATCTCCTCGAAGGATTGGGAGCTCGCGGAACAAAAAGCCCACGAAGCTTTCCGAGATCTCTTCCCGCGGCTCGACGTCAAAGTCTCTTATGGCTATTTCAAGACGGACCTGTATGGCGTGGGGAGCTCGGGCCCCGGTTGGACCGCTGGCCTTGCCCTCACCATCCCTCTTTACGATCGTTTGGTCGGCTATGGCCGATACCGCGCACAGGCTCACACTCAGATGGCCGCAGATGCGCAGTTCGAGGGGGTCAGACGTTTGGCTAAGAGAGATTTCGACTCTGCTCGCGCGACCCTTGGAATCTCTTTAGACACAGCACTCAACAGAGAAAAGACTCTCGGGGTGGCGCGAAAAATCTATCAGGCAAACCGAGAGCGATTCAACAGAGGCATTCTCTCAGCCAACGAATTTCGCATCGATCAAGATCGCCTCACCGAGACCGAAACACTTGTGCTCCACGGTTGGGCCTCGGCCCACAATGACTTCCGCCGCCTCTGCCACGCAATAGGCCGCCGCGTAGCCGCCTGCCTCGCATCTTTTCCGGCTGGCCCATTTTCCGGGCTCTAAATTGGATCACCCCCGCCCGTCGAGCAACGACGCAAAAGATGTTGAGTGGCAAAAACAGTGGCAAGAGGAGCTCATAGTACCAGGCCCTGCCGTGTCTGAGCGGAGGAGCTTTCGGTCCGATGAACGTTTGAAGGAGATTTTGGACTGAAAGTGCCCAGTGCCCGGTGTTCAACTCGTGGGTTACCTGCACGTCCTCAAAGCCCACTTCTTTCAGAGCTCTTCGCAGAAGGATTTCGTCGAACTGGAAGGTGTGACGAGGGACATGATTTCCACCCCAATAGCGCTTGAAGAGACAACGTTCGTAGGAGTTAAAGCCGGGCACTTCGCCGACGAGATGGCCGCCGCTTTTCAGGTTATCCCAGGCCTTTTGAAGTTCGCCCCGAGGCGCCTGGGTGTGCTCCAGATAGTTATTCATCGCGATCATGTCATAAGGTTCAGGGGCCACAAACTGATCAAAGGTACCGAGAAAGGCCTGGAATCCCCGCGCCCGAGTGGACTCAACTGAGCGTTCGCTGAAGTCGATGCCGGTGAGCTGTGCACCCGTCACATGAGAGAAGCGCGCGAGAAAGCCTCCATTCCCACAGCCGACATCCAAAATCCGTGGGTGCGGCGGCAACAACCGTCTCAAACGGCTATCGGGCAGCCAATTTTTTACCCGGTATAACGCAAGATAGACGGGACCGAGATCTTGGGCCTCCACGTAACCATGGTAATCGACCGCGTAGGCCTTCCCGAGATCCTCTAATGAGGGAAATGGGTGGATCTGTACAAAGTCACATTGCGAGCAGCTGACAAAACAATACTCTCCGGGGACTCCGTACTCCCAATCTCGGATGCCACCAACCACGACTTTGAATCGACGCCCCTCACAGAACCTGCAACGATAAGTGGAGTGGCTATTAGACACTTAAGACGCCATCCAAGGCAGTCGGACGAACCAGCCTAAAAGCAGGGATCCATACCCCCCGTCGTGGATCACGTGTTTCAGAGGGAGGAGTCGAATTGACCCGAACTCAGCCCTCAAGGAACGATGCGGGAGAGAGGGGTTGGCATGATGAATCCCGTGGAAATGAAAATCAAAGATACCGAGAGTCCAGTTGAGAAAGGAGGAGCCGCTGAACGAGCGCCAGACGGGCTCGCCTTCTCTGGAGCCGTGTTCACAAAGGCTTCGAGTTGAGGTGAGAAGTTTGGCGACTGTCACGAGTGGGCCGACCCAAAACAGGAAATACATTTCCCAACCCAATGTGAGAGAAAAAAGAGTGATAATCCCGGCCTGCACAAGGAGCAAACAAAGAAGCTCCTTGGGCTCAATCATCGAGCCAGCGCGAAAAAACTGTTGGAATGCCGCCAGCCCACTCCCCTGCTTGAGCAGTCGCCCAAAAAACTGAACGCGGCTTCGGGGAAACGGGGCGTAAGTGGTGTAATCCGGATCCTGGATAGGTTTTCCAAAATAGGAGTGATGCTTCTGATGCAAGGTCCGATAGGCACAGGTTAATCCGATGGGGTAGGCAGTGAAGAGGAGCCCGAAGAGCTCACTGTGCGGCGAGCCAAAGTTATAATGGACCGTTTCGTGGAGAGCATGAGACAGGGCAAACTGGCACCAGCCCAGAAAAATGAATGTGAACGCATGCAGCAGCGCCCTAAAAAGGCTCGCCGGAATGGACTGAAGCCAGTAAAGCCCGGTGAAAGAAATGAAGATCAGAAGATAAAGAACGCAAACCTCGAGATAGATCCGATTTCCAGGGAGAAATTTCAGGCGTTTGGACCAAGGTAATGGAGGCATCATTGGCGCCAATCCGGTGGTTACTAACGACGTCATAAGTATAGGCTCACACCGTTGCGGGTCCAAATAGGATTCAACGAGGTCATGAGTGGATCGGAGTGTCCGATCGGACGGTGAGGCTTGTGCGCAATGATGGCGCATACGCGTTCCATTGGACTTGAGCCATGGATTCGAAAGTGAAGATTTCTCTCCTTGATTTCAGACCATAACCAGTACTCAGGCGAGTTCTCATTCAGGTAAAGTCCAATGTCCACACACTCCGAGCTGGCAGAGATCTTCTCCACGGCTTCACCAAATATTCTTCTTTCATCCAAGCCGAGAGCGTATCCCGAGTTGAAGAATAATGGTGCAAAGGCTGAGAAGACCAAGACAATCCCTGGAACCGCATTGCGGACCAGCATCGGCCTCAAATACAACGATACTGGAACGCCCATCAGCACCAGGGCGGGGGCCGCGTACCGCGAGTTTCCGGGCAACCAGCGAATGCAGCCCCACAGGAGAATGAGCCCACCCACCAGAGACAATGTGAAAACACGGAGCTCGCCCTCTCTGCGCCCTCGCCTTCGGAGAGCCATCCAAAATGCCACAAAGGAAGCGGCCAGGTGGAGCGGGTTGGGCGCATAGTTTTCATTGAGCGGGTAGCGGGGCAAATCAAACCCTTGATAAGGCCGAATCAACTTAGGCTCATGGAGCACAACTCCCAGTTGCTCGTGTAACCGAGCCACGCTTTGCACAACCCAGCGACGAATGGAATCGTTAGGGATATAGACCTGCAAGGTGAAATTCTTGAGACCATTAAGCGCGATTGATACTGGCGACGGGTTTCGGACGAGCATGGCATCATAAGCCCACCTTGGCCCCTGAATGGATCCCCAGGCTTCCCAGTTCCGTTTCCAATGCAATCCGTTGATTCCAAGCACCAACGCCGCCATCAGGCCAACGAATAACAAAGCCGATCGAAGGGGAAGAGCCTTAAAGATTCCCCGGATTCCGATAAGCCCGAAAAACAGTCCGAGGAAATAAAATGTTCCCTTCGTGCATAACCCTAACCCCAGAGCGAGGCCAAAATAGACACTCTCAGCGGCGTAAACACCTCTGCGTAAGTGAAGCGCGAAATAGGCCAAAGCACACACCCAATAGGCGCAGATAACATCGGTTTGAGTCGTGCTGGATTCCATCAGAACGACTGGGATGGTCGCGACAAAGCAGCGCCCAAACCATTGCGACCGATGATCCCCTCCCAGCTCCTGAATGATTTGTGCCACTACGGAAAGGGCTCCGGCAAATGCCGCCCATTGGATGAGATTGACGAACCGATCGGAGCCGGCATCCAACAGCTGGAGATTGAGAACGGCCAGTGCTGGCCACGGCGGCATGAATAGCTGACGAGTAATGTTCGTCGGATAATGCGACAGATTCCTATTCTGGATCCAGTGTTGAACTCGCGGCAGGTGATAGGTGAGGGAATCCCAATTCATGATAGGGGCCAGCAGTGCCATCGCGAGAGTTCCACAGAGAACGATCGCGATCCCGGCACAGCAGACCAAACACACGGAGTCCGATAACTGCGCGGCTTTCCCTTTCAGTTCGGAGACAATCGCCGCCCCCAATGACCAACGCGCTCGTCGACGCACACGGACAAGTTCGAGAGCACAGATTTCAAATGCCCAGCTGAGCGCTACAGCATCCGACGTCAGGAGAGAGAACAAACCAAGGCCTTCACCAAGGAATACCAGATTGGCGCCCCAAAGAAGGGTGGCCTCGAGGAACGCTCGCTCCACTTGTCCCTTGCGCCAGGCCTGCAAAAGATTCCAGGTTTGGAAAAAGACGATCAACGGGAGTATGATCATTTTTTTTGATTCGACTCCTTAATCGACATTATCACCTGAGGTTGTCGATGGACATCGCACCGCCCCACTCCCTGGAACTGTCGATTGTGATGCCTTGTTTGAATGAAGCCGACACGGTGGCTAACTGCGTCCGACAGGCTTTCGAGACTTTGAGGCGAAATGGAATCAGCGGGGAAGTTGTTGTCGCTGATAACGGGAGCACAGATAACTCTGCCGCACTTTCCCGCGATGCCGGCGCGCGAGTAGTGACAACACAAAAGCGGGGCTATGGACGAGCCCTATCTCATGGCATTCGTGAGGCAAGGGGAAGATATGTTGTCTTCGCCGACGCGGACGGAAGCTATGATTTTTCCGAAGTCCCCACTTTCTTGCACGCTTTGCGCCAAGGGTTTGATCTTGTCCATGGGTGTCGTCTCCCTGCTGGCAACGGAACAATCATGCCGGGAGCCATGCCGTTTCTCCACCGTTGGGTTGGCAATCCCCTCCTCACGCTCTTAGCCCGTGTGCTCTTTGGGGCTCCCGTCCATGATGTCTACTGCGGGTTCAAAGGCGTGCGCCACGAGACATTCCGGAAGCTCAGCTTTGTCACGAGCGGAATGGAATTCTCGACGGAGCTCGTCCTTCGAATGGCGCTCAAAAACCGCAAGATTAAAGAGGTTCCCGTGACCCTTTATCGCGATGGCCGAAAGAACGGGCGCTCCCACATGCGAACGATTCGAGATGGCCTTAAGACAATTGCCTATTTCGCACGGGAGTTGGGATCATCACCAATCCCAACCGAGCCATGATCGATGAGATACTCGGTCGCGTTCAGAAGGAGCTATCCTTCCTTCGGTGTTGGCTAGTTCCCGGCGAGGGGATGGGGGATGCCTACATTCGCCTCCGCATGAAGGCTTCCCTCTGGGACTGGGAACCCAGTCATGACGAAGATCGTACTCTCAAGGATGCCATCGCCCGGATTGCCCCCCAATTCACCATGCTTGATCTGAATCGTCTTCGCTCGCTCGTCAAAGGGGCAGAGGAGATTCTCAGACGAGGAGTCCCCGGGGCTATTGTGGAATGCGGGAGTTGGCGCGGCGGAGCACTGGCACTCGTGGACTGGGTTTTTCGGCGGCGGAACGAGAGTCGTAAGCTGTTTGCCTTTGATTCTTTCGAAGGGTTGCCGCCCCCAGGGCCAGGTGACCCGTGGATGGCTCGCCGATGCTATTACCCCGGCCTCTGTTCCGCCCGCCCCGCGGACGTCGAGTGCGCGTTGGAGGCCCTGGGCGGCCCATCCAATCAACTCACGATTGTGCCAGGTTGGCTTTCACAAACTTTGCCCTCCACGGAAACCGGACCCATCGCGCTCCTAATAGTCGATGTCGACTGGCATGATTCCGTGGACAGTGTGCTGCGGTTTACTCACCAAAGGGTTTCAAAGGGTGGACTCGTCTATTTCGACGACTACGACTGCTGGCCGGGCTGCAACACCGCTGTCCACAACTTTTTGGAGCAGCAAGGCGTGGCACGATCGCGCCTCCGCCGCGTGGGATCGGCCGGCGCGTGGCTCGATAAGGAATAGTCGCGAGAAACTATTATTGATCGGCTCCATCCAACAGGCTCATGACCTCGGGGTCGGTAAAGGCATCGATTACCCCAACGCTCAATAGCTCTGCTATACTCTCCGTATGGAGACCACTCTGGGATCGATTCTTGCTCTCGTCGTCACAACCATTTCGTGGGCCGACAGCAGGCCTTCCCGTTCCTTTGACCCGTTAGGGCGCTGTTTTGTGACAATGGGCTATTTCGCGGAATCGGTTCATCCCTCGAATGGCTCATTTCGTTTCGTAGCGCTGACTTCGCTCCCAGGAGACCCGACCATCAACGTGTCGGTCTTATCGGGAATGAAGATCCAGTATGCGGCTTTGCGCCTTCTTCAGGGCGGCCGCTTCAATTTCGATGATAAATCGGATCGGGCCGACTTCTATGATTGGCTGTCCGCCCAACCAGCGCTCAAGAATGCTGGTGGCCTCAATTCTGCCAATACCCGCAATGGCTGGAAGCGCCGCCCGGAAGCAGCGGCAACCTCTTACTATTACCTTCGGGGCTTTTTGAAACATGCCGCCGACAGGCTGCGCCTAGAGCAGGAAGAGGGGCAAAGCGATCGGAATTTCGGGTTGGGCAAGGCTCGTGAGATCTTGAGAAAAGCCGCCGCCACCGCCGCCGAGAGGGCCTGGGCTCGATTCATTCTGAGTAATGCGCCAGAGAGCAGCCTCACGGTGAATGAGCAATCTCTGGCGAAAACTTTCTTTTACACGGGTCAAAATCGGCGGGCTCATTTTATTGATCCCGTCGCGACAAACCTCCCGCCCACCCTGCGCAAAGACCTGGGGGAGGCCTTGGAGTTCCTTGAGCTCGCTCGGGAAAGAGGGAACCAGAATCTTCTGGCTCTCTCCCGCGAGCTTTACACGACGTTAAGCCCCCAATCCTCGATCGATCAGGTGACCGAATTTGTGGTCCACTCGCGGCGTTACCTCTACCCGGAGATTGCCAAGATCATTTCTCCGGCGGAGTTGATGCAGTCACCAGAACTCGTGCGGGGGTGGCTGACTGTCCATACTGAAAGCAGCACGGGGCTTGTCGCCGGACGGGCCCGGGGCGCGCTGCGCTCGCCCGATGGCAAGGTGAGTATAGCCGTCCAGCAACTGCCCGATGGCAGGATTCGCCTGGAAGGTTTCCGGGTGACCAATCCGGGGCAGGCCGCTGTTCCTTTTGCATTCGAGGCCGATCCCAGGGGCAAGGGGATCAAGGAGGAAGATGTGTCCCGCTGCGTTTCCTGCCACATGAGCCGGCCCGGCTCCATCGATTTGAGGGCCCGGGGAGTGCAAGATGTGCGGTCCTTGATGGCGCAGGCCCGCGCCGAGGCGGGAGGAGAGAGAGCGACCGCGGTGCTCACCACGGATAATCCGATGAAACGAGCGGAGGCTACTTCACCACAGGCTCGCCAAATTCGAAATTGGTTCGAACCGTTTCATCTAAAATAAACGGGGTGATTTTGCGCCACGCTGGGATGGAGGTCGTGTCGCAGACTGAGATTCCATATTGGAAAGGAAAAGAGGGTCATCAGAGTGAAGGCTTCACTGACATTCAAGCTTCTGGCTAGGATCCATGAAAAAAGGGGGCGCTTGGTTCGTGTCAATCGCCTTGTGGATCTGCTCGTTCCTCTCATCGGGAAAGACTGCTCCATTCTGGATGTGGGCTGCGGGGATGGTTCTATCGGTTTTCTTCTTGGAGAGCGCCTCCCCCGCGCGCGCGTCTGGGGCGCCGATGTGTTACGTCGGGAGACAGCGTTGATTCCGGTCACGCTCTTGGAAGGGACCAGTCTACCGTTTCCTGATGACGAATTTGACTTCACTATTCTGATCGACGTCTTGCACCACGTGGACAATCCGACCGGACTGCTCGCGGAAGCCAAGCGAATTTCCAGACGGGGGCTTATCATCAAAGACCATCTTCTGCAGGGATGGCTTTCGAGCAGGCTGCTGTCGTGGATGGATCGGGTTGGAAATGAGCGCTTTGGAGTGAGCCTTCCGGGGAATTATTTGAGCGAGTCGCAGTGGGAAAAGGCCTTCGCTGAGCTGGGCCTCAAAAAATGTTTCTGGAAAACCGACTTGAAAATATACTCATTTCCCCTCTCTTGGATTTGCGATCGTTCCCTGCATTTCATTGCTCGGTTGGAAAGAACACACAGCGCGATAGCTTGACGTCGTCTAGCCCATCCGCGACCAAAGTAGTCCTCATTCGTCGAAAGGCGACCTCGCCCCCTTTTCCGTCGCCATTACCTGCGAACTCCGCCTTGCGGCGATCGGGCGTAACCAAGAAAGCCTTCATTGACCCACCCCTCGCAGCTGGCGGCGAACGAGATCATGTGATCGCCGCGATCCCCAGGGCGCGCGCATCGATAGAGTGCCACGTCGCTGGAAGAAGTTTGCGAGGGGGACAGATACGCTAATACGCCCATCGGGATGTTCCCTTCGCAAGTACTCGAGAGACTTGCAAAAGAGTGGCCTAAGCGCGGGTTGCCATTCGACGCGGTTGCACATTCAAACACGGGGCGCGCCCCCGAAAACGGACGGGCATCGACCAAAACGGACCACTCCTTCGAAAAGCCGTTGGGCAACAAACGTGAGGTTGCCCAATGCCCTCGTAACCCGTTATACCCTCGCGCGAGATTCATTTTTGGCATCGATGCGCTTCCCACATTCTCAAATCCGCAGGTTAGACTGAGACCAATCCGGTTCGCCAACGCAAACGTCGACCAGGCGGAGTGATATTGAAACACCCCGGGAGAAAGTCGGCTGACCATTCCAAACTGGAACGCCTCGCCTGGATTATCTTCAAATGAATAGTAGAGGAAACTGCGCACATGGGGAGTCCCAAGGGCCGACTGAAACGCTCGACACATCGCCTGGGACTGAAGACTCTGCCCTCCCGAGCTGGATCGGTTAAAGCCGAACTCAGTGAGAAAGACTTCGTGGTGGATAGGCTGGCTCGGGAACTCTCTCATGAGCCAACCCTCGAGCGCTCCAATGTTCCCCATCGAGATGCGACCGGTGCCGAGATCATCGGTCGAAAGAATGGGTGTGCTCACGTCGACCGGATAGGGATGATAGGCCACCTTCCAATCTCGGGGGCCAGCCAGCCGAGCAAAGGCTCTGAGAAAGGCCTCTCCACTGACCACGTAGGAACTCGAGTTTCCGAAAACCGCCTGAGAAAAGCTGTTGTCCAGAGGGATTGCCACGTTCGCCATCGGGAACAGACTCTTGATGGAATCGTACGCCGCATTGTAGCTCAGGGCATAGCGAGCAACCCGAGAATTGAAGGTAGCCGATCGGCCGACGTTAAAATACGGCTGGGTGTTAACCTCGTTGTGAATGACGAAAGTTTCAATGGCATTGGGGAACTTGCTGGCGACAAAGGCCACGAAGACTCCCAGTCGCGCCTCTTGGCCAATCGCGGGAGCGCAGAACGTTGAGGCCGGCGCTCCGGCATTTTTCATAACATCGCAATCGCGCTCAATGGCCCACGGCGGGACTCCGTGGACTATGGCAGTGACGGCGATTCCAAGGGAGCGATAATTAGTGATGGCATCTCTGACATGTGTCTCCACTCGGTAACAGTGCCCTTTGAAGCTTTCACCACCCGAACAGGCGCTGTCGACATTGTTGGGCTCCCAGAGGTGCCAAGGAACATTGATCGCCACCTTGCCGACGGCGTTTCCGGCGATATCGGGAGGAACCTGCCCTGTATACCCCATGGCATAGAAGATGTGGTGGACTCCCTTTATCGAAAAGGGGTTGTCACCGCCCCAGAGAGCGAAGGCACGTAGCGCCGCTTCGGTCGCATTCAGACCTTTCGAGGCGGATCTTTGAGAATCCATTCCTCCACACGAGCAGATTAGGATAAGGATCGCGGTGAGCAGTGTAACTTTCTTCAAACGTGCCTCCTGTCAGCGACTCAAGTTTACAAAATGCAAAACTGAGGCCCAAGTAGACAGGCGTCAAGAAGCTTTCATCAAAGTCTTGCCAGTCCAATAAGATCTATCGTAGCTTTCGGCCTTATGTTTCGAATTTCAAAGTTATTAGTGGCATTAAGTCTAACCGTGTTCACCTCAATAGCTCTGGCTGACGAATATGTGTGCTCCACCAGTAGCGAGCATTACCCGAGCATCAATACGTGCGAGAGAAAATGCAGGGGGGCGTGCTATCACCGTCAGTGGACGTGCTACGCAGACTGCAAGGGCTACAACTCCAACTGCTCGAGCTCTTCCTCTGAACAAACGGCCGGTGGATGCGCAGTGAATGTTTGCGTTTCACGTGGTTGCACCCGCTCCTGGTGTGAGCAGCAACTCTATTGCCAGTAACGATGCCCTTGGTGAGGGCTGCGCCAGGTGCCTTCTCCACTCCCCGGCACACGCAACGGCAATAGGTACCCATTTTTTCCGTCTCGATTTTGCTTCTCAGGGAAGTTTTTTTGCAGTGTTTGAAACCCAAGATGTGCTAAGAGCACGGGTATGTTCAAAGCATTTGTTCTGGGCGTACTTTTTGCAGCTGTTCCGGCGTTTGCCGACCTCGTGGTGAAGGATACCGCTCAGAAGCGTTATCTAGTTGCTTATACCGCTGACGGTCAGATGGTATTTATTAGAAGTTGTCTCGTTGTTTCCAAGGAAAGGGCGGCACGCGAGTGTCGTGGTGGGAAGATTCGGGATTTGAAAGCGGCGGACCTGCAGGGAAGACTCACAGACGTCTACCTTGCCGGAAACGCAAAGGGCGTTCCTGCTCTCGATGAGGTTAGTTCTGAGATAGAGGAATTAACTACTGCCTTGGAGAGCGAAGACGTGATCGATAATGAGAAAGTTCAGGATCGGTTAAAGAGCCTTAAGACCGTTCAGAGTAACCTTCTTTGCATCACGAGGGCGCTGACGGCAGTTTCCGCCAGCGAGTCTATGTTCTTGGAGGATCCTCGTTTAGTTGAGGCACTGACCGGAGAAAAAACTGTCACGGCAGAAAAAGTTTCCATTGATAGGCACCTTGAGTTTGTAAGCGTGAAGCCTGGGAAATTTAGGATGGGGAGTCGTGACGACCGGAGCGATGAGCAAACACATAGAGTAACTCTGAGCCGGCCGTTTGAGATTCAAACTACGGAAGTGACTCAGCTCCTTTGGGAGAGGGTTATGGGAAATAATCCTTCGTCATCCAAGGCCCCTAATCAACCCGTGGAAACAGTCTCCTGGTGGTCAGTGCTGTTTTTTGCAAATGAAGTTTCCAAGCTAAAGGGCTTTAAGCCTGTTTATGATTTCACGGATGTCAATTTCACGGGAAGTGCCAAGGACGGAACACTAAACGGAACCATTGAAAAACTAAAAACTGATACAAATGCTGATGGCTATCGTCTTCCGACTGAAGCTGAGTGGGAGTACGCCGCTCGTGGAGGGAATGCTCCGGGTGCGGATATGGAAACGGTCTATTCGTTCGGAAATGATGTAAAACACCTTGGAGAATTTGCAGTATTTGAAGAAAATTCAGGGCGACTGCGCTTTGGCAATAATAGTTATACTATTGGCTCCCCCAGCGTTGTCGCTTCTAAGAGGGCAAACCCTCTTGGACTCTATGATATGCATGGAAACGTCAGTGAATGGGTAGAGGATATTTTCCAATACGATATCTCTAATGAAACCATAGACCCGCTCATAAGAAATAAAGTGAGCGCTAACTGCGTGATTCGCGGGGGCAGTTTTAAGTATGAAGCGTTGTTACTGGGCTCCGGGGTTCGAGGCGTATGCCCCCCCGAATTCAACATCAAAGATATCGGATTCCGCCTGGCGAGGACACTTCTTCAGTAAGGTGTCTGCTGCTACATCCCCCGATTTGGACTGAGTTTAAAGCCAGTTGATATTTGAGCCTGCCCTCGTGGCGTCGATAGGCTTCCACATTCAGAAATTCCGCTAATTCCTTCTCATGGAGGTTTCCTAGAGAGTTTAGAAGTTGATTGAGGAGGAATTGCTCGGTGGAAATGCATCGGCTATGGGGCGCCCAAGGAAAGAAGTGGTTCGGTGCCTTTATTTAGGCAGCGCGCAATACTTTGAAATTGGAAAGTCTTTGAAAAACTCTTGTGCGGAAATACCCGGCGAACAGGTGGAACCGATGCAAAACGAGGGTGGCTTATCATTTAATATTGTTGCTGGATTTCTATTCGGATCCCTCTTCGTTATGGCGAATACTTCGTTGCGAGCACGGTTGTAAGTGATCAGAATCGCAGATTTGGAATTCTTGAAATAGCACTCATTGGGATATGCGTGTGGGTTGACCCAACCCTCCAAGTCGTTTTCCCACTCCCCTACCGTTCCGTAGCGTTCAATTGCAAACTTAAGATTTGCTTCGCGCGCGCTCTCTGGAACGTGCCACGTCCAAGATACCAACTGGTTTTGGTTGGAAAAAAATACGGTCAGCCGAGTTTCCTTCCCCATTCGATACCGCCACAACTCTCCCCGTTCATCTTCCACTGCAGTCATCTTGTTCAAATCGGTAATTTCGTTGGGTGGGCCAAGAAGGTCCTTTACCTGCCCCTTTGTAGACTTTCCGGGAATCACTTGTTCAACGGTCTTAAGGTCGAGTGAGGTGTTCGCGGAAGCGGCTTCGGGAAACGATAACATAGTTCCCACCAGAACCATCAGTGCAAAAGAAAATTGGAGGCTCATTTTTTTCCCCTGGAAACAGAACCATAATGGTCCTTCATCCATCGATAGACTCGAGGCGCGGTGCGTTTCAATTTTTCTGGGTCATTCAGAAATGTGACAATTCCATCAGCAAAATCTTCTTCGGGATTGGCCATGTCATTTTCCCGGACAAAACCACCTTTTTCGCGACCTCGCAAGAAGGTCCCGGGTTTCTGAGGGTTTTCCTCCCATTGACCCACGTTTCTAAAATCGTCCTGTTCGGACTTGGGGAGCTTATCGAAAAGTCGGTGCGCCATTTCATGCTCCAAAACTTGCGTCAGGTTTTCCTTATCGCTGAAGGCTCTATCATACAAAACAATATCGGAGTAATCACTGCTCGCGGGGTTATTGGGAGTTTCCGAGTCCTTCATGCGAAAAATCCCAAAAATATTGGGGTCCTTTAGAAAATCTGGAATCTCACGAAGAGCTGCCAAAACTCTCTCTCGCTGCTCCGCCGTCCATTTCGAAACTTTCTCACCGGGTCGCCAAGTAGATGGTTTGCCATCCAGTAACTTAGCTATCCAAGTCTTGTCGGCAGGCGTCGTCTTTTCGCAGTGACCGGGCACATCTTTGGCAGGAACGACCTTACCATTCCCCACCCGATACGCGTCTTGGTGGAATGCCTCCACCCAGCGTTGCGAAGAATCGCATTTCGCGCCGCTACATAAACTCTTGCATTGCTCCGGACAAAAATAGTTTGCCATACCGGTCGGCAATAGCATGCACTTCTCGACACAGCGTAGCCCTGCCTTGAGCCCGGAACCCCGAAACCACTCCGAGCAAACATCTGCGTTGGCCAAAGAAAAGGCCCAAGTTCCTATTACGATTACGGCTCGCATTGACCCGAGGTATACATCACCAAAAGGACATTTCCTCCCAAAAACTGTTTGATGCCCCCCGGACCTTGGCTCCCGTGGAACTGAGCGGGAATTGCTCGTTCAAACGGCCTGGAGGTTATAGACTTCGGTGTTGTAGCTGAACTCCCGTGTTCAGTCGCTGAACACCCCCAAAGTTGTAACCCTGCGATTTCACGGTCGCGGCGGCCACAGCCGTATGATCAATCTCAATTTTTCCTGCTGACCCCCCCCTCCACAACGTGTATGGGAAGGGGTCAGCGCCGAGGTACTGTTCTGCTTTTTGTTGGTTTTTTAATCGATTTTTTTCGGGAGCCAGGGGTTCAGGAACGGTTGTTAGTAGGTGAAGATGAGTTTCCTACCAGGGACGATGTTCTCCCATTTCTCATAAAGATTTTCACTCCTTTGCAAGAGAATCTTGGTGAGCTTTTCGGGGTTCTAACAGTTCGGAGTGCGGCAAACTGCTTCGATGTTGTGGCCGTCCGGATCGAGCACAAAAGCTCCGTAGTAATCTTTGTGGTAATGCGGACGGAGACCTGGGGCGCCATTGTCTTTTCCCCCCACTTTGAGTGCTGCCTTATAAAACTCATCCACCTGTTTACGAGTCTCCGCGGGAAAGGCGATATGAACGCGAAATGAGTTAGGAGTGCCTTCGCCGATCCAGAAATCCGGCCTGGGAGGGACCTCGTAGCCAAAGGCGGCGTTTTCATCCGCGTGCTCTTTCTGGAATCGGTAACTCTCAAACCAATATGATCAATCATTTGTCTTCTCCGATTTTTGGCGTGTGCCTAGCAAGCCGTTGTGGGGACCAAGATCGCGCCGCAGGACATCTTCCCACCACCGATCTTTGTCTTTCCGTTCTGGTCGCTCTTCCATGTCACGCCAAGAAGGACCGCACCTTAAGACAGCCGACTCCGCCAACGCAAGTATCTTTACATGTTCTGCCGAAACAGAACGACCTAGAGTCATTTGAAGATTGGCCAGTATGCAAAAATACTTCTGTCTCAGAAGGGTTTTGTTTTCTCGAGTGCAGAACAGTCGGAATTGTCGGGAGCTGTTTAACTATCGCGTTTTTCTATTCCAAGCCTTGAGTTCAAAAAGGAACGGGTCGGTACCTTCTGAATTTACGATTTCCCACGAACGCGCGTAATCCCCGCCAATGTGGGCATAGACTGCGTTGGTGTCATTCAAAAGATCTGTTCTTTCGAGGTCGACGTATACCGCTTTCTGAACTGCCATCAAATGGGTGTGAGCCAAAACGTTTGGGTTTTCCGCCTTGTATTTCTGGCTTAGTGCGGAGAATGCTCTGAACTCGAGATTTTCAGTGTTGTCTAGCAAGTGATGAATAAGTTCGTGGTGGGTAAGGACCACAAACCTCCCGAGTGTCCACTTCTCCTTGCCCGAGGACTTGGCATAACTGTCCAAGTACAGTTTCACAGTCATGATGAACGGCCGAGCCATAGGGGTAAAGTTGCAAACGGAAAGCGTGACATCCAATTCGCTGCGCTGAAAAATTCGCCCTGCTTCTGTCTGGGCGGTTTCGATTAGATCTTTGGCATTCTTATTCCAGGCCTCCTGAAACTCCCTTTCCTTTTGAATGGCTTCGAACTGCCAAGCTGGATCGATCTTGAATCCGGTTTTCGCTTGGCAATCCATGTCGAAAATCCAACCATTCTGCATGATCAGCTTAGGTCGAACTTCGGATGATTGGGCCAAAGACGTCAGAAAAAAGACTAGAAACAAGAACGAATTCCGAATAGTCATTTGAATCCTCCTGGGGCTGCAAAAGAGTTCTAGAAATAGCACAGAATAGAAGGAGATTTCTAGTTAAGGGATGTGGCTCTCCATCAACGTGCGAAGAAAATGCCCAGGGACGGAATCGAACCGCCCACACGAGGATTTTCAATCCTCTGCTCTACCGAATGAGCTACCTGGGCCCAAGGTCATGAAAACTAACGCCCACCCCTTAAGAGGTCAAGAAAAGCGCCTCTTTACGGAAGGGTTTTGGGGTAGGCCCTGAGAAAGGCCTGGGCCGCCTTCGCGCGGTGGCTGATGCGATTTTTCTCGACACTGTCAATCTCTGCCATCGACAGGCCTCGCTCGGGCACCAAAAAGATCGGATCATACCCAAACCCTTTGTCACCCCGTGGACTCGCCAAGATCTCTCCCTCCACCACACCCTCGAAGAACTGCGGCACTGACGTTCCATCGTAATAACAAAGCACCGCTCGAAATCGAGCCCTGTGATTCTTGGGGTCCCGCGAGCGAGCGATGGTGTCGTTGAGAAGCTTCCACCGGTCCGGCCAGGAGATGCGCTCTCCGCCAAAGCGGGCCGAGAAAACACCCGGCTCCCCCTTCAAAGCGTCGCACTCCAGCCCCGAATCATCGGCCAAAACCGGCACACGGTATTTTTCAAAATGACGAAGAGCTTTAATCAGCGCATTCTCACAGTAGGTCGCCCCCGTTTCCTCGATGAGAATCGAGGCGGGAGGAGTCACCACATCAAAGGGAACAAGCATCGCTTGAAACTCAGCGACCTTTCCACGGTTTTGCGTGGCGAGAAGAATCGGACGGGCCATCTACCCCAAGGCCCGCTTCTGAAGTTCAAACAGCTGAGCGATCCCCTTATCAGCAACTGCCAGTAGCGAGCTCAACGTAGCCGCATCAAACGGCTCATGCTCGGCCGTGCCCTGGACCTCGACATACATATTGGCCGAGGTCTTAACGATGTTCATATCCACATCCGCGATCTTGTCTTCTTCATAAGGAAGATCAAGGACCGGTTGACCATTCACCACGCCCACCGAAACAGCGGCTACTGCGCACTGAATGGCTTTCGCAAACGACGGGTACTTCCCTCGCAACTTGTTCAACGCGAGCGACAACGCCACATAGGCGCCGGTCACCGAAGCAGTTCGAGTGCCCCCATCGGCGTCGAGCACATCGCAATCAAGGAGAATCGATCGCTCACCGAGCGCCCCGAGATCCACACACGCCCGAAGCGAACGTCCAATCAAGCGCTGAATCTCATGCGTCCGGCCTCCCACCTTATTGCGCTCGCGCTGGATCCGCTGCCCCGATGAGGCCGGCAACATGCTGTACTCGGCGGTCACCCAACCTCGCCCCTTGCCCTTCAAAAAGGGGGGCACATTCTCCTCTACCATCGCGCTGCAAACCACTCGGGTCGAACCCATCTCGATGAGACATGACCCATCGGGGTGTTTCAGGAAATTCGGAGTGATCTTCACCGAACGGAGTGCATCAAAACTTCTTCCATCAACTCGAGGCATTCTTTCATTTCTCCAGGATCTTAAGAGGTCTGTGATTTTCGATTTCGCAGTACGAAATCGATGACCCCAGCGCTTATAGCATCGGCTAGACGACGAAGATAGACCGGATTGTGCAAAAACTTGGCATCATTGGGGTTGCTCACGAATCCCATCTCGATAAGCACCGACGGCATGGATGTTCCCGACAAAACGGTGAAGGGCCCCTGTCGCACTCCCCTCCCATTCGGCGTGTGCACCAAACTCAATCGATTAAAAATCGTTTCGGCCAGCCGACTCGAATCCTCGATATGCTTCGTATTCTGAACATCGGTGAGGATACTCAAAATCTCCGACTTGATCGGCACCTCTTCCGTGTGGTTTTCGATCTGCACCAATCGACGAGCTTCGGCATCCGATGCTTCATGACTCAAGAAATACACCTCGAAGCCACGCGCCTTCTGAATCGTCGACCAATTGGCGTGAAGACTCAAAAAGAGATCGGCCGGCCATTCATTCGCCATCTCCACCCGATCATGCAACGACTGAAACACATCCTCCTCCCGAGTCATCTTCACCTGCACAGCCAGAGCAAGTAGGCGAGCCTTCTCTTCCACCTTCCGCTTGAGGAGCTCGGCCACCTCAAGTGAAAGATATTTTTCCGAGATCCCCAAGAAACCTTGAGCTCCGCGATCCTTCCCGCCGTGACCAGCATCGATCACGAGCCGGTAGGTCACGTCCGCCGTCGCATTCCCGCCCGCCCTTCGGCCACACCGTCCCCCGCCACCCTCGATATTCACCGACGAAACCAACTGCGCCTGACAGGGATCAGTAATCCCCGGAGCAGCGGAGGCTTCAAGATCCCAGACATCCGAGCCCCCACGCGCCGCGGTTACTCCCAGCGCTAGAGCCGGCATGAGCGCGATGCTATAATAGAGAGGCCCTCGCAGTTTCATTCCGGCTCCCCGAAAAATTCCCCCGATGCGAATCCAAAACCCGTCACTCGACCTCTGCATCCGATCTGTCTTTTTGATATTCAACCTAAATGCGCTGTGTTGGGCGGGGTTTGAGGGTAAAAGTAATGCTAACATACCGATCCGAGTTCTTCTAGAAAGGCGTGTGAAGCACGTCGACATCCGCCCCACCACGGGTGCCGTCCGGTTTCAGATCGATAACGCCGAGGCTCGCGAACTCACTCTGAATCTCAATATCCATTGGCTCGAGTCCGGGGGAATCCGCGTCAACGGCCGCCGACTCGATGCCTCTACCGTGAGAGTTCATCCCGCAATTGAGGGCGGCCACCTGCAAATGGCCGCCCAGGTCCATGTGGGTGACCTCACAATCCGGCGAGAAAGTAACGGGCTCTCCATCGTCAATCAATTGCCGCTTGAGAGCTACCTCGTCGGGACGCTCGCCGCCGAGATGAATCAATTCTGGGACCTCGAAGCCCTCAAAGCCCAGGCCGTCGCTTCTCGATCTTTCGCCCGCGACGCCATCCGACACGCCCGTCACCCCGATTTCGACATTGAGGGCAGCACCAACGATCAGGCCTTCGCCGGAGCCGGCGTCGTGAATGAAAAGATCGAGCGCGCCGTCCGAGAAACGGTTGGCGTCCTCCTCTGGGAAGGCACTCGTCCGCTCAAAGCGTTTTTCCACTCCCGCTGTGGCGGCACCACACAATCCGCCCGCGAGGTCTGGCAAGATTCATCCGCCAAAACTCAATCGGTCGCCTGCCCGTACTGCCGCAAAAACCCAGCCCGTTGGAAGATGATCGTGCAGCGCGATCAACTCATTCGCGCATTTGGCTTTGAACCCGCGCCCGGCGCTCTCGCACTCTCCGCGAGCCGCAACCCCTCGGGAAGAGTCACCAAGATAATGCTGCTCTCAGAAGGGCTAGAGCGGAATCTCAGTATCAATGAACTCCGTTCCCGCCTCGGATTCACCCGACTTCGCAGCGCAATCTTCGACTGGCAACTTACCCGCGACTTCGCCATTTTCGAAGGCCGCGGCTTCGGCCACGGCGTCGGACTCTGCCAGTGGGGAGCGCAATACCTCGCAAAAATGGGAAAGGATTTTCTCGGAATCCTCCGCCACTACTACCCGGGCGTGAGAATCGCTAGTGGATAAACGGGCGAGTCGTTTGAAATTCAGCCGTTAATGCCGGCCCCAGAGGCCCATGCACCACGATCTCCATAGGAATGCGGTAATGAGGATTATCCGGCTCCCCACCTTTCACCCGCCACTCGGAAATGCGAGGCGGCAGCGGAATCAGGAAAATCTCACGCTCCAACCAAAGCAGCGGAACACCCTCGGGGAGTAGCATATCGATGAAATGGGTTGCCTCCCTTCCTAATCCGATGTGTTCGGGAGGAACGTTCGGATGGGTGAGAAAGATCCCCGTGAGATCGGTGTGATAGCGCTGCCAAAGACGCGGTGACTTCACAACATAGGAAGCACCCGCGCTCAGCAAGCTTTGCAGGGCCACAGAGTCGTCATGCTCCTTTTGAGTTCGGAGGTAGATTCGAAACGGACCACGCTCAGTCATCAAGCGCACGGTCGAGGGCACCCCCGTCACCATCCAAGTTTCGGCCCGGGCCCGATCCCAGCGCCCCAAGGCCGGATGCAGACACTTCTCCTGAAGCGGCTCCGAGGTGCGGCTCAGTAAATTCCGCGCCATCTCGTTGGCAACCCGGATGCTCTCTTCAGGGGTTGGCCCCGCCATCTGTTCCGAACAGGGCGATAACGCGCCCATCGCCGAACAGGCCAGACCACCCGCCAACACTGCCATCCAAAAATGCCCCATTTTTCACGCTTACCACGGCGCACCTCGGGATTCCTCCTCATTTTGGCAAAAACGCGTTCTGTTGATACCGAGGACAAATGGGCCTATTAACCCGCTATGCGGCTTGAGGATTTCGACTACCGGCTCCCCGATAGACTGATCGCCCAGTTCCCCGCATCCCCACGGGACTCGGCGAGGCTCCTCGTCTACGATCGCGCCCGCGCCCACCTCGCGCACCACTCAATCGCCGAAATCACAAATTTTCTCGCTCCCGACGATGTGATGGTCGTCAACAATACCAAAGTCATCCCAGCCCGCCTCAACTCTCTTGACGCCCAAGGCCGCCCGATCGAAATTTTTCTCCTCCACCCGGAGCACGACTCCTCCTGGCGCTGCCTGGTCAAACCTGGCCGCCGAGTCAAGACCACTCTCCCCGTCACCCTCTCCGACAACACCAAAATCGAAATCCGCCGCTCTCCAGAAGCTTTAGGCAGTCCGTTTACGGTTCGGTTTCCTGCCACAGAATTGCCATTCTTCGATTGGCTCGCTCGGGTCGGGACTCCGCCGATTCCGCCCTACCTGGCCCGCGCGGCCGCCGCGTCGGATTGGAGCAGCTACCAGACCGTTTTTGCAAAAGAGTCCGGAGCCGTCGCAGCTCCGACGGCCGGTCTCCACTTCACCCCGGAGCTGCTCACCGAAGTTCACCAACAGGGGGTCACCATTGCCTCCACCACCCTTCATGTCGGCTACGGGACCTTCGCCCCCTTAAGTGAAGAAGGACTCGAGGGAACTGAACTCCACGCCGAGAGCTACTCGGTGCCCGAATCCACGCTGAAAATCTGCGAAGAGGCTCGCCACCACGGCCGGAGGATTCTCTGCGTGGGCACCACCTCCCTGAGAGCGCTCGAGTCAGCCGCCCTAGGCGGCCCGACGGGCTCAACCCGACTTTTCATCAAGCCCGGTTTCCCGTTCCGGCACGCCAACGCCCTTCTCACCAACTTTCACCTCCCCAAAACCTCTCTTCTCGTCCTCGTCTCCGCCTTCATGGGGCGCGAGGCAGCCTTGCGGTGCTATGAGGAGGCAATTTCTCAAGATTACCGCTTCTATAGCTACGGCGACGCCATGCTGGTCTATTGACGCATCACAGGGACGGGGCTAGCCTAACGACTTTTCCGGAAGGAGTGATTCCATTGCCAGGATTGAGAGTAAAAGATAACGAGCCTTACGACGTCGCTCTTCGACGTTTCAAAAAGCAGTGCGAGAAGGCCGGCATCCTGTCCGAGCTCCGTCGGCGCGAATACTACGAGAAGCCCTCGATTCGAAGGAAGAAAAAGTCCATCGCCGCCCGTAAGCGCGCTCTCAAGCGAACTTTCGAACGCCGGTAAACGTGGATTTAAAGACAACCATTCAAAATGAGATCAAGACCGCGATGAAGGCGCAGGACGCGCTCACCGTATCCACGCTGCGTATGCTGATCTCCGACGTGAAAAAGCGCGAGATCGATTCTCGCGCCACGCTCTCCGATACCGACATCCAGAAGGTCGTCTCGACACTTATCAAGCAGAGAAACGATTCTATCGAGGCTTTCAATAAGGGCGGTCGCATGGACCTCTCTGAAAAGGAAGCCAAAGAGATCGAGATTCTGAAAAAGTATCTTCCACAGCAAATGTCGAAAGAGGCCGTCGATCAGCTCGTAGCCGAATGCATCCTGGAAGCCGGCGCAAAAGACCCGAAGGACATGGGCAAGGTGATGAAACTTGTCGTCGCTAAAGCGGCCGGTCGGGCCGACGGTAGAATTCTCAATGAAGCCGTCCGAACACAACTTTCAAAAAGTTCTTCCTAGTCAATTCTATCTCCGGGATACGCTGACCGTCGCTCGCTCCCTCATCGGGAAAGGGCTCGTTGTTCGTTCGCGTGGTGAGCTCCTCGCCGTAGAGATCACCGAGACCGAGGCCTATCTCGGCCAGCGCGACCCGGCGAGCCACTCCTATCATGGCCCCACGGCCCGCAACCGCTCGATGTTTGAAGGCGGGGGGACTTGCTACGTCTATCTCTCCTATGGGATGCACTACTGCATGAACGTCGTGACAGGGCCGGTGGGTGTAGGAGAGGCAGTCTTGATCCGCGCCGCCCGGCCGATTCTCGGCGAACCAACCTTCTTCAAGAATCGAAAAACTCGGGACCCCCGTCTCCTCATGAACGGGCCCGGCAAACTCGCGCAGGCACTCGGCATCAACCTCAGTTTTGACGGCGAAACTTTTTCCTCCGATCGCATACGCCTTGTGAATTTGGGGCGCTCCACCAAAACCATTACCGCTACACCTCGCATAGGCATCTCTCAAGCCCGTGAGCTCCCCTATCGATTCCTCGCGGGCGAGGTATAGAGTGGTCGCCGACTCCACGATCAACGAAATCAAGACCCGCCTCAATATCATCGATATCGTCAGCGAATACGTGCCGCTCAAGAGGGCTGGCCAGACCTTCCTCGGACTCTGCCCCTTTCACAAGGAAAAAACACCGTCCTTCAACGTCCACCCCTCTCGTCAGATCTTTCATTGCTTTGGCTGCCACAAGGGCGGCGATGTCTTCACCTTCGTCTCGGCGATTGAAGGGCTCGCATTCCCGGAGACGCTCGAGAAACTCGCCTCGCGCGCCGGAGTCACTCTTGAACGCACGAAGGTAAAACGCCCTCTACCGCAGGGGCCGGCTGGCTCGGCCCAGGCCATGGAGGCGCTCACGTGGGCGGCCAAATACTTTCACTTCCTGCTCACAAAACGACCCGAAGGGAAAGCGATCCTCGCTTATCTGGAAGAGCGGGGGCTCACGCAGAAATCGATTGAGCGCTTCAACCTCGGACTCGCCCCCGCTGGCTGGAGCGGCCTGCGTGATCAGCTGGTGAAGAGAGGCTTTTCTCCGCTCACTCTGCAGGAGGCCGGCCTTCTCACCGTGAAGGAAGACGGGAAAAATTTCGATCGCTTCCGCGACCGCCTGATGTTTCCCATCACCGACAAAGAGGGGCACGTGATCGGATTCGGCGCGCGACGGCTCAATGACGACGAGAATCAGCCCAAGTACCTCAACTCATCCGATTCCCCGATCTTCTCCAAGCGACGCAATCTGTATGGCCTCTTCGAAAATGCTCGCGGCATTCGCTTAAAAGGCGAGGCTCTCATCGTCGAAGGCTACATGGATGTGATCGGCCTTTGGGAGAAGGGAATCGACAACGCGATCGCCGTCATGGGGACCGCCCTCACCGACGAACATTGTCGTCTCATCCGCACCCTCACGAATCGCGTCGTCACCGTCTTCGATCCCGATCGCGCCGGGGAAGAGGCCTGGCGTCACTCCATCCACCTCTTAATGGAGCATGGCATCCTGGCCCGCGATGTCAGCCTCCCCAAAGGTCAGGACCCAGATGATTTTGCGAAAGACAAGGGGGCCGATGCTTTTTATGAACTCTGCGCCAAGGCCCCTCGCCAGATCACCAAATGGCTCAAGGAGATCGCCGGGCGCGGAACGCTCGGCGAGCACGAAAAATCCGACATTCTGAATAGCCTGGCCCCCATTATCCGAGCCACCCGCCGCCTCAATGATCGCGTGACAATCTGGGACAATATCTGCCTGGTCCTCGGCGTCTCGACAAACGCACTTAAGGCCCTCGCCGAATCCCAACCCGCGGCGCCAACCTCTCAAGAGAAACCCAGAGCGCCCAGCGCTCCAGCGGTGCGTCCGCCTCCAGTTTTGAAGAAAGATCCGGTTGAGATGGCCCTACTCAAGAACGCGATCATCTGCCACACCGAGTTTCTCGCAGTCGATGAATTCGAATGGAAGCCAATCCTCCGAGAAGCTACCGTCCGAGGTCTTCTGGAGCTAGTCCACAAAACCCCAACCGCCCAGCTGGCCGCAGCCCTACAGACCGAGCTCGGTAGACTCACTCCGGAAGACGAGATAACGCCTCTGCTCAGTGGGTTCCTGGTCCAGGAGCCCAAGGCCACGGCCGACGACCGCGAGACCCTGCAGGCCCTTCTCAATTCGGTCCGCAATCGTGCGCGGCAGGCGGAGATCAAAAAACTCTCGACCCAAGCCCAGTTGGCGCAGCGAATGGGCAACGAGGCCGAATCCTTGGAGATCCTAGGTAAGATCCGGGAGCTCAGGGCCCAGATTTCACCCGAGACGTAGCGCCTGATGGGTGCTTCCTTGGCATCTTTTTTGCCGCGACTAGTCACCCAAAAAGCCTTAAAAAAGAATGAGATAGTCTTGCACCGACTGTCGCCAAATGGTAAAAGTTCCTGTTTGTCTTTCTACCCGAACACCGACAATGATTACGAAGGTGGCTGCTGATGGCTAAACTGGAAAAGAGAAAAGAGCTTCAGAAACTAATCTCCTCCGGAAAGCAAAAGGGCTTTCTGACCTATGAGGAGATTAACGACGCCCTCCCTGATGATATTTCCGAATCTGAAGAGCTCGACACCGTCATGGGCATGCTTGAGCAGGCCGAGATCGAAGTGGTCGAGAACGAAAAACAATTTAAGCAGATCAAAAAGCAGCAGGCGCAGAACCAGAAGCGTGCAGCCCAGGTCGCCGAGACTCAGGCCGCTGAAAAGCCCGCGACCGCAGCCGCCAGCGATGAAGACGAAGGCCTTACACGCGGCCTTGACCCCGTCCGCTTGTATCTTAAAAAGATGGGCTCCGTTGCGCTCTTGACCCGCGAAGGCGAAATCGAAATCGCCAAGCGTATCGAAGAGGGCGAAGCCGAGGTGTTGGATGTCATTCTCAACTCCTCGATGGGCATCAAGGAATTCCTCGCGATCGGTGAAAAGATCGAGAAGGGAAAGCTCCGCGCGCGTGATGTGATCCGCGGCGGTGAGAACGAAAACGAAAATCAGGATGAAAGTGCGGCTCCCGCGGAAGGAGAGACGGCCGAAGGCACCGAGGAGCCAGCGAGCGAAGAGGCCGCGCCCGTCGCTGCTGCTGCTCCTCCTGCCCATGCCCATACTCATGCTCATGTGAGCACCGGCGGCGCTCCAGAGGCAGTTGAGGGGATGAGCGAGGCCGAGGCCCGCGATAAGATTCTCGACGGCATGAAGCTGGTGAAGAGCTTCGAAAAACAGCTCACCGTTGTAGAGCAGAAGCTCTATAAGAAGGGGTTGAGCATCATCGAGCGAAAGAAGCTCCGTGAAAAATTGGCGTCGAACCGCAGGAAGATTGTCGACGTCTTCCTGCAGATTAACTTCAACCGAAAGACGATCAACAAGATCGTGGCCAAGTTTAAGCAGCAGGTCATGCGCATTGAAGACGCCGAGAGGGAGCTGAACCGCACGCTGCGCAAGGTGAACACCGACGCGATCGGTAAGTTCCGCAAAGTCCTCACCGAGGCGAAGAAGAACAAAAAATTTGAAGAGCAGCTCAAGGCGAAGCATGGGGTCGATTACCCCGGAATGCTGGAGCTGGATCACCTCGTCCGCGAAGCCCTTAAGAAGATCGTGGTCGTGGAGAAAGAGGCCAACGTCAACGCCGGTGAGCTCCAACACATGTACGAAGCGATCTTGGCCGGCGAGGCGAAGTCCGAAGCCGCCAAGGCCGAACTGGTCGAGGCCAACCTTCGTCTCGTGGTTTCTATCGCGAAGAAGTATACGAACCGCGGCCTCCAGTTCCTGGATCTCATCCAGGAGGGAAATATTGGTCTGATGAAGGCCGTGGATAAGTTCGAATATCGCCGCGGTTACAAGTTCTCCACCTATGCAACGTGGTGGATCCGACAGGCGATCACTCGCGCCATAGCCGACCAGGCGCGGACCATCCGCATCCCGGTACACATGATCGAGACCATCAACAAGCTCATCCGCACCTCACGCTACCTCGTTCAGGAGCTCGGCCGCGAACCGACTCCGGAAGAGATCGCCGAGAAAATGGAGATGCCGGTCGATAAAGTGAGAAAGGTTCTGAAGATAGCCAAGGAGCCGATCTCGCTCGAAACCCCTATCGGCGAGGACGAGGATTCGCACTTGGGAGACTTCATCGAGGACAAGGCGATGCTCTCGCCGTCGGATGCCATTACCAACGTCAATCTTTCCGAGCAAACCCGGAAGGTGCTCGCGACTCTCACAACCCGCGAGGAAAAAGTTTTGCGCATGCGATTCGGTATTGGCGAGAGCTCCGACCACACCCTTGAAGAGGTGGGACAGGACTTCAACGTGACTCGCGAACGTATTCGTCAGATCGAGGCGAAAGCTCTCAGAAAACTTCGTCACCCAAGTCGCAGCAAGCGCCTCAAGGCGTTTATCGAGAATTAAGGCCCGCTTCGTCCAAGTCTCGGCTCGACTTATGGGGGGTTGGAACGGTAGAGTAGGCAGCGATTGGGCCCATAGCTCAGTCGGTTAGAGCAGCCGGCTCATAACCGGTAGGTCCCAGGTTCAAGTCCTGGTGGGCCCAGACTGATGGCTTCATGAACGGAGAAACTGCTTGAGCGACATTCGCGCACAGTACAAGATTCTGACTGAACTGAAGACGATCGAAGAAAAAATTCACCGCCTCACCCGAGAAATTGAAGACCTTCCCAAAGAAATTCAGACGATAGACGCCAAGATCACCGCCAGTCGACTGCAGCTCGACACCGCAAAGATAGAACAGGCCTTTTCAGAGAAGAATCTCCGACGGGCCGAGCTCGATCTCAAGGAGCGCGAAGAGAAGCTGAAAAAAGCCCAAGATAAAATGATGGAGGTCAAGACCAACGAAGAGTACCAGGCCTCCATGAAGGAAAATGAATCTCAGAAGCAGGAGAAAGGCGCCTACGAAGAGGTCGTCATCCGTCTGATGAGCGAAATCGACGAGAAAAAGAAAAAGAGCGCGGCACTGCTAGAGGAATTCGCGACGGGTGAGACGGTATTGCTGGCCGAAAAGAAGAAGTGCGAAGATGAGCGCCTTCGGGTGCTCCAGTTGTTGGAGGAGCACATTGGGAAGCGGGTGGCCACCATTAAGCAACTCGCCCCCGATGTAGCCACTCTGTACAACCGCACTCTCGATAAGCTGAAGTCTATTCCCATCGTAATGGCCCACGCCGGACGATGTGATGGCTGCCATATGGTTATCCGGCACCAACTCTTCAACGAGATCCTTGGTTTTAAGGCCATTCACAGGTGTGCGAATTGCGGGCGGATTCTCATCCTCCCCGAGGCCCCACCTGAACAAAACTGAAAAAGCTATTTCGCTCTCCAACCCATTGAATTTATTGCGGGTTCCACCACAAGCAAAAAGAGGACTGCTTGAGGTGGTGGCGCCAAATGCGCTATATTAGGCCCCGGTTTGAGGGCCAAGAATGAATCGGTCGCCTGAAAAATCCGAGTCCCGCCGTTCGCAATTTTTTTCCCACATTTCCGTAAGCATACTCGGGGCGCTCTTTGTCTTTGCCGTTTTGCAGTTCGAGATGGACGGACTCAAAGGGATCGTCGTGGATGCCCTCTTTCGCCTTCCGGCCTTTGATCGACCCAACCCCGATATCGTCATTGTGGCCTATGACGACTCCGCCAGCGAACACTACGGCTTTGGAGCTCGGCTCCCCGTCGTGGAGATGGAAGGCATTTTCAAGACAATCAAGAGCCAGACGCCCCTCGCGATCGGAGTGATCGGGGCCTACAATGAAAGGACCTATTCCTCGAGTGAGTTGAACACTCTGGACCAGGTCTTTTCATCCATTCCCGAGACCATCATCGGCTTCAACGATGATGAAAGTCTCGGCCGAAAACGCCCGACCGAACTCTCAACGAGGGCCCCCTATCTCCCTGGTTTTGTTTCCCGCGATACGTTTAGCTATGGCAGCGACTCGGTTTCACGGCGAGTGATGCTCACCATCGAGGGACAACCCACGCTCTACTGGTCGTTAACCCAAATGTACTGCCTCAAAAAGGGGCTCCATTGCTCCGTGAAAAACCTTCGCAGCGAGACGGTAGGGGATTCTTCTCAGGTCTACATCCAGTGGCGCAATTTTCGGTACCCTTCAATATCGAGCCAGCTCGTCGTCCGAGGCGACGTGCCAGCTGATTTCTTCAGAAACAAGATCGTTTTGATCGGCACTGCACTTTCCGCGAGAAAAGGGGCCGATCACATTCTCACACCCTATTCCCGGACGAGTTACGAAACACCAATGCTACAGGGAGCAGCCCAGAGTTTGGCAACGCTCATTGATGGACAGCCCATCGCGCGTTCGTCCCACGCCCTGGATTGGTTTTTGGCGATCGTCATTGGTCTTGTGACGGTGAATTTTGTCCTCGCGGTTTCACCGGGGAAAGGGATTCTTTTTGTTCTGGGCGAATGCCTCACCCTTTTTGTGATCGGGTGGGCCGCACTCAGAATGTTTGGGACATGGCTCGATCTCGCACACCCGCTCGTCGTCGCCTGTGTGGGCTATTATTTGGTCATCCCATATCGCCTTGTCGATGAATATCGCAAGCGCTGGCATTACCAGGAGAAGAGCGAGCTCATGGCCCAACTTGAGCAGCTTAAGAGCAACTTCCTTTCGCTCGTCTCTCACGATCTCAAGACTCCGATCGCGCGCATCCAAGGCAACGCGGAGCTCGTCCTGGGGCTCGGCGAGCAATTGCCAGAGGCACAACGCAAATCCCTCACGGCGATCGTGAAGACCACCGAAGACCTGAGCGAATATGTGGAATCGATCCTGGATCTCACTCGCATTGAGAGCGCCCGGGTACCCCTCCACAAGACCACCCGAGACATCAATTCGACGATCTTGGAGGTAGTGGAGGAGAAGCAACCTTTGGCCGTGGAGAAGAACATTCGGCTCAAAACGAAGCTAGATCCCATTTTCAGCATTCGCTACGATGTGAAGCTGATGAAACGGGTGATTGGAAACCTCGTAGAAAACGCGATCCAGTACTCACCGCGCGGGAGCAGCATCACGCTCATTTCACACGAAGATGGAGATTGGGTGAAGATCTCGGTGGCAGACCAAGGGTTTGGCATCGCCCACTCGGACCAGGAGAAGGTTTTCTACAAGTTCTATCGCGGCGGAAGCGAGAATACACAGAGGGTGAAGGGAACTGGTCTGGGCCTTTACCTCGTGAAATATTTTGTGGAACTTCACAAGGGTTTCATTAATTTAGAGAGTGAGTTGGGCAAGGGGAGCACCTTTACGGTCACGCTCCCGGTGGCGTAGGAGTAATGATGTCTCAGAACAAGGTACTGGTTGTTGAAGATGATGTTGAGTTGAGGCGGACGCTGCAGGAATCGATGTTGAGCGCCGGTTTCCAAGTGCGCGAGGCTATCGACGGCATAAACGCCCTTGAAAAACTGGCCGAGGAAAAACCCGACCTCGTCTTGCTCGACGTGAATATGCCCCGAATGTCGGGGCTTGAGTGCCTGAAGAAGATCAAAGATCTCGATCCGGCGATCATCGTTATCGTGATGACCGCCTACAGTACGATCGAGGACGCCGTCACCGCCATCAAGGAGGGGGCCTACAACTACCTCCCAAAACCCATCAAGCATCAGGCTATCGTGGAGATGGTCACCAGAGCACTCGAAGCGAAGCGCCTCATTCAGAACATGGCCTTTTCCGCGCCCATCGTTCGACTCGACACGGGAAACTTCGTCGGCAATTCAACGGAGATGCGAAAGATCTTCGGTATCATTCACAAACTCGCCAAGGTCGACACGTCGGTGCTCGTGCGCGGCGAAAGTGGCACCGGTAAGGAATTGGTCGCACGCGCCATTCATTACAACTCCGGTCGAAAAGATCGAAAGCTGGTCGCCATCAACTGCAGTTCGATCGCAGAGACTCTATTTGAAAGCGAGCTATTCGGCCATGAAAAGGGGGCCTTTACAGGCGCGGATCAGCGACAGATCGGAAAATTTCAATACGCCGAGGGCGGGACCCTATTTCTCGATGAGATCGGGGATCTTTCGGCGGCCATGCAGGTGAAGCTTCTGCGCGTGCTTCAGGAGCGCAAGTTTACCCCGGTTGGGTCTAATCGTGAAATCGACATGGACGTTCGGATCATCGCCGCAACGAACCGCAATCTCGAGGAACTCATCCAGAAAGGAATTTTCCGAGAAGATCTTTTTTACCGATTGAATGTGATTCCGATCTTCTTGCCGCCACTGCGCGAGCGCAAGGACGACATCTCGCGGCTCATTCCGCACTTCATTTCGAAGTTCAATTTACTTCATAAAAAGACGATCCGCAGCGTTGGTGCTGACGCAATGGATGTGATGATGCGACACCACTGGCCCGGCAATATCCGCGAGCTCGAAAATGTGATCGAACACGCGTTTGTGATCGAATCGGGAGATACGATCCAGAAGGGCTCCTTGCCTGGATATCTTCTCTCCACCGCTGCGAGCTCCGCCCCAGCCGCCAAGATGGCAGCGCCCGCTGAGGATGAGATCCTCGATGAGGATTTCGATGGCGAGGATCTCGACACCGACATCCCGCTCGAAGGAATTCCCCAGGGTGAATCTGACGGCCTCCTCGATTACAGGGTGCACAAGGAGCAATTCGAGCGCGAGTTCATCATCAAAGCACTGAAGACCTTTAAGGGCCGTATCAACCAGACAGCAATGCATGCCAAAATCCCAAAAAAGACGCTTCTCCGAAAGCTCCAAAAGTATGCCATCCGCGCTGACGACTACCGCTAGTGGTAAAATGTTGGAATGGTTGGGCCACAGACTTCGACTAGGCGCATCGTTGTTTTGACCATAATCCTTTTGATTTTCGGGGTGGTGATGCTCTTTAGCGCCTCGGGGATCATGGGGATCCAGCGACACGAAAATGAGTTCTACTTCATCACTCGCCAGGGAGGATGTGCGCTGATCGGACTGGCGCTGATGTTTCTCCTTTCACGGGTGCCGGCCGATTTTTGGAACCGAGCCTCTCCGTACATCTTTGCGTTGCAAATTGTCTTGATCGGGCTCACCTTCATTCCGCATTTCCGAATTCAGGCGCAGGGGGCGTCGCGGTGGCTCAAGCTCGGTGGAATCACCCTTCAGCCGAGCGAGCTTGCGCGCATCTCGGTCACGCTCTACATGGCCCGGATCATGAGCGAGAGTGAAAAATGTGGCTTCCACTATAGGCAGTGGCTGCTCCACGCCGGACTGCTCGCTGGCCTTCTGCTCATGATCTTCAAACAGAATGACCTTGGCTCACCAGTGATCCTCCTTTCAATCATCTTAGGAATCCTCTTTGTGTCGGGGATCAAACCGGTGCTTTTCCTCGGAATGGTGGGAACAGGGGCGGCCAGCGCGGTGATAGCGATGCTGGGCTCGGAATACCGTCGACGCCGACTCACCGCATTTCTCAACCCCTGGTCCGACCCACAGGGGGCAGGGTTTCAAAGCATTCAGAGTATGCTCTCGATCCATTCGGGCAAGGTCACGGGCGTGGGCATTGGAAATGGAAACAGCAAGCTCTTCTATCTCCCGGAGGTCCACACCGATTTCATCTTCTCACTCACCGCGGAGGAGTTGGGGCTTCTTGGGGCGGGGATGATCCTAGTCCTCTTTGCCGCCTTGGGGTTCGTGCTCTTTCGAGCCGCAAGCAAAATGACCGACAGCTTTCCTCGCTACGTCGTCTTTGGCCTGAGCCTTTCGCTCATGCTCCAAGTCTGCGTTAACGTCGGTGGGGTGACGGGGCTGGTGCCGGCGAAAGGACTGCCTCTGCCCTTTTTCTCGTGGGGCCGATCAGCGCTTCTCACGCATCTCGCCACAGTGGGAATCATCCTGGCGTGTATCCGCAATTCCGCGCAGAGACCTGCGAAACTCAACGCACCCACATTGGGAAATATTCAGAGAGAATTACTCAATATCGCTAGACCAGGCGTCCGCTGAAGGCGTCACCGCTTCTGGAGAAGTGGCCGCTGGCCCGCGTGAGGGAGTCCCAAAAAAACTCTCCGACCAGGCCCGTTGACCACTCACCGGTCCCTGAGCCCCCTTGATGATCTTGGCATTTGTCGATGAAGCGACCGTGGTATCCGAGCCAGCGCTCGACGCCACCCATCCACCGCCATCACTCACGGAAGCCTTCTGAGGGGGGTGGTTCGAACACGCGAAGGTTGGCCAGGTCAAGAGTCCAACGACTGTTAAAAGGATCGCCAGAAAATGAAGCATGTCACCCATAAATCCCCCTTACCACCCAATAATGGAGCAAATGCCATGCCAGCCTCAGCCGACCATGGAGCCGCCCATCTGGGTCCCGCCCAGTAGGTGGAGATGGACGTGATAGATCGTCTGACAGGCATGATCGCCACTATTAAAGACAGTGCGAAAGCCAGGCCCAGCGATACCGAGCTGAGGCGCGATCTGTTGGGCCGCACAGAAGAGATCGGAGAAAACCTGCCCCTCTTCACGGGGGACATCAAGAACGTCGGTATAGTGCTTCTTGGGAACGATCAAAATATGGACCGGCGCTTGGGGGCTGATATCCCGAAACGCGAAGACTCTCTCATTCTCAAAGACCTTCTCGCTGGGGAGGGTGCCCTGAATTATTTTGCAAAAGATGCATTCTTTCGATTTCATGGAGGCAGTATGACAACCCTGAATGCTCTCGACAAGGTCCGAGCTCTCCGCACTCAGATCGAGGGGAATCTCCTATCGACCACCGGCGCCGTTTCTGGCCAAACCGCCATTCTCATTCCCGTTGACCCGTTTCTTCGTTCCGAGCCCGTCCTCGTGCTCACGAAACGAACTCATACGGTCGATACACACAAAGGCCAGGTCTCTTTTCCGGGAGGCTATTTTGAAGAGACCGATGCGGATCTTCTTGAAACCGCGCTCCGAGAATTTGAAGAGGAGGTCGGTGGGAAGCGATCAGCCATCGAGGTCATAGGGCGCCTTCCCACCGGGTACACTCGCAACCAGGTTCCCATTATTCCGTGGCTTGGGATCGTGCAGAACCCGTTGGAGTATCGGCCCAACCCGTCGGAAGTGGACCGCCTTTTATTACTGCCCCTCGGACGCCTCATCGAAGAGGGGCTGCAATCGGTGCAGATCGCCTTCCCGCAGTTTCGAATCACCAGCCCCGGCATTCACGTTGACGGCGAACTCATCTGGGGCGCCACCGCCCGAATCCTAAGCAATCTCCGTGACCTTCTGAAGGGGGAATAGGAATAGGTAAGGAATAGGTACCAATCTACTTTTCGGCCGAAAAGGAAGCAGGTGAGTTGGCATCGATGCTGCAGTTGTCACTGATGCCAAGAAAGCCCCTGATAGTTTCAACGCGGTTTTGCTATCACATCACAAACCGCTCTAACAATAAGGAATGGTTCTACCTTCCCCCTGAGGAAACCTGGCAGATATTCTGCCGCGTGCTTGGAAGATGTTCGGACCTCTACCAGGTCGAAATTCGGTCTTTTGTCCTAATGTCGAATCATTACCACCTGATTGCTCGGACTCCATTAGGAGACCCAGGAGAAGTGGTTCGGTATCTCCAAACTGAAGTTGCGCGCGCTATTCAGAAAAAAAGCGGCCGGATCAATCACATATTTGGTGGGCGCTACAAGTGGAGTCTTCTTTGGAATGAGAGCGCCTTCGCATTTGCCTACAAATACGTAGCTCGCAATCCGATCGCGGCCGGACTATGTTCGAGGGTCGAAGATTGGCCACTTAGTATACTCTTCTACCAACATTGGAAAAGACCGCTCGATATCGCTGTGTCGGATGAGTATGGGCCTCACGAGATTTTCATTCCCCGAGTTTGGAGTGAGCGCTTAGAATGGTTGAATCGACCAAGCCCTAAAGAACTTGACGTCCTGATTAGAAAGGCCTTGAGGCGCTATGCGTTTGCCTTCTCATTGGGAAATGACTGTAGAAAGGCTGTGGAACAGGTCAGCGCCACATACGGGATTCCGTTACCGGTACCCGCTACCTATTCGGCCTAAAAGTAGATTGGTACCTACCGGCGCCACATCCAGATGAGCCACATGGCGCCGATCGCGAACAGAGTGCTGCGTTCGCTGCGGAACGCGGATTTGAGATCAGGAAGCAGATCGCTCGGACCCATCACGGTGCGATCGCCCCAGAACCAACGGGGAACGGCCGCACAATAATCGCGGTAACTTTGTCCAAACCGATCCTCGAGGAGGCTCTCTTCGTAGGAAATGATCAAAGTGTACTGAAGAATAAAATAGAGAACCGCCGCAACGGTCAAAATGAAGTGGCCGAATAGAAAAGTAAACGAAGCATAGAGCCCGATGTTGGCCACATAGAGGGGATTGCGGGTCCAGCGGTAGGGTCCTCCGATGACGAGTTGATGGACCTGATCTCCCCGAGTCCGCGTCGCACTCCCGGCATAACTCACGGCCCAAAGGCGAAGCCCCTCCGATAGAGTAACACTGAGCACACCCATCAAAAGCAAGGGCACATCCAATTCAAAATCGGGAGCCAGCCAGACCATCAGGACCAGAAGCGGAACGGGGGAAAGGCTGCGGTTGCGAAACCACCAACGACCCAACGCTATGCGGTTTGAAAGCGCTATCTCCATGAATAAACACAATGAAACACACGTCTCGCCCCATCGGCAACAGGCTTGTCGGCCTAAGAGGGAAGCGTTAGAGTGCCAGATGATTTCACGCTTTTTGGGGGCTCGGTGACACACTTTTCAAGCGTTTGGACTATGGGTTGGGTTGAGGTCATCTGCGGAAGCATGTTCAGCGGAAAGACCGAAGAATTGATCCGTCGCATCAAGCGGGCCCAGATCGCCAAGCAAAAGGTCCAGATCTTTAAGCCTGTAATCGACAATCGCTACTCGGCCGAGCACGTGACGAGCCACTCCGCGATGAAGCTCGACGCCATTAATATTGAGCGCCCTGATCAGCTAATGGAGCTTGTGGATGACAACACCCGCATCGTGGGAATTGATGAGGCGCAGTTCTTGTCACCCACAATCGTGGATGTGACTCAACGACTTGCAAACCGCGGCCTTCGCGTCATCGTCGCCGGTCTCGACCTGGATTATCAAGGCCAGCCTTTCGGCTCAATGCCAAACCTCATGGCCATCGCCGAGATGGTCACCAAAATGTCGGCTATCTGCACGGTGTGTGGAAATCCGGCGAGCCGCACTCAACGCCGTTTCGTCAGCCAGGAGGGGGGTCCGGGTACGATCCTCGTTGGAGCGGAGGACCTGTACGAAGCTCGCTGCCGGCGTTGCTACGAACACCCTTTCCTCAGTCGCTAGCAGCTATTATGAATCGCCCTGAAGTCACGATGATCCTCACGGCCGGAGAGATTCGGTCTCGTGTGGAAGCCCTTTCTAGAGAAATTAACACCTGGCTGGCTGGACAACCCGTAGTCGCCATTTGTGTGCTTAAGAGCGGATTTGTATTCTACTCGGATCTCGTGCGATGCCTGAAAACACCAGTGCACTGTGAATTTGCCGGGATGGCCTCGCCGGAATCGCTCGAGACCCGCACGGGAGAGATGGGGCTGACCATCGATTGCGTGGCCGATGTCGCTGGCAAAAACGTAATCATTGTCGATGATATCGTCTCGACTGGCCTCACGCTCACCTACCTTGATCGCCTCTTCAAATCCCGCCAGGCCAAGTCGGTGAAGATCTGCGCCCTTGCGACCAAACAGAAAAAATCGATCATCCCCCTTTCCGTGGACTACCTCGGGTTTAGCCTCGAAGATAAATTTTACGTCGGTTATGGAATGGACTATTGCGGTTGGTTCCGGGAGCTCCCTGGGATTGGAGTGCCGACGATATGATGCCCCCCCTCAATATCACTCGAATGAATTATGACCTTGCACGCCTGCGCCCTGAGCAGCTGGAGTCGTATTGGGATGAAAAAAAGCCAAACCATTTCCCAACTGGAACCTTTGAGCACCCGGGCATCTGGTTTGAGCTGGGCGCCGGCACCGGCTGGTTTTTCACAAGCCTGGCCGCTCAGCACCCAGACAAGCGGCTTATCGCTATCGAGCGGAGTCGAATGCGCGGCAGGCGTCTCGTCCAACGCTGTAAACGGACGGGCCTCGCCAACATTCTTGGATTCCGTGGCAATGCCATCGGCGCGCTCGTGAATGAGGTGCCCACAGAATCTCTCGAGCGGCTCTACATTCTCTACCCCTGCCCTTGGCTGAGGAATTCACAGAGGAAAAACCGCTGGTACCTCCACCCCCTCATGAAGCATTTTCACAGAGTCCTTAAGCCGGAGGGATTGATGATCTGGGCGAGTGACCAGGAGTTTTATATCAACGAAGCCGAATACGTCTGCCGCACGCAATACAATTTGAAGGGGCTCGCCTGGGGCCAGATTACGCCCAACCCTTACAACCACCTCGATCAGTTTCCGCAGGGGCGCACCAAGTTTGAGTTCACCTTCCTCCAGAGCGGCCAACCTTGCTACGAGCTCATCGTTACCAAGAGCTAACGGTTCCTTGGGTTACTGACGCGTTGACCCATCCCGGATCCGACTCGCCTCGATAATCTTATTTCAACACTACGTCTTGGGAGACACATGAAGCTCACCGTTCTGGGGTTTTTCTTTGTGACCGCAATCTGTTTGGCCGGAGATTGGGCCGATTCCGATTCTGGAATCCACGGACCCAAATACTCGGAGCTTCTCACCAAGATGCAGCAGCTCGCCGATCAAAATACCGATCGCACCTTGATTTTCGACTATGGGCAGACCGCGCAGGGCCGCACACTTCGCCTGCTCGCCCTTTACCGCCATGACCTGCACCCGGCAACCCGCCCCACGCTTTACATCACGGGCAGCATCCACGGTAATGAGTACCTCAACATCGAGGATCGTCTCCCGGAAACGATCATCACCCAATCCAAAGGGCAGGGCACATTTCAAAAATTCATCGACACCGGCGGCGCGGTAGTGTTTGTGCCGATCGTTAATCCGGATGGTTACGATCTCAGACAACGGGAAAACACCCATGACACAGATCTCAACCGCGACTGGGATGTTCCACCGGCTAATTTCAAAGGATTCACTGAGGTGGAAACCGGCAACCTGAGCTCCAAGCTCGATGAGCTCGGCGAAAAGCTCGGGCTGCGCTACCGCGTGACGGTGGATTACCACTGCTGCGCCGGAGCTCTTCTTTACCCCTGGTCCTACGAGACCGAAACCACCTTGCCGCCCGACGCACTCAAAGAGCACCAGGCCATGGGACAACTGGCCCAATCGATTCTCGGCAAGGATGTGGAGCACGGAACCACGGGACAGATTCTGGGCTACTATCCGATGGGAACCACGAAGGACTATTTCTACGACCACTACAAATCGCTCTCCTTCACCTATGAGGGGCGCTATGGCCAGGAAAACGAGTACTTCGATAAGCACGTTCAGTGGTGGCAGGCCATCACCGAGCAGATCATGAAGGAGGTCCATCATCGTTCGTGGATGGGCGTAGCCCCTCGTGAAGAGAACGGGCTCTTTCACCTGTAATCGCAGGCCCAACGATTTGCTCAAATTGGACGCGCGTGTAATATAACCATATGCGCCCAGAAAGCTCGCTCAGCTTTATTCTTCCGACACTCAATGAACGCGAGAATATTATTCCGGTGATCGAGAGTGTGCTCCAGGCGCACCCGCAGATTGGCCAGATCATTGTGGTCGATGATGACTCGACCGATGGGACTCTCGAGGCCGTGGAAACCCATTTCCTTTCCAACATCTTGAAGGGACAGCTCTCGGTGATTCACCGCACGAGCGAGCCTGGACTAACACCCAGTCTTCGCGACGCCGTGAAGGCTGTGAACACCTCCCACGTAGGTTGGATGGATTGCGATGGATCAACTCCGATTGAGGCTTTGAAAATGCTGATCCAGAAAATGGGCACTCACGATCTCGCGGTGGCCTCGCGGTTTGCCTTTGGCGGGCACCAAAAATCGGTGAAGAGCCTCGGCAAGGACTCCTTTTGGGAGGTCGTGCTCTCCAATATTCTCAACTGGTGCCTCGATAGGATTTTTCATCTGCCGGTTACCGATCTCACGAGCGGTTTCATCGTAATGAAGACGAGCCTCGCCAAGCAAATCGATTTCCGCGGCTGCCACGGCGAGTATTTCATATTTCTTTTGTTACAAGCCCAGCGCCTTGGCGCTCGATTGACTGAGGTTCCTTACGCATGCGGCACTCGGCAGCATGGCCATTCCAAAACATTTGGATCGCCCCGCGCAATTCTTCTCAATCTCTACCGCTACTCGCGGGCGTTCCTCGTGGCACTGTGGGAAGCTCGTTCCCGCTCGAATACGCCCGCCCTCTCAACACTCTCCACGCCCGCGCAATAAAGTATGCTGGGGAGTAACACGCAATAAAGTACTCTAAGAGGCATGCCGATAAGAGATCTGAGAGTTTATGTCGGGCCTGCTCCTTCTTATAGATGATGATCAAGATTGGCGGGCGAAGGTAGAGGCCTTCTTGCCGAAGTATGGCTTTCAGGTCACGACGGTCGCTCGTCTGGAGGAGGCGCTCAAGATCCTCAAGCAGGGGAGCGTTGCCTTTGTTGTTCTTGATCTCATGGTCCCGGGGCAGATAGGTCTTCAGGTGTGTAAGCAGATTAGGATGGTGAGCGATGTCCCGCTCCTTTTCGCCACCGAACGGGCCGATGCCACCGACAAGATCGTGGGACTTGAGATGGGTGCCGATGACTACATCGCAAAACCGGTGGAACCCCGCGAGCTACTCGCTCGCATCCAGGCAATTCTCCGTCGGCCAAAGTTCATCGAAAAGCGCCGGACACTGCGTTTCGATAATCTCGATATTTTCTTGAAGGAGCGGCGGGCGAAACTCGATGGGAAGGACCTCGAGCTCACCACCATGGAGTTCGAAATCCTAGCTCTTCTAGCCGACAAACCCGGCGAGCCGTTCAACCGCGACCAAATTATGGACCACCTCCGGGGCGCAGAATACGAGTGCTACTCCCGAACCATCGACGTTCTTTTGAGCCGGCTTCGCCAGAAACTGAAAGACGATCCCAAAAACCCCCGTTTTATCAAGACCCTATGGGGCACAGGCTATACGTTCATCGCTTCCAGCGACTGACAAAATTTTTGACACCTGCCTACCAGCTCCTCGATTTCCAATCACGTTTGTTCACAGTCTTTTGCAAACGTTCACCCACTCGAGAAGAACACCTCGAGGTGTATTCCTATAATTGAAATAGGAGAACACCATGAGCTTCACCAAGATCTCTTCGACGTTTGGAATCGTGGCCACCCTGCTGCTCGCAGCTTGCAGCAGCGAAACAAAGGTTCAAAGTGGCTTCGCCTGCACCGCAAGTGCCAGCCTGGTGAGCGGCAATCCCGGCCTTCCTAGCTCAAGCATTCAGATCAATAACGTCGCGGTGAACATCAGCGGCGGCACCGCCCCCTTCAATATCACTATTCCGGGGCTCTCGGCGTTCACCAGCTCGCAGTCGAGCTACACGTATTCCGCCACCTACTCTCTCACGACCGGCTCGGCCGGCGGAGTAAATGATTCGGTCGCAGTGAGCGACAGCGCGAACGCTTCGACCTCGTGCCAGCTCAGCGGCCTCAGTGGCTCAACGACCACCAACAGTTTTACGATTACCCCCTCTCCAAGCACATCCGTGGCCGTGGGATCCTCGATTATTCTTTCCGTTTTGAACCCAGTCGCGGGAGCGACCTATTCCTTCACACTGGCCTCGGCGGTCAGCGGAGTGATCATCGTCCAGACTTCCCAATACCAGGCCACGGTCTCAAGCTCGGTCGCCGCCACCGCCGTAGTCAATGCCACCTCGGCCGCTGCCGGCACCTCCTCGATTACGCTTTACTTCGGCACAAACGGCGGAGGCTCTTCGGGTTCACTCCAGATTTCGGCCTCCTCGACTTCGCAGGCAGTTGGAAGCATCATCTATCTCACAGCCAGCGACGCCTCCCAGGCCAATCAAAACTGGACCTGGTCGATCATCAGCGCTCCGGGTACGGTCTCTTTCCTCCCCAACGGCAACACGCTCCAGGTGACGAGCGTCATCGCGGGAACCGTGGTGGTAGGCCTGATCGAGCGCGCTTCCAGTGGTGGCGCCATCATCAACCAGGCTCAGATTTCTCTGAATTTCGGCAACGGCGGAGGCAACGGATCTTCGTTGGCCTGTTCCTTTTACGCCGGCGGCAGCAGCTTTCCGACAGGCATCGCGGTTAACTTCTACGTGACCGCAAGCACCGGCGAGTCGCTCATTGTGAGCCAGCTCAGCCCCGGCGAACCGTGGTCCGGCGGAGTCCAGCCGCTCATGCCGATCAGCGTACCGTTCGCATTGGCCTTCTCGTATCCCGGCCAGAAAATCGTCCAGGTCATCGCCCAATCGGCGACTCGACCCGCTGTGTACTGCAATAACGGCCAGGTCATGTCGACCGTCGTAAACATGTACTAGCAGTTTCCTAGTTCAGACGAACGGAGGTGAGCTTGGAGACACCGGCGCGTTCCATCGTAACGCCGTAGAGAGCTTCCGCCATCTCCATCGTCTTCTTATTGTGTGTGATGACGATAAACTGAGTCTTCTGCGACATCTTTCGGATCACGGTGTTGAAACGAGAAACGTTGGCATCATCCAACGGCGCGTCGACCTCATCCAACAAGCAGAAGGGGCTAGGCTTGCGCGCGAAGATCGAGAGGATCAGGCTCACCGCCGTCAGGGCCTTCTCGCCGCCAGACAGTAGGCTCATGCTCTGGAGTCGCTTACCGGGCGGCTGCACCATCACATCGATGCCCGGATCCGCGCCGATCATCGGAGCCGTCAGCGAGAGTTCCGCCTTTCCTCCGTTGAAGAGGATCGGAAATATCTCCTTGAACTTAGCGTTCACGACGTGGAAAGTCTCTTCAAACCGGATTTTCGTGGTCTCATCGATCTTGATGATCGCCTCTTGAAGCACCGCCACGGCGTGGTCGAGATCCTCTTTTTGCTTGTTGAGAAACCCGAACCGCCGCTCAATCTCCTCAAACTCCTGAATCGCCGTGAGGTTCACCTCACCGTAACGCTCGATCTTTTGTCGCAAATTATTGAGGTGCTCGTCCAGCAGGCGCTCTCGGTCGTCACCCTCCATCGAAAGCCAGTCTGATGAGAGCTGCTCTCCCAAAAGCGGAATGCGCTCGAGCGGAATAATAATGAATTCGCTGATAGGAGTTGCATCACGATGGTAGCGCTCTTGCGAGATCGACTGTAGGTGGGCGCGATCCGATTCGCGCTGCTGCAGATCGAGCTCGAGGCCCTGAAACTCCTCTTGCACCGAGTTCCGATCAGAGGCGATGCTGCCTCTGCGATCTCGCAGCTCCTGGATCTCAATTGAAATCGTGTCGAAGTTGGTCTTAAGCTCTCCCAAAGACTCCACAACCCGTGACCGCTCAAATGTCTTGTCATCGCGATCCTGGATCGTGATCTCAATCTGAGCTTGGATCGATTGAAGCTCCTGATTGTCGCGGTCCACCTGCTCCCGGATAGCCTGATCGCGCGCCGTGAGCCGCTCGATCTCCATGGTGCCCTTATCGCGCTGATATTCCAGCGCGCTCACTCGTTCGGTGAGCCCCGAAATCTCCACCCGCTTTTGCTCAAGAGCGCTTGAGATGCCGTCCATTTCAGACCGGCACCGCTCGAGCGTTTGGCCAGTCTCCGCCATCGCTTCGTCGAGTTCGAATCGATTGGCTACAAGCCTTTCGCTCGACGAACGCCACTCGCCGAGCTGCTGTTGCACGGTCTCAAGGCAACGCATATTGGCTTCACTGTCGCGGTGAGCGTCTTTCAGATCCCGCTCTGAGCGCGCAAATTCGATTTGAATCTTTTCCTTCTCCTTGCGGAGTTCCACCCTCTCAACGTGAATCGAGGAGAGCCGGCTCTTCACATCCTCATGGGCCTGCTCCTGAGACTCGAGCTGCTGGAGAAGGTGTTCGCGGTGGGTCGTCAGGGCAATGAGACGAATGTTGAGCTCTTCGCACTCGGTGCGGAGCGCCTCCATCTCGCGCCGCCGAGTGAAGATCCCCGACGTCTGTGAAACCTGACCACAGGTGAGCGAGCCATCACGCCGACCCACGACCTTTCCATCCCGTGAAACAAAAGTGAAATGCGGATACCGACTACGCAGGTCGAATAGGGCGTCACGGTCAGCGCAAACATAGACATGGCCAAGATAACGCCCCGCCACCGCTTCATAGCCAGGAGTCACGCGAATCCGGTTCAAAATCGGCTCGACGCCGTCGACAGGCCATGCGGGCTCGCTCGGGGGGAGACCTTCCATTGATAGGATCCCCACACGATCCAGACCCGAATCCTGAATCACGGCCGCCAGTTGCTTGGCCTCGGCTGCGGTCTGGGTGAGGAGCGTATTCATGTCGCCCCCCAAAATGTGCTCCAGGTGTTCCTCACGATCGCTCTCCGGCTGAACGATCTCAGCGAGCGGCAACGCCGTCGCATTTTCAATCTTGTTGCGCACCTCGCGCGCGGTCGGAAGATACCCCTCAAGGTTCTTGCTCAGCTCCTCAAGAGATTGCAACCGACTCGATCGACGGTGGTAGTGCTCTCGTTGAGCAAACAGATCATCCTCGAGCCGCGAAATCTCAGACGAGGTCTCCTGGCAATGCGTCGCGACCTGCGAAGCCTCGGACTCAGCGGCCACATATCGATTCGAAACCGACTCAATCCTTCCATCGCTCTCGATCAGAGCTGTTTGCAAAGCCTCCAGCTGGCCCGTGATCCCCGCGACCTTTTCCGCCAAGAAGGTTTGGGCTGTCCGGTACTCCGTCTCTTTTTCCGTCCCGTGGTAGATCTGTGCCTGGAGCCGCTGATCACTCTGGGCGATTTCCCTCAATTGGGCATCGATTCCGGTCTTGCGCTCCAGCGATTCTGTGTAGAGGCGAGAAACCGCCTGCTTTTCATGTTCGAGGTTTCCGACCTCAGCCTTTTTCTCACTGAGTTCGTTGGCGAGGGTGTGGCATTCCGCCGTGACACGCTCTAGTTCGCTCTGCAATGAGGTGAGCTGCGTCGCAATGTCGGCCAACTCCTGAGAAAGGCCCAGCGAATTCTGCTGGATAAAATTTCTGCGCTCACCACAGATCGCAAGCGTGCTTTCGAGCTTTTCCAGCGCGATCGCAAGACCCCGTTCCATTTCTGTCGCGGTCTGGAAAGCCCTTTCGAGTTCGAGCCGTTTCACCTCAGCCTCGGTCACCTCGGCGTCAATAATTCCCGCCTGGGCCTCGAGTTCAGAGCGTCTTTCGAGGAGCCGCTCCTTTTCGTGTCCCATCCCTTTCAAGGTCTTTTCGACTTCATAGACCTTACGACCCAAGAGGTGCAGATCAACGGTCTCAAGTTCAGATTTAATCTCTCGATATTTCCTTGCGCGTGTCGCCTGAATTTTCAGGCTTCGCATCTGCTTTTCGAGCTCACCTGTAATATCTTGGAGACGAAGAAGGTTTTGCGTCGTGGCCTCGAGCTTCTTCACGGCCTCTTTCTTCTTCGCCTTATACTTCGTGATCCCGGCCACCTCTTCGAAGAGGCCTCTGCGCTCCTCGGGTTTCACATTGATCATGCGATCGATCTGTCCCTGCTCGATGATCGAGTAGGCGCGGCGCCCAACGCCCGTGTCCATGAAGAGCTCATGGATATCTTTCAGCCGGCACATCTGCTTATTGATCAGATACTCTCCCTGACCGTCACGATAGATCCGGCGTGTGATCGAAATCTCTTCACTCTTCTCAAAGGCAGCGTATTCAGGGGCCAACATGACGCCCTGCTTATCGAGGATCAAGCTGACCTCGGCCATGGAGGTCGCGGCACGGTTCTCAGAACCGTTGAAGATTACATCGGTCATCGATTTCCCGCGCAGGTGGGACGGACTCTGCTCCCCCATCACCCATAGGATCGCATCGACGATATTGCTCTTACCGCACCCGTTCGGGCCTACGACACCTGTGATCTTGTTTTCGAAATGGACAATGGTTCTATCGACAAAAGACTTAAAACCCTGGAGTTCGAGACGCTTGAGTCGCATGACTTCCTATGTGTTTTACTAAGGGGTTCATATTTAAGAGACTACTCGGCGAACCAGATTTGGTGCAGATTTGCGGACTCTTTCGTCGACAAAATCGGAGGCGTACCCAATGTGGTACGTCGAGATTTTGTCGATGAAAGAGTCCGCAAAGATGCCCAAAGGTGGTCGCCCGATAGTCTCTTAAATATGAACTCCTTAGTAAGTCTTCAGCGTGGCCTGCGCTGCCGCCAGCCTGGCCACTGGAACACGAAATGGCGAACAACTCACGTAATTAAAACCTAGACGATGACAGAATTCAATTGTTGCAGGGTCACCGCCCTGTTCTCCACAGATTCCGATCTTGAGTTTCGGGTTCGTGCTCCGGCCCTTTTCCACCGCAATCCGGATGAGTTCGCCAACACCCTCCTGATCCAGACTCACAAAAGGATCCTGCTTCAAAATACCCCTCTCGATATAGCGGGGAAGAAAGGAGCCCGAATCGTCGCGCGAAAGGCCCATCGTCATCTGCGTGAGATCGTTTGTTCCGAAAGAAAAGAAGTCACAGAGCGGCGCAAGCTTGTCCGCGATGAGGGCCGCTCGCGGAATCTCAATCATCGTGCCAATCTTGTAGTTGAGCTTCACCTTATTCTTTTCCATCACCTGGTGGCACACCTCCACGATTTCGTTCTTCAAGGTCGCGAACTCTTGGAGAACACCAATCAGAGGAACCATGATCTCGGGTTCGAGCTTGAAATCTTTTTCCTTCACCAAGAAACAGGCGGCCTCCATGATGGCGTTCACCTGCATCCGGTAGATCTCAGGATAGGAGATCCCTAAACGACAGCCTCGGTGACCCAACATGGGGTTAAACTCCTTCAAGGTCTTCACGCGGGTCGACACAGCCTCAAAGGAAGTGTTGAGCTGACGAGCCAGCTCCTCGAGTTCCGGGTCCGTGTGGGGCAAGAACTCATGCAACGGCGGATCCAGAAGACGGATCGTGACCGGGAACCCCTTCATCTCCTTAAAGATGGCGACAAAGTCATCCTTCTGCATCGGAAAGATTTTGGCGAGAGCGGCCTCGCGTTGCGGTCGGGTGTCGGCCAAGATCATCTCACGCACGGCCAAGATCCTCGCCTCGTCGAAGAACATGTGCTCAGTACGGCAGAGCCCGACACCGGTCGCTCCGAATTGACGGGCCACCTTCACATCGTTCGGCGTTTCGGCATTGGCGTGAACGCCGAGCTTTCGGTGATCGTCCACCCAATTCATGAACTCAGAAAAATATTGATCAACCTGGCTGTTGATCGTCGGCACATGGCCCAGAATTACCTCGCCCGTCGAGCCATCGATCGTCAGAAGCTCGCCCCTTTTAACGGTCAGCTTATCAACCGTAAACTCCTGTTTCTTGTAGTCGATGCTGATCGCCCCACAGCCAGCAACGCACGGTTTCCCCATTCCGCGCGCCACTACCGCCGCGTGGCTCGTCATACCGCCCAAAGCGGTCAGAATCCCCTGGGCCGCATCCATTCCAGCAATATCTTCAGGTGAAGTCTCGTGCCGAACCAGCATCACCTGCTTGCCCGACTTCTTGAGGGCCTCGGCCTCTTCGGACGAGAAAACCACTTCTCCCGAGGCCGCACCAGGTGAGGCGGGCAGCCCCTTCGCGATCACCGATTTGGGAGCTTTCGGATCGAGCCGTGGGTGGAGCATCTGCTCCAATTGAAGGGGGCTCACGCGTCCAATCGCCTCCTCGGCCGTAATAAGCCCCTCACGCACCATATCCACCGCAATCCGCACGCTCGCCGACGGCGTGCGCTTTCCGTTGCGCGTTTGAAGTAGATAGAGCCTCCCCTTTTGCATGGTGAATTCGATGTCCTGCATGTCACGGTAGTGCTTTTCCAAAAGCTGATAGAGCTGCACGAGCTCACGATAAGTGTCGGGGAACTGCTGTTCCATCGTCTGCGCAGGTGAGCCATTGGCCGATTCCCGGTTAATGGGCTTGGGCGTCCGAATGCCGGCTACCACATCTTCACCCTGTGCGTTCTCGAGGTACTCGCCGAAAAAACGCCTTTCACCATTGCCGGGATCGCGGGTGAAGGCCACGCCAGTCGCCGAATCGACGCCCATATTGCCAAACACCATCGCCTGCACGTTCACCGCCGTCCCCCACTCCTCGGGAATCTTGTTGATACGACGATAGCTGACCGCTCGCGCCGACATCCAGGAGCTGAAGACGGCGCCGATCGCGCCCCAAAGCTGCTCGGTGTGGTTCATTGGAAACGCCTTTCCACTCTCCCTCACAACGTATTGTTTGAACTCGCGCACGATCTCCTTGAGATCTGAGGCTGGCAATTCGTAGTCGGCCTTGGCGTTTCGTTTTTCCCGGGCCGTTTCGAGCGTCGACTCGAAGAAGTGGGTGTTGAGCCCCAAGACCACATCGGAATACATCTGGATGAATCGCCGGTAGGCGTCGAACGCAAACCGTTCATCACCGGAGTTTTTCGCAAGCCCGTCGACGGTCTCATCGTTTAAGCCGAGATTCAGGATCGTGTCCATCATGCCGGGCATGCTCACGCGAGCCCCGCTGCGCACGGACACCAAGAGCGGATTCGTGACATCGCCAAATTTGGCCCCAACGCTCTTTTCCACTCGAGCGAGTGCAGTCTTCACATCGGCCTCGAGGCCCTGAGGGTAGCTTTTTTCCTTCTGATAGTAATGGGTGCAAACCTCGGTACTAATCGTGAAACCAGGCGGAACGTTGAGCTTCAGGTTGGTCATCTCGTGGAGATTGGCCCCCTTGCCCCCCAGTAGGTTTTTCATCCCCGAGTTGCCCTCGGCCGCCTTATCGCCAAAGTAATAGACCTGTTTCATGCTCATGCCCCCTGGATCGCCTTCGTGAGAAAGGTGACCAAATGATCAATTCCGACCCGCTCCTGGTTCATGGCATCGCGGTGGCGCACGGTGACTGAGTTGTCCTTAGCACTTTCGCCGTCCACCGTGACACAAAACGGCGTTCCCGCCTCGTCCTGGCGACGATAACGCCGGCCGATGGCTCCTTTATCATCGAAAAATACATTCCAATGCCTCTTCAACGCGGACTGAATCTTCTCAGCCATCTCGGGCATGCCATCCTTGTTCACTAGTGGCAAGATCGCCGCCTTGATAGGCGCGATCTTCGGGTGGAATCGCAAAACCGTGCGCTCCGCCTCCTCTTCGTAGGCGTCCACGAGAAAGGCGAGCGTCGCGCGATCCGCTCCGGCCGAAGGCTCAATCACATACGGAATGAAACGCTTATTGGTCGGCTGATCAAAGTAGCTGAGATCCTTCTTACTGAAAGCAGAGTGCTGCTTGAGATCGTAATCGGTGCGATTCGCAATTCCCTCGAGTTCCGAGCAGCCGAAGGGAAAGTCATACTCGACATCGGCACAGCCCGCAGCGTAATGCGCCAACTCAGTCTTCTCATGCTCTCTCAGATGGAGTCTCTCCCGCTTGATTCCATAGCGGAGGTACCACTCGTAGCGCTCCTTCTTCCAATACTCGAACCATTTCGGCGCCTCTTCCGGTGGAGTGAAGAATTCCATCTCCATCTGCTCGAATTCGCGCGAGCGGAAGGTGAAATTGCGCGGATTGATCTCGTTGCGAAAGGCCTTCCCAATTTGTGCGATGCCAAAGGGCACCTTCACCCGCGATGTATTCACCACGTTGTCAAAATTCGCAAAAATCCCCTGGCAGGTTTCTGGGCGCAGATAGGCTATCGACGACGAATCTTCGAGTGCTCCCACGTGTGTCTTGAACATCAGATTGAAATGGCGAACCTCGGTGAACTTATCCTTGCTTCCGCAGGTCGGGCACTGGTTGTTCACAATGTGATCAGCTCGAAACCGGCCCTTGCACTGCATGCAATCCACCATCGGATCGGTGAATGAAGAGACGTGGCCTGAGGCCTCCCACACGCGGGGGTTCATGAGGATCGAACAATCCACACCCACAATGTCATCCCGAAGGATCACATTGTCGCGCCACCAATTCTCCTTAACATTGCGTTTGAGCTCAACCCCCAGGGGGCCGTAGTCCCAGCAGCCGTTCAACCCACCGTAGATCTCGCTCGACTGAAAGATGATGCCGCGGCGCTTACACAGCGACACGATCGCTTGCATCCTCTGGTCCGTAGTTCCTTTAGTGCCTGACATGATTCGCGCCATTAAATCATGGAATTAGCTCGTTCGACAAACGGTTCTCGCCATGTTGAATTCTCGCGCAGATCTGTGCTCAATGAGCAAGAGCCCCGAGAAGAGGCACAAATACCAATGCCAGTGCCGGCGGGAGAAAAAAGAGAAGAAGCAAGATGTTGGCTCGACTCGGCAGTAGGCGGCAGTGCTCGTCGAGATCGCGTATCTGATCTCGGCGCAGCGACTCTGAAATGGCTCTCACCACCGGCCGTAAGGGGGCTCCGGAGCGGTAGGTGGCCTCCAGAACTGAAAACCACCGGCGAAAATCGGGAATCGCAAGTTCCGTTGAAATCTGGCCAAGATGCGAGGCGAGACTCTCCCCCGTGAAGGTTAGCATCGGCATGACACGCGCAGCTTCCTTCCAACCAAAAGACAGATCGTAGCCGCACGCAAGATAGAGATCCAGCGTGTCAAAAAAATTGAGTAGCTTCCGCCGCAAGGAGCGAACACGACGAATCTCTCGACCGCGATTCAAAAAAACTCTGAGGTCTTCCACAATCGCGCCACTCCCAGTCCCATCCAAAGAAACGCTCCCAGGCCAAGCACTCCGACCGAACCCGATCGCATCTCCTCCAAAAGTTCCGGCTGAAAGGAAAAAAGAACCCCGATCAGCACCCAGGGAAGTATTGCCGCAAATGCCGCCTGAGCGGCCACGGACCGCCTCAGATCCTTGACCCTCCGTTGCATCTCCGCCTCAGCCTCAAGGCTAGGAAGGGCCTCCGACAGAAACGTGGAAACAGAGAGCCCGCGTTCATAGGCCAGTGAAAGACCGACGAGACACGCGTCGAGGGGTCCTGACCCCAGTTGCGATCGCACAAAAGCGATCATTGTGCGCAGCGATCCCCTTGAGTTCAAAAGCTGCAACCCCCTCCCTAATGTCTGCCCAACCGCTCCCTCGCGCTCGTCCGTGAGAAGTCGGATTGCCTCCGGCAGGGCCACTCCCCCCTGAGTCAATCCATGAAGCCCATGCAGAAAACTCAGCGCCTCGCGCTCCACCCGTAGCCTTTTCTCCTCGGCCAAAAAGGATACCAACGGTAGCGAAACCAGTGCCAACACAGGGCTCGCCGGGAGCCCCCACAGCGGGTTGCCGAGAAAGAGAAAGGCCATAAGCAGGGCCAGTAGCGACCCCAAAATGGTGACGGTATAGACGGGTCCGATTTCCGGGCGGTGGATGCGCAACCCCGTTCTCAAGAACCGGAGCCCAAGGACCAGCGCCTGACGGACAGACATCCAGATGAAAAAATAGAGGGTTAGAGCGCCAATCGCGGCCAGTCCAAAGAGCGACACTCCGTGAAAAAACAGCTGCATATTGCCGGTCCATGCAATATGAATACCGGCATACGGTGAATGGGGTTGCTATGTTAGAGCCACACAAGAACAAGAACGCGGTCGAAAGTTGGAAGGGGAGGGACGAGGTTGCACTGTCGGGGCGGACTATCGCCCAGGCCTATATCCAACGTATCGAGGTGGCCGCCGACCACCCTGTCTTTTTCCTCAAGAAGGAAGGAATCTACACGCCCTTTCTTTGGAAGGAGCACTTTGAAAAGGTGCTTTCCGTCGTTCATTTTTATGAAGAACTCGGAGTCGCGGCGGGGGACCGCGCCTGCATCGTGAGCCAAAGCCGCCCCGAATGGAACATCGTCGACATCGCCAACCTATGCTTGGGCGTTGTGACAGTGCCCATCTACCACTCCAGCTCGCTCGACGACACGGCCTACATCATCGGTCACTGTGAACCGAAGATCATCTTTGTCGAAGATGCCATCCAATTGAAAAAGGCGGAAGAAGTCCTCAAGCAGCTTTCAAGAAAAATTCCTCTCGTTGTCCTGGCGGATGATCCTGCGTGCCCCACCACGGCCACGCGTTTCTCTGCGTTTCCACCTGCCCCCCAAAGCACGGCCACAAAGCTACGGCAGGCGTCCTCCACGGTCGCACCGCAAACCTTAGCTACAGTCGTCTATACCTCCGGGACGACAGGCACTCCGAAGGGCGTGGCCCTCACGCACGCCAATCTGGTTTCTGAGATTATAGGCGTTTCCGATGCCGTCCACATTCATCCCGGTGATACAACTTTAACCTTTCTGCCGTTTGCCCACGTGCTAGGCCGTGTGGAGAGCCTCATCCCCACGTTCACGGGGGTTCGCCTGGCCTTTGCGGAAAGCATCAATTCCGTCCCTCAAAATATCGTCGAAATCAAACCCACCATTCTAGTGAGCGTTCCGCGAATTTATGAGAAGATCAACGCCAAGATTCAGTCGGAAATCGCCAACGCCCCGGCCGCTAAGAAGGCAATCTTCAACTGGAGCATGGATGTCGGACGCGAGGTCGCTCGTCTGCACGCTGATCGCAAACCGGTCCCCTTTCTTCTCGCTGCCAAGCATCTTGTCGCCGACAGGCTCGTGTGTGAAAAGATCCGCAGCAAGCTGGGCGGCCGTCTTCGTTTTGCCATTTCGGGCGGCGCCCCTCTAGCACCGGAGCTTTCGGAGTTTTTTGCGGGCTGTGGAATTCAAATTCTGGAAGGGTATGGGCTCACCGAAACAACAGCGGCTATCACCTGCAATCGCCCAGAAGACCTTTGCTTTGGTACGGTCGGGAAACCAATCGCCGGGGCCTTTATCCGTATTGCCGCCGATGGCGAGATTCAGATGAAAGGAAATGTCCTCTTCCAGGAGTATTACAAGAATCCCGTGGCCACCAAGGAGGCCATGACGGAAGACGGTTGGTTCTGTTCGGGTGATATCGGGGAGTTCAACTCCCGTGGTTTCTTGAAGATCACCGATCGGAAGAAGGAACTGATTGTGACTTCAGGCGGAAAAAACATCGCTCCGCAGAAGCTCGAGAACATTCTTAAGAGCAACCATTTCGTGAGCAGTGCCATGGTGTATGGAGACAAGGAAAAATATCTAGTGGCCCTTATCTGTCCGAATGAGCCTGAGATCGTCAAGTGGGCCAAGGGAAAGAATATCGCTTTCTCGGGGATCGCGGATCTCGTGACCAATGCCGAGGTTCAGGCCCTCTATGATGGAGTGCTGAAAGAGGCAAACCAGGGACTTGCCTCCTACGAGACGATTAAGCAGTTTCACCTGCTGCCGAGTGATTTTACAGTGGAGACAGGGGAGCTCACGCCCTCGCTCAAGATTAAGCGTAAGATCATCACCAACAAGCATCGCCCCCTGATTGAATCGATGTATGGTCGGTAACCCTAGGAACTAGCGCCGGTTGGATTTTGGAGCCTTGCGCGGGCCAATGACGGGGCCACCACCCAGACCTTCCACGAGTTGCCGCAAATCCACTCGACTCTCGGTGCCCTCCTCATCCACGTAATGGATGAACGAGTTGTCCCAGATGCGCCCTGTGTCTCCATCCACCCGTTTGAGGTCGCCGGCGGGGGCCGGCAGTTGAGGAGGCTTGGAAGCCTTCTTCGGCTGCTGTTTTGCAGAGGTCGGTATGACCTGGTTGTGTGAATCCATCTCTGTCTCAGGCCCGGCCGAATTCTCTTCCGGGGTGACCACCGGCCCCTTAAAGCCTCTCACACCGGTCGATTGCACGCTTTCAAATTCCAGGATCGAGAGGAAACATTTGCCGATTCGAATCTCGTTTCCCTGGGCCAGCGGAGCATCGATGATCTTCTGACCATTCACGAAAGTGCCGTTGGTGCTGCCCATATCGCGAATGTGGAGACTGCCATCATAGGCCTGGTAAAAGACGGCGTGCTCCTTCGAACAGCGCGGTTCTTTAAGTACAAAGTCGGCGTCCTTTCGACCGATGATGCAGTAGCTCTTCTCGATCTCGACAATCTTAGAATCGGGTCGCTTTTCATTTAGGAGGTTACTAACCAGGATCTTGAGGCGCATGGATTCTTCTATTTTAGCTCAACCCAAACGGCTTGTCCCTGAAGAGTAGTGAAACGATGCGTCTCTTGGATCCTATGGCTGTACCGGCTCGGTAGTTTGAGATTCCGATGAGGCATGGCCCGATCCTGCCCCGCCCCCACCGAGCTCGCCAAGTTTACGAAGGTATCCGTCAAACTCGGCCTTGGTGATCGTCTCGCCATTCAACGTATAACGGTGGGCGATCTGTCCCTCTTCGAGCGCGACCACCTCCTTCAGTTCGACGGCGTGATCCGGGTATTCAACCCCGATGGTCAGATCACCTGTCTCCTCGTGGACGGAGCCGCCCGCCGATCCCTTTACGAAAAATCTCAACTTTCCATACTTGGTCGAGGTCGCATCGCCTACGTAATCGATGGCGCCCTTTCGAGTGGTCGCTCCTGTCTCAATCCAAACAGTGCCGTTGGCGGTCATTCTTGTGATGTCCACAAAATGGGAGAAGCTTTGCACATTGACCACCGAATAGTCGTAGGCGAACGAGGCGTTCATCTTCGAAAACTGGTGGCTCATTTCCATACTCCCCTTGAAACTCAAGTTCAGGGAGATCGGACAGGCAGCACCACTGGCCGAAAAGGTAGCATCGAAGTCGGATTTCGCCGTAGCGCCCGGTTCGGAGGGAAGGGACATTTGTGAGGTTCCAGGGGAAACCCTAAATTCGCAGGCGCGCAACTCATCGATCATCTCTTTCGAATACTCAGGACTCCCAGCATCTTCACTTTGGCGGTTAAAGGATTGGTGAGCGGCTTTCGACGATCTCTCGGCCGCGCCCAGTGCGTCGACAGTCTCGGAAAATTGCTTTCTTTGATCGGCTGTGAGCGGAGCGGTGGTTGAAAAACGCGAACCACAGGTGGTGAGAAATAGGACGGACAACCCAAAAGCAAAGATCTTCATCGCTGACTCCTTCTTAATGTTGGAGGCATTCTAAGCGGGATGATTGTTGAGTCATTTCGCGGCGCTCCGACCCCGGTCTTGCACCAGTGCAACACCGGAGTTGCTCAGTGGCTAGAATCTCTTCAACAATCGGTCTTTCAATCGTCATTCTGGTCGTGTTTTGTCACTCAGCCCGCGCGGAAAACGGGAATGACCTACTCCATGGGGCCGCTCATATCGGCGCGTCCTACGCGATCAACACGATCACCTTCGCTGCCCTCAATCGCCTGGCTTTCGACCCGGGCCCCTCGATGGTGTTCGCTGGCGCAGCCGCAGTGGGAGTCAGCCTGCTCTATAAGCGCCTGGAATCGGCCTCCGGCCCTGACACCGCCCTCCCCTTTGAAACCGGTGTGGCTCTAGCCATTCGTTTCTAGGCAAACCCTTCGCCCAATTCGTCACCGGTGCCGCCGTTTTTCGTCCAAAAACAGGTGGCGTACCCAATGGCTAGGCACGAGACACCTGGCACATCGGTTGCTTTAGTTAGACCTGATCGTTGGCCCCTCAACTAGGAGTTTTTATAAGATTTTGATTTGCTTACCCAAAGACTCAAAGTGAGTCGCAAAAACAGAACCTTTCGATGGCTGCTTTCCTGATTTCCCCAATACCCCGAACGAAACAGCTTTTCATTGCCATCGTCGTTCGGTTCTGGGTAGCCGGAAAGGACTCCAGGTCCTTTCCGGCTATCGTGTTTTTGGGCCGTTATATTTCCGACAAAAAGCGGCTGGCAAGTGTCCAGAACATCACAGGACTTGGAGCGCGGCCAGGCAGGCCTGGGCTGGTCTCAAACTTGCTTTCTTATAAGTCGATAAAAGGCTCTTCGGAGCAGCCTGTTTGAATACGGACACGTGATGGGAAGACGAGAGATCACAGAAGAGGGTTTTGATCGCCACGGCCATTGGAGCCGCGAGTTCTCATTGAGAGGCGAGGGGTGGTCGGTCATTGAGCATTGGGCTGGTGAGAATGGCTTTGGAATGATCCACTTCAAGGGGCGTCGGCGCATCTACCGGCTCGGCGATAATCCAAAAATGTATATCACCTACATCGAGTTCAGAATGGACGAGGAGGAGAACCGCCTCACCGTCAGTGCGTGGATCGAGGCGGGAATTCTACCACGGCTCTTCTCCTTATTTTCCGTTCAGCCAGTCGTCGATGTCTCTCCGTCTGGATTTTGGAGCATCCGCGTCCGCCGGTTCGCCTGTCATGCGATCAATTCTCTTCTGGCACGGATGAGACAGCCGCTTATTCTCGGGAGCGACACCTGGCACTGGGCCGACCTTCACATGACGACCCTTCTTCTTGCGGCTGGTTCACTCGCCACACTGATCCCTTTCGCGCTCGCGAGCGGCACCCTCGTCACAATCGAACCAGGCCTTTCCAACGGCCTTCTCCAGATGGTGGGGCGCTTCTGCGGAACGATCTCGATCCTCGCGCTCGTACTCGTTTTCATCCAACAGTTCGTCATTGTCCGTCGATGGGGTGACAGCCCCATTCACCTGGTAACCGCGGTCGGAAGTTATCTTTTGGTACTCGTTTCGACGGTATTTCTGTTCACCCACGCCCGGCATGAGACACGCGATCTCAAACTCTCCCATTTTTGCATCGAAAGATTTCAGGCTGATTCCTGTAATGCCATTCTCGACACTCTCAGCACAGATGAGCGCAAAGCACTTCTCAGTAGAGTCTTCGAACTGGAGGACTCTCTCGCAAAGAGGGAAAAGATCCCCCGCGGCCCTAAAGGTGGGCAAAGCGGTCGGTAGCGGCAATCAGCGCCCGACAAAGACTTGGTTCCCCCGCCGCGTGGCCGGCGTCCCACACCGTCACTAGCTCCGCCTCGGGCCAGGCCCGGTGAAGCGCCCACGCGCTGTCCATTGGGCAGACCACATCGTAGCGCCCCTGCACTATCACACCCGGAACGTGACGAATCTTGGAAACATCCTGCAAAAGCTGATCGTCACTCTTGAGGAATCCCTTGTTTACAAAGTAGTGACACTCTATGCGCGCAAAAGCCAACGCGAAATCGGGTTGGGAATAGTGATCAATGAAGGAGGCATCGGGGTAAAGCTTACTGACAGATCCCTCCCAGACGCTCCAGGCCTTGCAAGCTTCCGCCCGCACTTTTTCATCAGAAGACGTAAGCCGCTTATGGTACGCGGTTAGATAATCATTCCGCTCCTTGAGTGGAATCGCCTTCTCATACGGCTCCCAGGCGTCCGGAAAAATTCGACTGGCACCATCTTGATAAAACCAATCGATCTCCCTCTTTCTCAGAAGAAAGATCCCACGCAAGATTAAAGCCGACACCCGCTCCGAGTGTTTTTGCGCATAGGCTAACGAAAGCGTGCTACCCCACGAGCCACCAAACACATGCCACTTCTCAAGGCCGAGGTGGGTGCGGATCTTCTCCATGTCAGAGACCAGGTCCCAAGTCGTGTTCTCTTCAAGAGAAGCAAACGGCGTGCTCTTGCCACAACCCCGCTGGTCAAAAAGAATGATGCGATAGAGATCCGGACTGAAGAACTGTCGGTGCTTGGGTTCTGTACCGCCTCCCGGTCCACCATGAACAAATACAATCGGCCGGCCCTTGGGGTTACCCGACTCCTCATAATAGACCGTGTGAAGGTTGGACACCGTTAGGAAGCCGCTGTTGAAGGGCTCAACAGCAGGATAACGCCAGGTAAATGGATCGCGCTCGAAGGTCTTCATGGCGAAATGTGTACCACACCCCCTTAATCGAGAAAACTCCGGAACCAGGCCGACTCCACACGAGCTCCGTCGACAGTCCCCGAGAAGGCAAGGGCGCCATTTTCCAACACGGCTACGCGATCAGAGAGTTCCGCCGCATCACGAGGATCGTGGGTCACGAGGACGCACGATACCTGGCGCTGTCGCACCTGCTCCCTCACGAGCGCCCTGAGCTCCCGGCGCAGCGGCGGATCCAGCGCTGCAAAGGGCTCATCGAGCAGAAGGACCGGCAGGTTCAACACAAAAACTCTGGCGAGCATCGCCCTTTGCGCCTGTCCCCCTGAGACCTGATCCGGCCGGCGATCGCTCAAGTCTCCAATACCCAACGACCCCATCACAACGGCCGCCATCTCTTTTCTTGCCGACGACGAGACTCCGCGAGCGCGAAGCCCCAATTCCACGTTTTGCCGAATCGTCAGATGAGGGAGAAGTGCAGGTTTTTGAAATACAATTCCAACTCCGCGAGATTCAGGCGCAAGCGTTTCGAGCGACTTCCCTTGCTCGCCCAAGATATGACCTCCGATTACCGGCACAAAGCCTGAGAGAGCCAAAAGAAGTGTCGACTTGCCGGAACCACTTGGACCAACGATGGACAAGATTTCTCCCGGACCGATCGCGAGCTCGGGAACACGCAACTCAAATCCGCCGAGCCGCACCTCGAGATTCCTTATCTGAAGCGCCATGCGCCCAACCTTTCCCAAAGACTCGAAAGGCCCACGAGCCCCGCCATCAATATGACGCCCACGAACGCCGCTTCTCCAAATCGATAGGTGCACATCATCCGATAAAGCCACAGTGGGAGTGTCACGGTCTTTTCGTCCATTACCATCAAGACGGTCGCAACCTCCCCGAAGGAATAGGCCATGGCCAGGCTCATCGCCAGAACGATCGATGACCGAAGAAGCGGTAGCTCGAGCCAAAGGACTTGCTGAAAAGCAGAGACGCCTATCGACTGCGCTGAACGATAGAGGGACGGCGAGATGCGTCCCAGGCCATCGGAAATAACCCGAAAAACGATGGGGAGTGCCCCTATCGCCTGGATCCCAGCGATGAGGGTGAGGTTTCCCCGCCAGGCGAAGAACTGATCGCGAAAGGCGAGCATCCAGGAAAGGGAGATGAGTGTCGTCGATAAAATCACAGGCAAAGAAGCGGCGATCTCGATCGCCAGGCCCCACGGACCTCCCAAATGGATCGCAGCCATCGCCAGCGGCAGGGCAACCACCCCACAAAAGAGGGAGGTCCTCACAGCCAGGTCCACTGAAATGAGCCAAGGGCCCCAAACTCCGTGCCAAGCTTGGATCGAACCTCCCACCCAACCCGCCCGCAAGAGCCCCAGAAGCGGCCAAGCTGCCACCCACAAAAAGAGTCCCCACAGGAGGCCGATCCAGATTGGCCGACCCACCCGCGGGGAATAGAGCTCTACCCACACCGATTGCGATGACATCACGCGGGGTCGCCGAATGAGTAGAAAGAGAAGAGTCCCGACGGTCACCTGAAACGCGGCTATCTGCGCGGCCACCCCCAATTGGAAGTTCACCCTCACCGCCTGAAAGACCGCGACCTCAAGACTGGTGAAACGAGGACCGCCCCCCAGAAGCAGCACAATCAAAAAGCTCGAGCTGCACAAAAGAAAAACCGTGAGGGCCGTCGAAAGAAATGTGGGGAGCACCTTGGGCAGAGTGACCACCCGAAAGGTTTGCCAACGTGTCAAGCCCAGAGAGAGGGCGCCGATCTCCTCCTCGCGCCCGTTTTCGCGCAGCGCCAAAGAGAGGTTTTTGAGAAACAGACCAAAGTTAAGAAAGGTGTGAGCCAGGAGAATGCCCGACCACCCTTCCGCTCCCGATTCGATGCCAAACACCGCCAATGGGCCGCGACTCCCCCAGGTCATCACAACCGCACTCGCTACAAGTATCGAGGGAAGCGAGTAACACAGCAGACCCGCTCGCCACAGAAGCCCCTTTCCCTTTAGCCCCCACTCGGTAAAGGCCACTGCCATCACCCCGCCCACACACCCGGCCAACGCCGTGCTGAGAAACGCCTGTGAGTACGTGAAAAGAACAATTCGCCAAAACCTCTCCTCGGTCAGGAGATTCTCCCGGAGCCCTTCCCCCCAGCCGTGAGCAAACAAAACCCCCGCTGGATAGACCAAAAAGGCCGCGACGGGCGCTAAGGCCAGCATCGCGAAAAAACGGTAGGAATTCCTCATTGCGTAGCGATCGCCTCCCATTCACGAATCCATTTCCCTCCATCCACCGTTGATAGCTCGAGCGCCTTCGGCTCAGCGGGAAGCCCCTTAAAAGCGGCCGGCCACTCGGCCGACTGCAAAACCGGATACATATAGTTGGTCAATGGCACTGCTTCCTGGATCTCTTTGCTCAAAAGAGTCGCCAAAAATTTCTGAATGAGCCCCCGCCGAGGAGAATACCTCACCGCCACAACCCCCTCTTCCTGGCGTACATGCCCCTCGGGAAAAACCACCGCATGAATCGCATCGTTGTTCTCCTGAGCGATGTGGTAGGCCGGGCTCGTCGTATACGAAAGTGTCATCAAAACCTCTCCTTGAGTGAAGAGTGAATACCCTCCCGACCATCCGGGCGAATAGGTCTTCACCGACTTGGCCATTCCCTTCCAATAGGCGCCAAAGCGATCCCCCATAGCCGTAGCCGTCCAAAGGAGAAAGAGCCGGCCTAAACTAGAGGAACGAGGATCCAGCAATGCAATCTTTTTCCTGAGCCGCTTATCCTGCCCCAAAGTCGCAAGGGAAACGCCGGGCCTCGGCTGAAATTGGCGAGAATCGTACACCAAAGCAGGATAGCCGTAGTCAAACGGCACCCAGTCCTTTTGCGCCGGCACCTTGAGGCCAGTCGGCAGGTTCTTCATCGGCACGGGCCCAAAATGCACCATCCTTCTCACCTCCGGAAGAAGGGAGTTGTCCACTCCCACCACCAGATCGGCTCTGGTCTTCTCCCCCTCGAGCTTCACTTGATTAATCGCCTCCCCGGCACTGCCGAAAGAGACGACGACAAGATGCCGCCCCTCCTTTTCAAAGAGAGGCCGCACCTTTTCCGCAAGCCCATGCTTCCCAGCAAAAGAATCGTAAGCGTAGATCGTCAGGGTTTGCCGTTCGGGACCAGGGGCCGCCGATGCAAGAGCAAGAAGTACCAGAATGATTGGAGTGAACATCGCTATCCTTTCGCCAGTATTACCTGGATCAAGTTGTCGGGTCGCCCGATTTCATCGGGCCTCTCAGCCGCATCCCATGCAGCTCCCCGGTTGGGTTGTTGGACTCTGAAGGCGGTTATCTGTCCTAGGAGGCTTTTCTGTCAATGCGGTGTGGTTCGTCGATTTGCCCTTGGGCCCGCTTGCGAAGTCCGACCCAAAGAACGGTGGCAATGAGAGTGATGGCGCTCATGGTTAGAAATGCGGCCGATCCTAGTGCATAGGATTGGTATTGGGCCCGATAGCGGTGACAATCTTCGATAGCATTGGAGAGAACAATCTCCTTTAAGGGTTGCGGATTCCGGCTCTGGGCCATCTCGTCGAGAACCAGGCTGTTCTCCTGCACCAGCCGGATCCCCTCTCGCATGTGGTGGAATCGACGATCGAAGCCGCCAAACCACGACGGAATAAAGCGATCATATCCCTCTCGCTCGCTCACCAAAGCGCTCACGCACTGTCGATATTCATTGAGAGCCAGGGAGAGGGAGGCTTCACTCATCGGGCCCCCACCTTTCGAACAAAGGTCATCGCGGCCCATTCCTGCATCGCCCGCCGCGACTCGCAGACCAGACCCACCCGTAAAAGGATAACGGCTAAGGCTTCACACTGATAACCCAAAAGCCCCGCCACGATTAGCTGACCACGATTCGTCAAGAGGCGCGCATAGTGCGACGCGAGCTCTCTGTGGGTCTCAAGCAGAATATTGGAAAGAATGACGTCGTATTCGCTCTTGAGTTTCTCTAACGGAGTTTCCGATACCCGGGTGAGTTGGCATTGGTTGAGAACACAATTCTCACGCGCCACCTCCACAGCGACAGGGTCATTGTCTATGGCCTCAACGGACCCAATCCCCAGTTTTTCAGCCGCTATGGCAAGAATGCCGGTCCCAGTCCCCACGTCCAGCAGTTTCACGCGACCCAGATCGCTGAGTCCAGCCACGGCGGACTCCAGCGCGCTGAGTGCCAGCCTCGTGCTCGCGTGGAGACCGGTGCCGAAAGCCTGGCCCGCCTCCATCACGATGGGGATGCGGTCTCCCGTGATGGGGGCCGCCCGGTCCCAGATCGGGAGGAGAAAAAATTGATGAGCTAGAGGTTGCGGCCGGAAGTGCTGCTGGTATTTCTTGGCCCAATCATCGGTCACGACCTGGGACACTCGCACGGTCGCAGGTTTTACGACCGCGGCGAGGCGCTCCACGGCTGCACCCTCAATCACCTGGGAGAAATATCCCACGAGCGTGTCGTTCTTGTCGTCTTCCCAAACGCCGGCCGCGCCCAGATCAAAGAGCTGGCTGCTCACCGCCTCGGTCTCTTTTCCTGCTGGGGAGACCCTCACTTCAAACCAAATTGTCTCATCGCTTTTTTTCACGGAGCTTCTTTTCGATGGCCGTCACTCGTCGGACCGCTCGCTCCAATTCGTTGGCATCTTTGAGTTTGCCGATGGCGACATTCCAATGTTCCCGGGCCTTGCTCAACTCCCCCTTGGATTCCAAGATGTAGGCAAACCAAGCGTGGTTATACCCGTCGTTGGGATCTCTCTCGACGGCTTTCGAAAAACTTTCAAAGGCCTGGGTTGCAAGTCCCAAATTCACGTAGCAAATTCCCAGCTCTCTCAGCACCAGCGGATTCTCCGGGTCATTCTGCGAGAAGGCGAGCAGCTCTCCGCTCGCCTTCTTGAAATCGCCCAGATTGCGGTGGATGACGCCTCTCCAGAGCATCACCTTGGGATCTTTTTTCAACTCGGCTGGAAGCGCCTCGATCTTCAAGAGCGCTTCATTAAACTTTTTTTCCCCGAGCAATGTATCGATGGTCTGGGCCAAATATTGGTTGGTCTTTTCTCGTGGAAGAGGGCTCTTCGATCCGAGATCGATCGCTTTCTGCCAATGTTTGAGAGCCTCCCTAATGTTCCCCTTTTTCTCAAAGAGATTACCAAGCTGCTCGAGCACGCCGGTGTCGGTCCTATTTAAGTTGTAGCACTCCGAAAGCCAGCGAGCCGCCATGGCCGTGTCGTCCTGACTTAGGAATAGAACGCCCAAATTGAATCGGCTGCCCATGTGTTTCGGCCAGAGTTTTGTCGTCTCAGTCAGATGATCAACGGCTCGGCGGGTGTCTCCCTTAGAGAGGTAGTACCGACCAAGTCCCCAGTTGGGCCGTGCTCGGTGGGGGTCCGCGCTCAAAACCTGTTTATAAATGAAGGCCGCAGTGTCGAGTTGCCCGCGGGCCTCGAAGGCTTCGGCCTTCGTCTCTTCGGCTAGCGTCGCGATGGGACTCCCTCGGTTCTGCTTCGCTACGTTTTCGAGGATCGCAATCGCCGTATCGAGCTGGTTGCTCTTGATCTTCGAATACGCGTTGAGAATCTGAAACTCGGGAAGGGTCGCGCTCCTTTTCACGCGAGCCAGGATCGCGTCGGCCGACTGGCTCTTGTCGAGGCGGTAGTAGACCCAGGCACAGGCCAAGAGAATGTCCTGGTCATACCCCGCCAGCACCTCAAACTGCCGGCACACGCCCAGCGCCTCCTCCAGGCGATCTTCGATGAGGAGAGCGCGGATTGGATTTGCTCCCAAGGCTAGTGGCGCCAGAAATAACAGGCACACGATTGTCATTGCACGTCGAAACATCTCTTCACCCTCTCGTACAAAAGAGAGGCAAGCTTGATTCACCCATGATTCCGCCGAGTGGCAACTTAATACGTTGCATCAAGTGGTTGTTTTAAATATCTAAATTTCTGAAATGGTCTGTGTATCAATTGTGAGAAAAACTCCATGCTGCAATGCATTTGTTTTGCCGACATGCATTGTATAGGGGGCGTTAATATGGACTTTCGCATTATCTTCTTTGTGCTGATGATGATTTTGATGAATTGGGGCATCTGGGCTGGCCCCCTCCAACCGCAGGGCGCCCCCCTTACCTCGACCGCGATGCTCACTGTCTGCGGCCCCAACGACATGGTTGAGATTCAATCCCAAAATGATCAGATTAAACGGATGGCGCGACCAATCGGCCTGCTCCGTGGGCCTGGATTTCTTTGCACCGGCACGCTGGTGGGGAAGGACCTTTTTCTCACGGCGCACCACTGCGAAGCTGACTGCGCTTCACTTTCAGTGAGGTTCAACTACCTGCACGATCGAAACGAAATCTTCACCTGCAAAGAGATTATCGACAAAGGGAATGATGATTTCAATCAGGACTATCTCCTCCTGCGTCTTGAGGGCATGCCGGGCGTTGAGTGGGGCTGGTATGACCTCTCCGATCGCCCCCTCACTGCCGGCCAGCAGCTCATGATCATCCACCACCCGGAGGGTTCCCCTCAGAAACTCTCTTTGAAGAATTGCTCGTTCAAGAGTGAGACAGATGGACTTCTGAATCACAATTGCGATACGAATCCCGGCACCTCGGGTTCTGCGATCATTGTCCCCGACTTTGCCAAACCAGAGAACAGCCGTATCGTAGGCATCCATACGCTCGGTGGCTGTAACGAAAAGGAGACCAGCTTCAACGCAGGCCCCGCGATTCACTACATCTCGGGCGTAAGCCCGACGATTCGTTCGCTGGTAAAGTAAGATTTCAGGCGAAAACGGTGGGAGATTCGACTGCGTGGCCGATAAACTCGGCCGGACTCAAGCTCCAGTGGGCAGGGCTGGCCTTGAGCGCATTGAGAAGTTCGAGGTGCATGGAATGCCCCCCGCGAAAACTCACCATCTCGGCCTGAAGCCAAGAGCCCGAAAGAGACAGATCCCCAATCGCATCGAGCGTCTTGTGCCGCACACATTCATCGGGAAATCGCATCCCACCCTCGTTGAGCACTCCCTCTTCAGTAAGCGCAAGCACATTGGCCACCGAGGCTCCGCGCGCCAGGTTTCGAGTTTTGAGCGATTCCACATCACGGAGAAAGCCGAAGGTCCGGGCCGAACAGATCTCATCGCGAAACGCACCGGGCGTAAGCTCGATAGCAAAGGTCTGCAGACCAATGTCGGGGTGGGCGAAATCGATAGAGGTGGTCACCCGCAACCGGTCGCGCGGGAGGAGTTCACAGATCGCCCCCGACTTATACACCTTGACGGGCTTCAAAACTTTGAGAATCGGCGTGGTGTAGGGTTGAAAACGGATGCCGGCCCCCAAAATACCGTCGATAAACTGGCCCGCGCTTCCATCCAAGATGGGAATCTCGGGCCCATTTACTTCAATGCAAAGGTTGGTGATCCCCAGCGCATAAAGCGCGGCAAGCAGGTGTTCCACCGTTCCGACACGGGCCTCGGGCCGATCCTTTAGACCCAAAGTGGTGGCGAGCGCCGTACAAACCACCGAATCCGCATCTGCGGCGATCACCGCTCTAGGCCGTAGGTCCACTCTTTCAAATCGAATGCCGGTGTTTGCGGAGGAGGGGGTCAGCTTGATCTGCGTGAGACACCCCGAATGGAGTCCGACCCCTTCAAAGGTGAGAACCCGGGCGATTGTTTTCTGGATCCGGTAGCCGCGTTCCGATGCAAAATACTCAGATGTCATAAAGGCCAGACAAAAACAAAAGCAATCTCCGTACCAGGGCTCGCGGACCGCGATCGCCTGCATTTCACGCACGCTGCGGCTAGTCAACCGATGGAGTGCGGTGTCACAGCCACCACAGGCAGCAAAAACTCTGTAGGTGAAACCACACACTTGCCGCTGGGCAGGTCCTTTGAAACAATCACCCGATGCCGCAAAGAATAAAGAAAGCGGTTATCCCGGTCGCCGGACTGGGGACCCGATCCCTGCCTTTTTCAAAGTGCATTCCCAAAGAGATGCTGCCGGTCCTTGAGACCCCGGCCATTCAGTTCATTGTGGAGGAGTGCACAGCGGCTGGGATCGAGCAGGTCATCCTCGTCACTTCTAAAGCCAAGACCGCGATCGAAGATCATTTCGACCTCAACGTTTCTTTGGACTCCTGGCTCAAGACTCGGGGCAAAACAGCCCTCGCCGAAAAGATGGAGCGGCTTGGGCGCCTATGCGAAGTCATTTCGGTCCGTCAGAAAGAACCGCTCGGCCTCGGCCACGCGATCCTTTGCGCCCGCCCAATATTGGGGAATGAGCCATTCGTTGTTTGCCTGGGCGATGAGATCTTTCCGCCGTGGACCCAGCGCCCTCCGATTCTGACGCAGTTAGTGGAGGCTTTTGAAACGCAAAAGGCCTCTCTCGTGGGAGTGGTGCAGGTGGAACGATCCGAATCCCGATCGTATGGAATCATCAACATCGGCCAGGCAACTCTTTCTGATCGACCTGTGAAGATTCTTTCCACAATCGAGAAACCGGCGCCGGAAAAGGCGCCGAGCCACTGGGCTATCATAGGCCGCTATGTGTTTGCGCCCGAGATCCTCGACGAGCTCGCCCGCGTGAAGGCAGGCACCGGTGGGGAGATTCAGCTCACCGATGGTATGGATAAACTTGCCGCCAAAGGAGCTCTGTTTGCTCTGAAGGCAGAAGGGAGCCGCTACGACATGGGAAACCCTTTTTATTTCGTGAAGGCACAGATAGACGCCGCTCTCAGACGGCCCGAGATCGCGCCCCAGATTCAGGCCTATCTGGAGTCCTTGTGCCGCTGATGCGACTCCTATCTCTCGTTGTGACGCTGCTTCCGATCGCAAGCTATGGGTATATCCCGGCGGTTCCGGCGCTCCTCAAGGAGGTATATTCGGGCCGCAAGGCAGGAGCCTCGCTCGAAATTTCACTCTCTCATAAGGTAAAGATTTCCAATGATGCCGATCCCGTCGTCATCTCGGAGCGGATCATCCGCAATAAGAATTCGTTTTTCATTTTCTTCCGCTCCCCGCTCGTCGAGGGAGTTATCCCCGCCGGGTGGAATGGAAAGGAATACCGCCTTCCCGAAAACCGGCTCTACCCCTCCGATTCGAAAGCCTTCATGCGCGCGCTTCTCTCGTTGAATGGTGAGGAGCTGCTGCCCACCTTGCTCCATGAAGAATTTCTGAAGAGGGATCAGATCCACCAGTACAAGACGGATTTCAAATTCGAAGGGGATCCCAACCTCTGGAACATGAAAGAAAATACTCTCATCGCGCCCGATGCTTCGATCAAACGCACGAATTCCTCCACGGCCTACGTGTTCGTTGGCCTTGTCGACGGGAAAAATCGCCGTTCAGTGTGGATCGACAGGGCCCTCAAGGGCATCGCCCGGCTGGAGTGGCAGAGTGAAACTGGTACGACTTCCTGGAATTTTTCGAACTTCGCCTCTCTTTCCGCTGGCGGCTACTTCCCCAAGACCCTCACCTTTGAGACGGGCACGATCACCCTGGTGGAGAGCACTCTCGAAACGGCGCACGCCTTGAATGCGAACCAATTGCAGGAAGTGAAGAAGAGCTTTGAACAGGCAGTGAAGGGACATTCACAACTGCCGGGGGCGCTCGATGGCGCTCTCAAAGTGCTCTTGAGTTTTAGATGATTGTAGATATAGCAGTGCCAAGGCCCGTGGAAGGATCCTTCCACTACGATGTTCCGGCGGAACTCGTTGATAAGGTGAAGGTGGGGATGGTGATCGAGGCACCGTTCGGCAAATCCTCGACCATCGGGTTTGTCGTCGGACTCCCGCAGAGTTCCTCTTTGGATCCCTCGCGCATCAGGTCGATCAGTTCCGTTCTCACTCCTGAGCCTCTCTTCGATCAAACAATGCTCGAGTTTCTCACTTGGGTGTCGCAGTACTACTGCCACCCTCTCGGCGAGGTGATCAGCGCAGCTATTCCCAAGCAGTCCTGGGAAACGGCAAAAAAGAGCCCGGCCCGGAAAAAGCGCGAGCTGCCCCTCGAAATGCTCGCGGGGAGCGCCCCTGAGAATCTCACGGATGCCCAGAAGGAGGCGGTAGCCAAGATCTTAGACCCCCAAGACAACCGCCCCGTCCTTCTCCATGGTGTCACGGGCAGCGGAAAGACCGAGGTCTACATCCGTTGCCTGGAATCGATGATGGCGGAAGGAAAGGGGGCGATCGTGCTCGTCCCAGAAATTTCACTCACACCACTGTTGCTGGCGCGATTCTCCGTTCGCTTCCCAGGAATCGTGGCGGTCTGGCACAGCCATCTCACGCCGAGAGAGCGGCGAGAGGAATGGGAAAAGGTTCGCAGCGGCCAAGCTCGCATTGTGATCGGCGCCCGCTCCGCGGTTTTTGCGCCCATCAATAATCTCGGCTGCATCGTTGTCGATGAAGAACACGAAACCTCCTTCAAGCAGGAGGAAGATCTCCGCTACCACGCCCGGGACATGGCTATTGTCCGAGCGAACCGTTCTGGGGCGAAGGTTATTCTGGGGTCCGCCACTCCCTCGGTGGAAAGTTACCACAACACGACCACCGGCAAGTTCGCCTATGCCCGGCTCGCCACTCGGGTCCAGGATCGTCCGATGCCCAAGATCGCGATTATTGATCTCAAAGATGAGGAGCAGAAGATCTCCGAGGTGCCTTGGCTCAGTCAGACACTCGACATTGCCCTGCGCAAAACGCTCGCCGATGGAAAGCAATCGATTCTTTACCTCAATCGACTCGGTTTTTCGCACATGCTCTATTGCGACGATTGCGGCCACACCTGGCGGTGCAACAACTGCGACATCGGTCTCACGTATTACCGCCAGCCCAGAGTTCTGCGGTGCCACTACTGCAACATGCGTCGGCCCGTGCCCGACACCTGCCCTGAGTGCAAGGGCCACTCGATCGAGACCTTTGGTTTCGGGACTGAACAGGTCGAGAAGACGATCCAGGAGCGATTCCCGACGGCCCGCATCGCCCGCATGGACAGGAGTGTAGTCAAAACCAAGCGCGATCTCGAAGAGCTCATCGAAAGGATCTCTCGCCGCGACGTCGACATCGTGATCGGCACCCAAATGATCGCCAAGGGCCACGATTTCCCAGGCATCACACTCGTGGGCATCCTCACCGCCGACGCCAATCTCAATATTCCTGATTTCCGAGCGCATGAACGGACCTTTCAAATGCTGACCCAGGTCTCAGGGCGCGCGGGCCGAGCGACCGATCCAGGTGAGGTCATCATCCAATCGCTGCAACCCAATCACCCGATCATCCAGACGATCCTTAACCAAACGACGGAAACATTCTTTCAGACAGAACTAGAATCGCGACGCAGCCATCGATTTCCGCCGTTCAGCCGCCTCGCACTCGTGCGCTTTCAACACAAGAACGCAGCTCGAGTCAGCTCTTTCGCCCAAAGTTGCGTCAGGCACCTGCTCAATGAGTTCACTCGACAGGGAATTCAGTGCTCAATTCTCGGACCGTCTGAGGCTCCGCTCGCCCGCCTGCGCAACTACTACCGCTGGCACTGCCTCGTAAAAAGCGGCGGCGTCGCGGAGCTCAGAAAAGCAATCGCCGTCGTCAACGCGTACACCCAGAGCCAAAAATCCAGTGTCCAGGTCACCTACGACATCGACCCCATGAACGCGATGTGAGGAATCAGAGCGTACGAAAGAACGGATTTTTTCACCCGTTTCAGGTCCGAATCCTCCCAGAGGCTACTTGTCATTCAGTTTTTCCGCGCAGTTTGCCGATAAGTGAAGGTGCCCTTCTCTTCGCGCCAGCCCATGGAAGGACCGCGCCGCGCGCATCTTTCTCTGGTCGCCGATCCTCACGCCCGCATCCGAGAGCTCGACGGAGTCCGCGGCATCGCCGTGCTCCTTGTCCTTCTCTTTCACTTTTTCTCCTGGTCGATGGGCCAGACAGGGTGGAGTGGCCTGCCCCTCCTCATCGAAAACCTCAGCCGAATGGGCTGGAGCGGAGTGAATCTCTTTTTTGTCCTCTCAGGATTTCTGATCACCCGCATTCTTCTCAAGAACCGAACGCAGCCCAACTACTACCGAAGTTTTTACCTCCGCCGAGCACTCAGAATTCTGCCGCTCTACTACCTGACGGTTCTCATCTGCCTTTTTTACCCGGGAGGTGCAGCCTTCGCCGGCGTGAGTGCACTCCACCTTTCCAACATGGCCCCGATCCTAGGGGTCGTGATGGTCCACCCGGGACTGTGGTCACTCTCCGTTGAGGAGCACTTCTATCTCGTGTGGCCCACCATTGTGAAACGACTTTCGCTCAAGGGTCTCGCTCACTGTTGTGCCTTACTTTGCCTATTCGTGCCGTGCCTCAGGATGTATTTCCACGACCACGCGACCTCCTCCTACACTTGGTTTCGCGTCGACAGCCTAGCGTGGGGCGCACTCCTCGGCATGGCGTACGATCATTTCACAAGCTCAAGCGCCCGCTACCGACTAGCCTTAGCGGCGTTCGCAACCGGGTCCCTAATCCTGCTTTTGGGCTGGCGCTTGGGCGTCACGACTCGAAACTCCGTCCTGGGCGCCGGACTCCAATTCACCTTTCTGGATCTCCTCTACTCAAGCTTCATCCTCACCGCGATCGCCAACCCAAGCGGGAATTTCTTGGCTCGAACTCTCCGAGCGTGGCCACTCCAACGCCTGGGCGATCTCAGCTACTGCCTCTATCTCATCCACCAACCACTGCTTTCGCTCTATGAGTGGATCGTCCCCAAACCGGAACAGATCGGAAGCGCCCTCTTCAGCTACCTAACTCTGCGCGCAGTCGTAGTCCTCGCCACAGCCTGCGGTCTCGCCTCACTCTCCGAGCGCTTCTTCGAAAAACCAATCCAGCGCCTCAGATCCCGCCCCACCCAACGCCCCACCTTCGCCAACGCCGCCTAAACGCTGAAATCGAGCTAGGTGCGTCGAGTCATAAGAAATTCTCTGATTGCGCCGATAAGTCTCTAGGATCCTTCCTTGTCCGCACCCCTCAAAATAGAATCCTTCCAGCCAGCAACCGGCTTCGTTCGTGTGCCTATAGCGCGTTCTGAACGGCTGCGCGGGATCGATTCTATCCGCTTTCTCTGCGCGCTCATTGTGGTCCACAACCACATGGGCAACCCCAATCCTCTCTATTTTTTTCCTGACACCGCATTCCTGCGTGCCCTGATGATGTTTGGCCGAGTGCTTTTCTTCGCGCCCGCCGCCGTAATCATCTTTTTCGTGCTCTCGGGTCTTTGCATTCACTATCCCTATCGCCACGGGGAACCCATCGAGCCGCTTTCCTTCATCCTGAAGCGCCTTGTCCGAGTGGCGCTGCCTCTCGCGCTCGCCACGCCCTTTGGCCTCGCGATGAAACTCGACTTCCAGATCTTCAACAACAACATCCTCTGGAGCCTTTTCGCCGAGATCATCTACTACACGCTCTACCCCACCCTCATGCGCCTCAAAACGCGCATGGGTTGGCCCCGTCTCCTCGGCACTACATTCGCCGTCTCTTTGGTTCTTTTTCTCCTCCAGTGGGACGCCAGCGAGTACCCGGCGTTCGGCGTCTGGGGAAATTGGCTCGCAGGCCTTCCCTGCTGGCTTCTCGGCGTAAGGCTCGCCGAGTGCGTCGACGATCTCCGTCAGTCCGCTTGGCTACGACGCTTCCTCTTGAGGGGCTCCATTATCGCTGGAATGTCTATCGCGATCATCCTCCACTTTCACACCCGATTCACTAACCCCTTTGTGCTAAATCTTTACGCCATCCTCGCCTTCTTCTGGTTGCGCGAAGAGGTCGCGCACTTTAAGAACCACAAACCCTGGCAGTGGCTCGAGTCCCTCGGCAAGGCCAGCTACTCGCTCTACCTCACCCACCTCCCCATCATAGTTGCGGTCGCGTGGAAACTTCCCATCCCATTTGGGAGATTTCGTTGGTTTGGGATTCTCGGCTCGGCTCTCGTCGGATCCTGGGTCTTCTACTGGCTCGTTGAAAAACCCTGCCACAAGCTCGCTCAAATGATCCCTAAGCGACTCCGCCGGCCGCGAGATTTATCAGCCAGCGAAAGCAGAACCCTATCGGCCTGCCCAGATAGCCCAGCCCACCCGACATAAGAAGCACAAGCAGCAGAATGTTCACCGCGGGGGCATATTTTAATAGTTTCGCCACAAAGCGGCCGGGGAGAACCACCTGAAAGATATTGAATCCATCCAAGGGCGGAATTGGAAGCAGATTAAAAAAGGCGAGCGCGAGGTTTACCTGCATCGACACAACCGTGAAAAGTTTCACCGTCTCAAGAACCTTATAGCCTGATTCAATCCTCACCAGCACAGCCAAGAGAACCGTCCCCAAAATGGCCAAAATAATATTCGACGCCGGCCCGGCCGCCGCCACGAGCGCCATATCGCGCCGTCCGTATTTCAGATTACGCACATCGATGGGAACAGGTTTGGCCCAACCAAAAAAAGGCCACCCGTAATAGATGCACAGAATCGGCAGGGCCAGTGTGCCGATGAAATCAGCGTGTGCCAAAGGGTGGAGCGAGAGACGCCCCGCTAAGATCGGCGTGTTGTCACCACGCTTGACCGCCATCCAACCGTGAGCAAACTCGTGAACGCTCAGGGAAAAGAGAAAAATGGGGACCAGGAGCAGAACATTGAGCCAACCTTGAGCCATGGGTCCACCTAGAATAGAATAGAGTCGTCTTCAAAAGCAAAGGACCCTCCATGAAAATGCACCTGGTGGCCGCAGCGCTCTTCCTAGCAGTGTCGCTTCAGAACGCTTGGGCACTTCCGGACCAGGTGGACACACCCCAAAAAACCTACGAGTCATCAATTGATGCGGCGGTGCGCAACAAGCTCTACTACAAAGCCTCGAGCGTTGAGTTCAGTCTCTTGGGGGGCACCATGCCCTACGATCTCACCGTCAATCATTACAATCTCGGCGGGCGCGTCACCTGGCACATCACCGACCATTTCGCTTGGGAGATTCTCGACTACCAATACCTCATTCCGACAGTGAGCTCGTTCACACAAGACCTCGTCCAGGATACGACGAAGAACGTGCAGCGGCTCGATGTCGTGAAGATGAAATCGATCGCCATGTCCACGTTTCTCATGTCTCCGTTTTACGGAAAGTTCAAATTTCTGGGCAACCATGTCATCTATTTCGACATGTACACTCTGCTCGGCCTCGGCGCCGCTAACACTGAGACCGTCACCTATTCCGTCTCTAACCAAAATGGAACCTCCCAGGGCAGCGCTTGGCCTCTGGGCTTTTCCTTCGGCCTCGGAATCAAGCTCTTCATGAACTCAGCGATGGGACTCGTCATCGACTTCCGCGACTACGTAATCAACAGCTCTGCCTACGACAAAGCGGTTTTGCGGAGCAACTACACAGTGAGCGTCGGACTCTCGTTCTTCATCCCACCGCTTTGATGCCACGCACTTGCCAAGTGCGTCGAGTGCTGACAAATTGCTGCGCTGGGGTAGGGGGAGATGAGGAAGAAACGGAAGCACTTGTCCGGCGCCACAAGACATTCGGCAGCGCGCCACACTAACCGACTCGATAGCCTCTGGCAGGTCTATCAGGATCTCGAAAGCACTTTGAAGGAGCTGACCACCGGCCACACGGGGCTCTCTTTTGTCGATCGAAGACTGAAACAGATCAACGTCTCGAAGCTCGTGAAGCAGCTCTCGGAGTCCAAACACCATGTCGAACGGAAAATTTTGAAAGGCCTAGCCGAAGAAAAGGCCATCTTGCGTAAGCGACTCCGCGCATTTGTGGGAATTCGAAAGGAATTGAGACGGCCTACTAATGAGGTCATAAGTAAGTAGACGTACGAGATGGGTGATAAGAATGCCACCGCGAGGAAGACGAAAAAAAGGCCCGGAGGCGGCCCCATAGGGCCGTTGAGGACCTTTTTTTTCGTCTGACGAAGTCGGGGGCGTTCTTAGCGCCCATCGCAGTGTCTACTTACTTATGACCTCATTAGTAACGCCTCTTCCTAGAGGCCTGCACTCGCCCAAAAGCGAATTTCCAGGTGACTACTGCCGCCGCGATGGTGATGAGGCTTAAGATCTGGCCCATCGTGAGTCCCAAGGTCAAATAACCCACCTGCACATCGGGCTCCCGGAAAAATTCGACGATAATACGGGCCATCGAGTACCCAACCAAGAAAAGCAGAGAGATCTGGCCATCCCTCGAGAACCTCTGCCGGGCAAACCAAAGCACCAAAAAGAGGACAACGCCTTCCAGGAAGAACTCATAAAGCTGCGAAGGGTGGCGCGGCGACGGGCCTCCATCGCGAAAGATCATCGCCCAAGGCACATCCGACACACGGCCGAAGAGCTCTCCGTTGACAAAATTTCCGAGCCGACCCATCGCAAGGCCAGACGGCGTCGCGAGCGCCATGGCATCGGTCAGATTCCAAAACGGAATGCCCCGTTTACGCGAGAATAAAAAGGCGGCGACAATCGTCCCGAGCAATCCGCCGTGAAATGAAAGCCCTCCCTTGTACACCTGAAACAGATAGAGCGGATTCTGCGCCAGCCCTTCCGGATCGTAGACAAAACAATAGATGATACGAGCGCCGATCACCGCACCAACAAGACCCCACACAATAAATTGCTCAACATCTTCCGCCGAAAACTTGAATCGGTCTTCGCGGGACAGCCGTGCCATGATAAAACGCGCAACCACGAACGCACCGACATAAAGAAGCGAGTACCAGCGGATCTGAAACGGCCCCCAAAGCTTGATCAGTACTGGATCAATTTCGGGTTGATGAAGATGCGCCATAAGTTTGATTGTACTCCAAAACGAAATGCTTGCCCGAACAGATTTTGTTTCTTATATTTTTCACTTCTTATTTTCTATCAGGAGGAAATGAATGAACAAGAATGAACTGGTCGAAAGGGTTGCGGAAGAAACCCGATTGACCAAGGCCGATTGCCAACGCGTGATCGATGCGATGATTGAATTCACGAAGACCGCCGTGAAAAAGGGCGACGAAGTTCGTCTCGTAGGATTCGGAACCTTTTTGAAATCCAAGCGCGCCGCTCGTCGCGGCCGCAACCCGCAAACCGGTAAAGAGATCCAGATCAAGGCGCATTGGGCGCCACGATTCCGCGCCGGAAAAGAGTTCAAAGAGTTTTTACAGTAAAAAGTATCAAGGCTTCAGCGGAAGTGGCCGCCCCTCTCGAGCAGCAATCCAGAAGACACCGCCGATTTCCGATTTCTCTTGGAAGGACTTCTCGTCGATGCAAAGAAAATCGATCGAACAGGGAAAGGTGTGTGCTTGGCGATAGAGGATCTTTTCCGCCTGGGATGCTTCCTCCAGACTCTCGAATATCAGCACCAGATCGAGGTCGGACGCTTCGTCAAAATGATCGGTTAACGCCGAACCAAAGAGAATAGCCCTCCGAGGTCGGGAAATCTTCTGAATGTGGCTCACAGCCCCATCGACAAATGCGTCGATCTCCCCTCGTGTCCATTTTCTGGAGAAAGTGCGAAGGAGATTTTTCACGGCAAGCCCAGCTTCCTGCTGGACCAGGCCAATACCTGGGTGGCCAGAGTTAGGGCCTGAGCCGCCTCTTCAAGAGTGACAATGGCTTTCCCTTCCTCATACCTTCGAATGGTGGCAAATGGTGTCAGGTCATTGAGACCAAAACCGCCTGGGGGAAGATCGTTCGCAGGAAACAGAATTAGCACGGCGTAAAGTTGATGAGGTAGGGGAATGGCCTTTCCCTCATGACAGAGAACCGCCTTTAGGGATTTTTCTACGGCCTGCTCAACAAGGAAGAGAACATTCTCAAGACGCCCTCTTTTCGATTGAAGAAGCGCCTGCGCACTTTCCAGATCGGCCAAGGCAATCCGGAAAAGCTCCTGCCCATATTCAGGCTTAAATTTTCGAAAATCAGGCGACATTCAGGCACGTTAAAGCGCCCAGTGACTCTCCGTCAACGTGAGGCCGGGAGCGGAATCCACCGAAAGTTCTAGAGCTCAAAAAGAGAAAGGCTGCTCTCGCGCGAGAGCAGCCTTTCTCTTTTTTGATATTTCTAAATTAGAGTGTGGTCTCAACGGGCGCGAGATTCTCTTCGCGAGTCTCCTGCGCCTCCATCTCTGACTTGCAGTTGATACAGTACGATGTGACCGGTCGCGCCTGGAGCCGCTTCACGCTGATGGGCTCACCACATGACTCACACACCCCATAGGTGCCATCGCCAATCTTTTTGAGTGCCTCTTGCACCTTTGAGATCAATTTGCGCTCCCGATCCTTAATTCGGAGCTCAAACGTCCGCTCAGACTCCAGGGAGGCCTGATCGTTGATGTCAGCAAGGGCGGGCGACTCCATCGAGGGCATGTCCTTGCCCATGTCGCTCACAAGCTCCTTAAGCTGTTTTTCCAACGTCTTCTTTAGCTTCTCTTGTTCTGCTTTTGTCACCCTTCTACCTCCCAATTGTTCAGCCGATAAATATCTTTGATTCGGGGGTTCAAAGTCAAGAAAAGAGCCAGCGGGGGTGGCTAATTATCCGAATTTACGGGAGAATTGGGAAGTCGGTGTGTCGGAGAGAGAAACCCCCATAACTTGGTTATGTGTTTCGGGCCACATAAGGGGGAGGAGGTTAGTGATAGGAGCCTCTCCCTCCGACACACCTGGCTTTCAGCGCGTCCGTCTAGAAATGCGCCCCTCGAGGCACATTTATGCGAACGGGCGAAACTGATGGCATATTCGTGCTCGGCACAAAGCTCCCGCCGGGGTTCGGAATGACCGGCGTACTGGGGATCACCGGGGTGATAGGGCACATCACCGTCACGTTATTGCAACCCGTAGGCAACGTGGGCACCGTCGGCGTTGTCGGGAACGTGGGGAACGTCGGATTCTGAGGAATCGTCGGCGCCACCGGGCCGAAAGGATTGTACGGCACGTACGGAGTGTACGGCGTATAGGGAACAAACGGATTGTTCGGAACGTACGGGTTAAAAGGATTATTCGGCACGAATGGGTTGTTGGGAATAAACGGGTTATTCGGATCGAACGGATTATTCGGCGAAAAGGGATTGTTCGGAGAAAACGGATCCTGGGAAATCGGTGAGTAATTGCCGAAGGAAAGTGGGTTCATCCCCCACATCATCGGGGAAAAGGAATCGGCATAGGTCGAGCAACCGCCACAGGAGGAAACCAGGGGGTTTTCGTAGCTGGTCGTCGTCGTGGTTGTTATGATGTAGTCGTCCCCACCGCAACTATCCATAATGTAACCACCACAAGCCGAAGCGCCCGAACTCGCGAGGACCCCAAAAGCCAGGGCCAGGACTGATAGCCGCAACCAGGACATTGTCTCTCTCCCACCTTAATGTCAGGGCACGAAGGCCCAAACCGTCTGTAAAAGAATTGAAGCAAGCCATGTGCCACGCACTGCGGCTCCCTTTCCGCAGTCATTTACGCATGCCGCACACAGGCAATAGAGTTTTCTTGTGGAATACGTCACGAACCCCCTTTTGACCCGTCGAATAAGAGTGAAGCGCTTCACCTTTATTTTTGGGCGGTTGAGCTGTAAATTTATAAGACACGAACCGGTGCCGTTTTCCGGCTCTCCTCCACTCCTACAGACACGAGGCATCAAATGAGAAGTGCCCTTACAGTGGTCGCGCTCTCTCTTTCTGCGCAAATGGCCTGTGCACTCCCAGAATTCATCCCGCTGCAGGAAAGGGCGCAGGGCCACTCGCTGGTTGGCGCGGCCCAATTCAATGAAAGCGTCTATTCCAACCCCGCCGCCGCCGCCTTCACCCCCGTTTACTCTGTCGAGGGATCGATGATGCAGGGAACGCTGGCCGCCTCGATCGTCGACACGAAAACATCCTATATCGGCGGAACGATCGGCTATGTGCGCGAAGATGATCCCGTGACCGGCCCGATGCAGTCCATTCGCCTGGGAGTCTCACGAAAGATCAACGATGTGCTGGCATTCGGCGTGATGGGAAAAACAATTTGGACTAACACGGCCCGACTCAACGACGCCGATGTCGGCATCCTCGCCCGCCTCTCGCCAGTGGAGCTCGGCTTTGTGACTCGCAACATCACTGGCGGCAACCTCGATGTGGCCAACCAGCAAAGAGAGGTCGCCTACGGCGGCCGAATTGGCTTCAAAGATTCGTTCTTCATTTCAGCATCGGCAACGGCACTCGCCGGACAGGCGCTCTCTCCGTATGAGTATGGACTGGGCACAGAGTTTATTTCCCCCTACTACTTCTCGGTCAAAGGGGGATACCGCGTAGAGACCGTCTCGCACCTAACACACTGGAGCGCCGGGGCCAGCTTCATCTCGCCCCGCATTTCGGCCCACTACGCCGTCGAGTTTGCTGACAATTCTGGGACAATCGCCGCTCACCAGGTCGGACTGTCCCTACTGTTCTGAGCCCCAACCCGCTCCTATGAAACCCTCTCTCTTTCTCCTCACGACACTCTTGTTGTGTGCCTTGTGCGATGCCAACGAGCTGCAACTGAAGCTTGTGCCACGAGGCCGCCCATTCCAACTCACCTTCGCCGATCCGCGCGAAATCAAGATGGCACTGAGTTTCGAAGGTGACTCGCGAATCAACGCAATGATTGGCAATTATTTCTCTTTGTTCGGACTGCAATCGGCGAGCAACCCAGACAATTCGATCCACGTCGGCCTCGAAGGAGCCGGCTATTTTTCGATGGTCGAGGCCGAAAGACGATTCCCCCTCGAAACCTCCGATGGCCTCATCGGCACCTATATCGAGGGCAGAGTGGACAACTGGCAGTGGCAATTTCGCTACACCCACGTCTCGGCCCACCTCGCCGACGGAAGCTCGGACACGCCCATCCCCTATAGCCGTGAACACATCGCCGGCCGCCTCGCCTATTTCCCGACACCGGATATTGATCTCTACGCCGGGGTCTATTGCCTTGTGAACTCGGTTCCCGTCGTAGCGCCGCTGGGTTTCCAGATCGGGCTCAACTACTTTTCTCCCTGGTCGGCCGTAAGTCTCACGCCCTTCTTCGGCGCCGATCTCCAATGGAAAGAGCAGTCGAGCGTAAACCCGACGGCCAGCATCGAATTGGGCGTGGCCATGAGCAACCCTCGGGAACGTTATCGCTCTTTGAGAATCTTTTACGCCTACCTCACCGGAAGCGACCCACGGGGTCAGTATTTCACCCGCGTGACAACGACCCACTCCCTCGGAATCGAAATGCAAATCTAAGAGCTCCAAGTATTCTTGAGATGCGCTCTAACGCTGAACCGATGGTCTGGCCTTAAGAGCCAACGCTCCAACGATAAAACGAAACGCCCATGGGAAGTGGCGATAGACCCAGGTCAGAATCTTTCCGTGGCCCGTCACAATGCGCTCGCGCTTTCTGCCTTCAATCGCTCGAAAAATTTCCCTGGCCGCCTTGTGGGTGGGAACGCAAATCCAAGCCGGTATGTGGTGTTTGGCGTGCGGATGGAACGCACCGAGATTGTCCACCTTGTGGATCTCTGACACAACAAACCCCGGGGCGATGTGGGTCACCGCAATTCCCGTCAATTTCAGCTCAAAATACAGAGCATCACAAAAAGCGCGGATCGCAAACTTGCTCATTGAATAGGCCGCGCCCCCCGGAAGGGAGATGAAACCGGCAACCGATCCGGTGACAGCAAAACGGCCACGCGTTTCCCGAAGATCGAATAGGGTCGCATTCAAAGTCCGAAGCACTCCATAAACATTCGTCGCAAACTGGCGTTCGTAGTCTTCAATTTTCAGTCCGGCCGCCGGCCCCACTACGCCAAAGCCGGCATTCGCAAAGACGGTGTCGACGGGCCCCCACTGCGTGTGAATCTTCTCAACCGCTTTGTTGAGATCGTCATCCTTAAGAACATCGCACGCGATCGGAAGAACCTCGCCCGGCCCTCCAGCCAACTTTGTTTTCAACTCCTCCAACCGATCCGTCCGACGCGCCAAAGCCGCCACTCGATGACCAGCTCGCACATACTCCTCGACAACAGCGGCACCAATACCCGAGCTAGCGCCCGTAATTAATATCGTACGCGTCATTGTTTGGTATCCTCCGAGCCTATTCAAAATCCTGGTGCAAAAGACTGGGCTGGAGATCGCGATTGTCCTGGTATTTCTTGCTCTTGTACTCGTCGAATTGGCCAGCGATCTCATGATAGAAGACCTGACAAATCTCAACCCCCGCGTACACACGGATGGGCTTCAACGCAAAGATCTCAAGCGTCCAAAAGCCACGGAAACCCACGTCGCCAAACCCCGCCGTAATGTGAACGCTCAGGCCCAACCGGCCAATCGATGAGCGCCCCTCGAGCATCGGCACGAAATTGCGGGTCTCAGTGTACTCAACCGTACGCCCCAAATAGAGCACGCCCGGATCGAGAATCATTCCTTCGGGTGGAATGGAAAACCGCCTGAGCGGCTGCGGCGCCTTCATATCAAGCAGCTCATTTTCGTAGCAGGCCAGATCGGCGTGGAGTCGCAGGTTATAACTATTGGGCCCCATCTGCTTCGGTTCAAACGGATCGATTGTGAGCGTGCCCCGCTCGATCTCTTCACAAATCCGTTTACCTGACAGGATCATGCGCAAGAAGGTATAGCCCGCGAATGCGGACTACAAGAGCTTTCTAATCTCGACAAAGAGCTCGTCAATGGAGGGCTCGATGGCCTTAAAGGCCAGCCGCCCCTGCCGATCGATCACAGCGATGTTTGGAATGTAGATGGGTGGCTCAAAAAACTTCTTCCCCACATCCCGTGGCGAAATGGCGACAGGAAAAGGAATGTGGTGTTTCGCACGCCACTCATTCAAAAACTTCGCATCGGCCGGAACTCCCCTCGTCCACCCTTCCGCCGAAAGGCTGTAAAAGGCGACAGGCTGCCCACTGAACTCGGAAACTCGCAACGCCAAATCATGAAGCTCGCGATTGCAACCGGGGCACCAGCCCGAGTTGTAGATAAGCACCTTCACCGAATCCTTCGGCTCGCCCAAACAAACCGCTTTCTCGGCCATCTCCGTCTGCCAACACATCTCAGCGACAGAATCACCCACCTGATAGACCGCAAGACTGACTTGCGCCATGACGGCAAGAAGGGAAACTACTGCCAGCTTCATAGAGACCTCCAATTGCCGGCATCTTGAATCTGCCTCTCAAGAATTCCAAGACGCGCCGTCCCAACCTGCCCGCGTTTTGAGAATACCGAGGCGCGCTCTGGCCGATTGCGCATCAGAGATGTCGGCAGAAACTCCGATAAGTCGCTGATGGGCACCCCTCCAATAATGCATAAGGTCACAGGCTTCATGGAGCTCTTCATCGCGTTCGGAATCGTGGCGATGCTCGCGGTTTCGGCCTCCGTGCTCAATTTTTTCGGATCCCAACAAAATCGCCACGTCACTGAACGAGTCAATCGCTCGGAGGCCTTTTACTCGAACGAGCTCCTGGCATGGCACGGCTATCTGAGAAACACAGAGGCCCTGGTCGCTAGCAAAGATCAGTATGTCGCCGTCTCATTCAATCCCATGTACGTCACAAGCGTTATCGATTCCGCCGACGCCTACTCAACCGCGCCCGGCCAGCCCCTCAATGTCTCCGCCACACGGCAATTGAGCCCCGCCCCCTCGGTGATCCGACGCTTTGCCTCCGATCGCTTCGCCACCAACGTCGACAGCGCCAACGTCTCCTGCGGCCGCGTCGGTTTCACCGGCAAGAAAAATTACCGCGTATGCCTTGGCCAGTTCACGCCTCCCACGCCGACCGCACTTTTTTATTTGGGCGTCCCCAAAATGGAGTTCACGGGCACCGGAGTCTCCGTTTCATTCATCGTTCATCGGTATCTTTCCAACGGCGAATCCGTCCTCACCCTTCCAGCGGCAAACCCGATGGCGCCCATTTCAATTCTGGTTCGTCCGGACCATAAGATCATGGGCTTTTTTGAATACGGCGCCTCCGTGCTCAATGCCGACGGAACTTTCGATTCTACGTTCGCTCAGAATGGCGTCCTCAAGGTCAGCCTCGGTCCCGACATCTATCTCCGACAATCCATATTCGACTCGCACTCATTGCCAGCTCTTTTTACTTACAATGAATCGAGGGTCTACCAATACCTCTCCCGCTACCGGCCCGATGGATCCCTGGATACTCAGTTTGGCAATCAGGGGAATTCGACGGGTTGCACGGGAATGGGGGTCGGCACTCGCATCCTCCAGACACCCAACGGAATTTGGTCGCTCTTAAGCTACGCCATCATTCAGAGCGGTCACCCAGTATCTTACGCCCGCGTTTGTCACCTAAATCTGGATGGAACTCCCGACCTCGCCCTAGGCCCTGCCGGAATGGTTGATTTGCCTTACACAGCTTTCGCTCTTTTGACCGCCAGGGTGCGAAACAACGGAGACCTCGACTGGTATGGGTACGATGTCGATGACTCCTACGGACCGATGTACATCGGAGGCTATCTGGCCACAGGGCAGCCCAACCCAGTCTACGGAGCCGAGGGACGCATCAAACTCAATCTCCCCCCTGGCAACACGCGGAACCGCTACAGCGCCCAGTTTTCGGACGATGACTCAATCTATGCCAGTTGGCAGGATGATGCGTTGATGGCAACAGGCGCTACGACCACCCTCAAGGTTGGAAAATTTCATCTCGATGGCACACCGGATACGTCATTCGGCACCCAGGGAGTGGCAACCTGGGGAGGCACGCAATTGAACGTCCAGCAAAGCGCCAATGGAAACGGATTCACGTTGCTGGGAGACGGTTCATTTTTGATTTTTCACCAAGGACTGAGTTCCCTTTTTCCAGGCGGCGGAGTCGAGGTCGCCCGATTTCTCCGCACCGGCCAACTCGACACTCAATTCGGAAAAAATGGCTCCATCGCCACTTCGGTCTTTGTGAGTTCTCTCACTCCCTCCATTGCCGCCATCCCCAAACCGTGAATTCGTTACTGAATTGATCGGTCGTCTGAATCCTAGACAGGAATACACATTTAAACGGTTGAAACTATAGACGATTTTATGGCATTGGCCTTGCACTTTGTATACGCAGGAGCCCCATGCCCATTTCCCGTACAATCGCCATGCTCGCCATCGCTTCCGCCGTTTCGGCGTTTGCCGCCGGACCAGCCCCAAAAGCCGGTTTCCAATCACGCCCCGCGATCCAACTCTGGCTCCCCGATCCCGTAGACGTCGATTTTCTGAACTCCTCAGCCAACGGAAAAAAGAAATCCTCCGGTGATGATGCCAACGCCATCAAACTCCTCAACGCCTCAGGAGCGAAGAAGACCTCCGACGCCGGCAGTCCAAAGTTGAAAATCGAAACCGACGAAAACGCCAAGCGCGACAATGCCTCGCCAGAATCACCGCCAAACAATGGCGACGGCCAGCCACCCCCGCGCCAGCAAACCCTCGCCGACAGCGCGAGCGGTGCCCAGGCTTTTCCAAAATGGTATCCGCTCTGTCTTTTCATCGATGAATCCGTTTCCCAGGGAGATGGGAATTCAGCTGTAAAGGGCGTCACCGATGCCGGCGCTGAATGCGGGGTCAATGTGGTCGTCTTTCCAGTCACCGTCCGTGGAGAACCCGACGACTACAAAATCGTAAACGATAAGTCGGTGGAGATGTGCAACCTCTCGGAAATTGGCGCCAGCGTTGGATCGGCCTCGGTCTGCGTCCCGTACCGGCAATTGGCAGACAAGATGTGCGATTCCTACGTGACAGGACAAGACGGAGTTCGGCGCCCCACCGAAAACGTCGCTGGTTGCGCGGCGGTTCGATCCGGACAGGAGAGCCAAATCAAGAGTCATTGGAACACTCACTACGGAAAGGGCTCCACTCCCGACGAAGCAGGTGAAGGAAAAAACGGCGGTGGTGGCACTGGAGTGCTAGCCTCAATTGAGGATCAGGGCAGTTGCGACAAGTTCACTGTCAATCACGAGTCCGTGGGTCACAGCGGATTGGGTTGGCCCAACATGCAGTCTCGCAACGCCGGCTTTGGCATCGAAGACGTCGGCGGCAGCGGAGGCTCCGGCGATCGCTGGTCTGGAAACGCCTGCGCGCGTCTCCAAGAGGTCGCGATGTCCAATGATGGTCGATACAAGTACGACAAGAAAAAACAGGTCTACTACACGCCTGCCAAAGAGCCCCTCGATTTCATGGCTGGCACCAAACTCTTCGGCCCACCCAACCCACCGCCAACATCACCGCCCAAGATCGCGGTCAATACTGGCGCCCCCACGCAAGAGGTCTTCTCCAGCAATTTCTTCGACAACAAAAAATCGCCCTCCGATTCGCCGCTCGTCCCACCCGGCGACACATCCAATCCCGAGCGCCACAAGAAAAACTCAAGCGCCTCCACCACCACCGATGAAGGCAGCGGCGGAAAAGAGATCGCCGGCCGCTCCGGTTCGCTGACCGATCCCAAGGTCGCTTCGCAGTTTCCAACCCCACCGACCTCAAAAGGCAAAGCCGACACCTCCTCCCTCACAATGGATGAAGGGGCATCGAAGAATCCTGGTTCGAGCGGCAATGCCGATGACTCTGGCAAATCGGGCGATGCCACCGACTCGAGAATGGGGCGCACCGACCCCAACCCGTCCATCACGTTTGATGAATCGGCCCGCGAAGGGGGCTCCCTAATCCAGACATCGGTCCAATCTCGCGGCACCGCTCTCCGTAAAAGCACCCGCAAGGGCGATGTTCTCGATCCCAGTTTTTTCCGTCGCAAACCGGCCACCGAAAAGGAGCCCAGCCCGCGAGAGAAGGGGAGTGGGCTCAGACCACCGGGGGTGAAGAAATGAATCCTCGCTTGATTCTGTTTTTGCTGGCCTCGATATCCGCATCAGCGGATTGGCGCGGCCCGAGCCTTAGGCCATCACCCAAGCCCTCAACCCAAAAAATCTCCGCCAGCCAAAAACTCATCAGCATCGTCACCCAGCCGACCACACAGCTCAATTCCGAAAGCCCAATCGAAACGCCCACCCCCTCGATGGGCCCCACAGGGAAACCCCTCGCGCTTCCCCAAAACAAAGACACCAAAACCACAACCTATTTCGACGAAAACGCGGCCAAGGGTGAAAAACGCGTCCCGCCCGTGATCGATTCCGCCGAGGCCACCAAGCGATCCGAGCACCGCAATCCGCCGGGCCAAGCAGGCTCAGGCCCCATGGGAATTCCCCAACGCTTTGATCGCATGTGGCCCATCTGTATCTTCATCGATCCGAGCGTCCCCAACGGAAATCAGATCGTGAAGGAGATGTCCGACATGGCGGCCCACTGCCAGGTCAACCTCGTATCCTTCCCGTTCTACATCAAGCCCAACTACCCCAAAGATCCAGATTCGCTCAACAAGGCGGCGAAGCACAGCTGCAACGCGATCCAGGGCATGAACGGACTCGGCATCGCCCGGGCGTCAGTGGTCACGCTCGTCAACAATCCCTCGATCCCACGACGCATGTGCAACTCTGAAGGAATGCAGGAGAGTAACTCCTGTGGCGAAGTGGGCTACAAAGTCAACCCCGGGCAGAAAGCGCGCATGCAGGCCACCGGCACCTGGGGCGGAGAGGCTCAGCCGGGTGAATCGGCCGCCGCCATCATTGGCCCCGGAGGATTCAACGCGGCTACTGTCGCGGGCCGGGCGCAGGGACAAGCACAGATGGCGATGCCGTGGGGATACGGCGCTGGAAACGGCACGGGCGGTTTTAGTGAGGGCTACGCCGGCGCAGGCTCCGATCCCGAAAAGGGGTGGTCCGCTGAGGGCTGTAACCAGATGAAAAAGAGTGCCTTCCCCAACACCGGCAATTTCAAATGGCTCCCGACCCAAAAAAACTACGTCGCTCTTGGAAAAACCCTTTGGGACATCACGGGAAACAAGACCGTGTTCAACACACCCCAACCCGGTGGTGGCGGCATCGCCAACTCTGCCGGAACAAATGCGGGCACCGGATCTGGAAGCGCCGCCGGAAAGGCAGCCTTTACGCCTGGTTTTATGGACGGCGGGTACAACATGCCCGCCATTCCCCCTCCGACCACTCCGTCTGTCCTTCCCGAGGCGATCGTCGCCAACGACGGCCACAAACAGCCAAGCAGCACATCTTCCTCATCGCCGCCAGCCGCGGCCGCAGATTTCAAAATTCAGCCGAAGGTCAAGATCGGTGGACAGCTCTCACTGGACAATAATTTTCTCGCTGAATCGCAGCAGCCCAAATCTCAACCAGGACAGGAGAAATCTTTATCTTCAGTTTCATCTTTACCTTCGGGCACAGAGGAGCCTGGTGGACAAAAACTAGAACCTATCTCATAAATAGTTTCGTAACGAGGCTGAGTCAAAAAGCCCAGGATCGAGGACGCACAAGCGAGGCCGCGGAGGCGTGCCCTCTGGGCACGTCGAGCAGCCGAGTGCGGAGGACGAAGAGCCTGGGCTTTTTGACCAGCCGAGTAGAAACTATTTATGAGATAGGTTCTAATGAGGTCATGAGTAATTGAAAGCCACCGTAACGTTTACAACGGCGGCACTTCAGCTGGCTTATCGAGAGGAACCTCTCGCAACTTTGGACCCTTGTCAGCCGGATGAAGGTCCACTACCGCGTGAAAATTCACTCCTGCCGCCAAGGCATTCGCATAGCGCGAGCCCCAGACCGAGTGACTGAAGAAAGCCTCCAGAAAATAACCCGGCATGAGCTCAACGCCCATCTTTAACCCTACATCCACGCCAGTCGGCGCTCCAGAAAGCCGAGAAAAACTCCCCCCACTCCCCGCAATCTGATTGCTCGTCAGCGAAGTGGCGTAAGCCGCCTTCTCACCAATGCTCAATTGCGAGTCGAGAAAAATTCGAAGGTAAGCGGGTTCCACACGAATCTCCGTCCCCGCAAAAAGTTTGATCAAAGGTGGATATCCCACCGTCCGCCCCACGATTCCCGGACTCACCAGAAATCTAAGCCGATCGTAAACGGAGGCTACATGGTAAAAGAGCCCAAAGTCGACACTCCCATCACCCCCTACCAAAACATTCGCCGGCACATTGTATTGGTAGGTCGGCAACCGAACCACAAACTCCACCACCCCCAGCGGATACTCCATCACACTGTGCTGAATTGCGAGATCCAGGTCCCCGATCCCAGAGCCCGTAGCCGCAGTCCCTCCGCCATTCACCGGATTCACATTCCCCATCCAGGCGCGAAATCGCAGCGACGTCGCCCATCCGTCCGCAAAACCATACTCCGGCTGGAGCCAAAACGTATTCGTCGCCAAATCAACCACTTGATTCTGGTAGACGATGCTCGTGCGGGAACTGTCATTGATAAAATTTTCGTTTGTGGAGGAGTAGTCCGCGCCCAACTTCATATGAAGCACGCCCGAGCGGGCGATATAGGCGTAGTCACCAAAGGCAGAAATGCTAAAAAGAAAAAGAAGGGGCCAGGTGCGCAGCACGCACCGATTATACAACAGTTCCGATGAGATCGTATTCCATCGTCTCTTCGACGCGGACCCGTTGAATCGTCCCCAAGACCGGGCTTCCACCGCGGATAAGGACATTTCCATCAACGTCAGGGGCCTGCCCAGCATGCCGACCGGAAATCAAAAACTCCGACTCCGAGGAAACCCCCTCCACCAAGACAGACACCTCGCTCCCAACTCGGTTCTTGAGGCGCTCACGCGAAATCAGCTGCTGCAAAGTCAGAAGCTCTTCCTTTCGCGCCAGCTTCACCGATTCCTCCAATTGTTTCGGCAGGAGATAGGACGCGGTCCCCTCCTCGTGGGAGTAATGGAAGACGCCCAGGTGATCAAATTGCGCCTCCTTCACAAACGCCTTCAGCTGCTCAAACTCCTCCGCGGTCTCCCCCGGGTACCCCACAATCACGGTGCTTCGAATCGCCACGCCAGGGATTCGCTCGCGAATTCTCCTGAGCCGCGCCCGAATCAGCTCGCCCGTCACCTTGCGATTCATCAGTCGGAGCTGGTTGTCGGAAATGTGCTGAATGGGCGTGTCAATGTATTTACAAATCTTTTCCTCGGTCGCGATAACCTCCAGAAGGTCATCGTCCAGTTCATCGGGGTAAACATACAGCAACCGAATCCAACGCAGCCCATCGATCTTCACGAGCTCTTTCAAAAGCTGTGTGAGATTCGATCCGTCCCGCAGGTCACGCCCATAGTCGGTCAGATCCTGTGCGATGAGATTCAGTTCCAGCACACCCTGAGAAATCAAATGGCTGGCTTCGGCAATGAGCGAGGGTATCGTTCGACTCCTCAACGTGCCTCGGATTTTGGGGATGATGCAAAAGGCGCAGTTCTTGATGCAGCCTTCAGAAATTTTCAAGTATGCTCGGTGGGACGGCTGTGAATTGATCCGCGGCGTATTTTCATGGTGGATATAGCGCGGGTGCTTGAATCCATCTTCCCGCTCCCGCTCACCCTTAATGAAATCCAAAATCTGGCCGTACTGCCCGGTCCCCACAAAGGCGTCCACCTCGGGGAAAGACGCCTTCAGATCCTCTTTGTACCGCTGCGGAAGACACCCGGTCACAATCAGTCGATCACACACGCCTTGAGATTTATCCTTGTATTGCGCGAGCTCCAGAATCGCATTCACCGACTCTCTCTTGGAATCGCCGATAAAGCTGCAGGTGTTCACCACGATCACGCCCGCCCGCGAAGGGTCCTGCACAATCTGAAAATTATCCTCGGTCGTAAGCCCGAGCATCACCTCCGCGTCCACTAGATTCTTGGCGCAGCCTAGGCTTTGGAAAAAAATGGAACGCGAATTGTCCGCACCCGGACTCAACACAACTGGCACCTACCGCTAATCTCGGAAATTCAAAAACTGCACATCAAGACCAAAATCATTTTTGCGCACCAGGCCCATCACATCTTGCAGGTCGTCCCTTTTCTTCCCGGTTACTCGGACCTGCTCATCCTGGATCTGCGGTTGCACCTTCAGGCCGCTATCCTTGATCGCCTTCACTATCTGCTTCGCTTTTTCCGTGGGAATCCCCGCCTGAAGCGTGAGCTTCTGACGAACACAGCCTAAGTTGGCCGGCTCAACCTGTCCAAATTCCATGTTCTTGGTAGAAATGCCGCGCTTCACCATCTTCCCCTGCAGAATTTCGACAACTGCTTTCAGTTTGAAGTCGTCGTCACCCAAAAGCGTAATTTCGTTCTTCTTGTCCCACTCGATCTTGCTCTTGGAGCCCTTGAAATCGTATCTCTGCGCGATCTCCTTCTGCGCCTGGTTCACAGCGTTATCAACCTCTTGATAATTCACATTCACGACGATATCGAACGAAGGCATCTGGACCCCTCACTGTTTGTGAACCACATCGTTGGGTTCGGGCACGTATTCAAAGAACGAATCTTGGAGCACCGGGTTCACCACTCTGTCAAAAAAATCAATTCGAACACGGGCTTCGGGTGATTCGATATTTAGGGCCGCCAGAAAGTAGCCGGATTTGTCGATTTCCGCAATATAGCCCTCAGAATCCGGCACCTTGGAATCGAGTTTCAATCTCGCCCTCTTGGGATTGGATTCCAGTAGCAAGACATTGTAATTCTTAACGAATTCCCCACCTTCAGAAAGAAACGAAAGGGCCTTCATGTCAACCTGGGCGACGCCATTCTCATAGAGATCCACCACCCGGCTCTTGCGCCTTTGGTTGCGCTTGAAAACGATGACCTTCTTGCCGTTGATGATCTGGGTGACGCCGTCGCTCCCCTCCCACCGCAGCTTCCCCGGCTTTTTCACCGAAAGGGTGCCGGTGGTGGTGTCGGTCGTCCCGAGCCTTTTCGAATTCACAGTCTGCTTAAACTTGACCGAGTAGGAGTGGGTCTTTCCCCAACTCAATTCTATCTGTTTGGAAATCTGCGGAACCGTGTCGACCGTCACAGCCCCCCACGCCAACGCCCACAAGAGAAGAATCACCATAGCGGACAATCCTTCCACACACGGAACGTTTTGAGGAGAGAAACCTCTGACTGCAACTCATTGCATCAAACGAAGTGGATCGCCGATACTACGGGTGGCACCACCCGCCCAATAATGGCGCTGCACGGAAAACGCGACCTCACCCGATCGAGCACAGCGCCAGCATCCTGCTCCCTGACGGCCACAATCAATCCGCCGGAGGTTTGCGGGTCAACTGTCAGCCACCGTTGAGCCGCAGTTACACCGTCATAAGAAACAAAGTCTTTCACGTAGTCGTTATTGGTCTTGTGGGCCCGATTCAGAATCTTCCGCTCCAAACAAGTCATCGCGCCATCGAGAACGGGCAATGCCGAAACATTTACCTCAATAGAAACACCGCTCGCTCGCGCCATTTGCAGCAGATGTCCCGCAAGTCCAAAGCCCGTCACGTCGGTCGCAGCATGCACGTCTATTGTTCGGAGGAGCTCGGGGAGGAGGTTCAGCGTCTTCATGCTCGCTTTGGCCCCCGCGATCCAGGCAGCCTCCGCCTGTTTGTTCTTGATCGCGCTAGAAAGTGTTCCCGTGCCAAGAGGCTTAGTGAGAATGAGGACATCCCCCACTTTAAGCCCCGAGTTCCTCCATTCCTTTCCCTTCTCCACAAACCCCGAAACGGAGAATCCCAGTTTCAAAGTCTCATCATCTAGGGAATGGCCACCCACCAAACAAGCACCAGCCTCTTCAATCTTTGAAACAGCGCCACGCATCAACTCACCCAAAATCTCAAGCGGAATGGTTTTCATCGGAAAAGCCAGAATTGTCATCGCAGTCTTGGGCTCGCCCCCCATCGCGTAAATGTCACTCAGGGCATTCGTCGCCGCGATCGCGCCAAAGTCGAACGGGTCATCCACAATCGGCGTGAAAAAATCCAATGTCTGAATGAGAAGCCGCCCATCATGCAGATCCCAAAGAGCCGCATCATCCAGAGTCTCAGCGCCCTCAACCAGCTCCTTCGGCCGTGAAAGTTCCAGCGACTTCAAAACACGGCTCAACTCTCCAGCCGGCAACTTCGCCGCACACCCACCCTTCTGCACCGTCTCCGTCAGTTTGATTTCCATCGAATAAAATTACGTCTCACGATGCGATCAAGCTATCAAAATCGATTTCGGGAAAAACCCTCTTCAACTTCACCAAAACGACCGGGCTTGGCAATGCTGGGAGGGTAGCACGGGCGCTAGACGGCCAATGCCACGCCTTCAAGCCGTCGAAAAACCAATGGTTGAAATGGATACACTTAGATGCGATGCATTATTTTTGGAGGTTGGGAAATGATTCTGAGAAGCATCGGCCTTTTGGTTTTGAGCGCGGCCCTTGTCGGCGGCTGTTCTCAGCGCGTTTCCTCCCAAGCCCCTGCCGACCAACCAAAGGCCCCCGTTAAGTCGCTCAACCAGCTTTCTCTTCTCATCATCGGACCCCCCGGCGCCGGTAAGGGCACCCAGGCCGAGAATCTGGTGAAGGCCCTTTCACTTGAGCACCTCTCAACCGGCGATCTTCTTCGTGATGAAGTGAAGAAGGACACCGAAATTGGAAGGCAGGTCGGCCCCATCATGACGGCTGGAGGCCTTGTACCCCATGAGATCGTGGATCAGCTTCTCGAAAAGAGGCTCGCCACCATCTCGACGACCCAGGGCATTCTCTTCGACGGATACCCCCGCACCGTCGTGAATCTGAAATCACTCGATGAGATCTTGCCCAAATCCGGCCGCACTATCGATGCTGCCGTCCTCATCAGTCTCTCAGAGGATGAGGCCATCGAGCGTCTCTCAGGCCGGCGCGTGTGCCCTCACTGCCACGCCAGCTACCACGTGAAGAACAATCCCCCGAAGGCGGAAAACATCTGCGACAAATGCGAGCACGACCTCACCCAGCGCCCCGACGACAATCCCACCACAATCCACAACCGTTTTGAGGAATACCGCGAACAAACCCAACCCGTCGTCGACGCCCTCGCCACCCGCGGACTTCTGATCACCATCGCCGGCAAAGAAGGCACCCCCGCCAAAATCGGCCACCGCGTTCTCGAACAACTTAAGAAACGCTTCCCCAACTATTCCCTCGTCAGGGATTGATCACCGCCACCAGAAGTTTACATCTCCACCAAGTTTCCTGCTGGCACCGAGCGCCAAAACGGCACCACGCTTGTCTGTCCTCCGCAGCCCAATCCCGTGGCATCAATTCTGCAGCCATCAATTCACGCTGAATGATCAGCTCAAATAGGAGACTCATATGAAAACCCTTTCATTCATCGCGCTTTTCGGAGCCCTCGTCGCGCAAGGCTCCACCACAAACTGCTCAAGCGCCGATGGTGCATTCCGATACACCTACACCCGGCCGGACGGTGGCCCCCCAATCGGCCCCGGATGGATGCTGGACATCGACGGAACAACCGTCATTGCCCATTCCTCTCATGGTGGTGCCGAGATCAATACAGCGACAATAAGCTGGTCCGAAAAGACCAAGTTCATCAAGAAAACGGCATCGAAAAACTTCGCGACGACCTACTACTTGGTCGATGCAACCGTGAACTCAAGGGCCACTCCGGAACAGGTGCTGTTTCAGAACACAGTGCTCTGTGCCGCCCAAAGATACATCGGCGTTCCGAGACCGTAGAAGCGAATCGTCAGGGGAAGGCCAGTCGCAAGGCCTCTTCCTGAAGTCGGCGGTGGGTCGGGCCGATCCCGTCCCGCCGCCCAGTGACCGCCAGATCCAGCATCGCCCCCGTCAATAGCTCTTGGATGTGTCGGGCCACCCTCTTGTCACCGACAATGAGGGTGAGCCGATCGAGGCCACCTTTACGAATAGAGGCGTGAAGCTCCGAAAACTTCGGGGAAACCGTCGAGAAATAGCAGAAAAGACTCCAGACGGGGATGTGATCCGGGTAACGCAATGGTCACCTTGACCACGCCATCGATCGCGCCGTCATCATTCTTGTGGATGAGAAACCGAGAAAAGTTCCGCCGAGCCAAGTCAGCCCGATCTTCTTGTCTTAACCCCGCCAGAAACTCATCGATAAACTCCCGAGACTCCCCCGCCTTGCGAAGCACGTCCTCATACACCTGATAGACGTGGTCCAACCCCGCCTCGACCTCGTGCCGGTAGTTTTCAAGCTGAGGTCCGCGCGCCCTCTCATCCCACCGATCTTTCAACCCCGATTCAAATCGTCCCCACACCTCCGCACAACTCACCGCCCGATACACCTGAACCGACGCCAGAAGTGGCGCGCTCGCCAAGGCTATAAGGAGGAAAATCTGAACCACAAACCCTGTTGTATAGGCATGCCGGAAGCGAGATCAACCGAGATTTGTATTTACGGGTGCCTCTCGCACACAACATAACGGAGTAACTCATCGCGCGGCACGCCCCGACCTTGCTCGACCGACTCAAGGTCGCTGGTGCTCCACCGTTCTTGCAGCAGGGTCACACCGGCCCGAGTGGGGAGGTATTCTACCAATTGCTCCCCGGTGGCCAATCCATTCTTGAATCGACAGTAATTCAGGCCCTGGTAAGGATAGTTGGCATAGTGATCCCAATCCCAGACAGAAGCCATCAAGATCCGCCGATCGTTGGGTGGGGGTAGACGCACTCCACACGTCACCTTATATTGACCCTCGAGCATCTCGCCATTCCATACTCGGAGAAAGGCGTGACGGCCCAGGATCCCCCAACGACTTGAGTCGCTCAGCTTCGCAGGCTCATTGAGCCATCGCCACCCTTCACCAAACTCATCGCAGGCCTCCTCCCGCTTGGCCCATGGCACCAGCTTACTCATACGAAGCCGAAGACCCTGGAGAAGCACCGCCTGGAGTGCCTCGATGTCACCCGCCTCAAAAAAAACGGACGCGGAGGATTTTCGAGCCTCAATCACGCGTTGGCCCAGCAAGAGTTTACGCTGGAGCTCTTTCTCCGCGATCAATTCGGCTGTCACTCGTTCAGAATTGAGACCCTCATGCTCCTCAAGAGCTCGCGTCAACTCTTCAATCCGCGCACTCACCCCCGTTAAGGTCGGAACGGCCTTTCCCACAAACTCGGGAAGAAGCGCATTCCAAAACCGCGGCCCCCAATCATTCAGAGAAATTTCATCGATCCTTTCTCCTCGACAATCCCTCGCCGAGCTCTCTCTCGAAACGAGAAGACAGCTCTTCACAAACAAAGTCTGTGGCCCCGACATATACGCAACTATGTACTCACCCCGCTCATGCGCGGCGACCACAATATCGGCGTGACAGAGAGGGTGGGAGAAGAGGATCAGTACAACGATAAGGCGATTCATTGAGCCGCTATACCAGAAAGGCGGCAAAAAGGTTGGCCAGAATATGTGCGCACGAAAATACTGATTCCGACACATTCCCATTTTCTACTCCATTCTCCTTTCGAAGAGTCGCTCGACCTCTGTACTGTAAAAGCGTTAAGGGCAAAGTGTTACGGGCACTCCCTCAGCAGGCGGAAACCCACGTGGCTGTCACGATAGCGAGGGCCGCTGAGGTTGAAGTAGCGATAGGCCGAACGCAGGTCCCACGCATCGTTGTACCAGCCGCCGCCCCGATAGACCCGGTTAGAGTCTTGAAGCGTCATCGTCCATTCCCACACATTCCCGTGCACGTCGTAAAGCCCAAATGGATTCCTCTTTAGCTTGCCAACACCATGGGTTTTGTACACTGAACTTTCCTTGAACCAGCCATACTCCGGCAACGCGCTCGGATCATTCCCAAAGGAATAATTCGTGCGAGTTCCCCCGCGGGCTGCGTATTCCCATTCCTCCTCGGTCGGCAAACGATATTGGCAGAGATCCCCTTTCAAGCTGCGAGCGGTGTGCAGCTTTTCTAAAAATCCGCCCGCATCATTGATCATGGGGAACGAAATACTTTCCACCGGAAGATCCTCTCCCTGATAAAAGGATGGGCTTGTTCCAGTCACTAGTTTCCATAAGCGCTGGGTCACCTCAGTCGT
>JACPWY010000024.1 GCA_016196825.1 Deltaproteobacteria bacterium | reverse complement strand
AATCGCAATATGGCGACAGAAAATGGATAGTTTTGCAAAAGGAGAAAATATCACTTCAAAAAATTGTCTGATTCCAAAGTCTTACAGTCGACAGAACCGAGCCACACCGAAATTCCGTCAACAGTTTCTGAATACTTTTTCGCCAAAATATGGATCCCATCGCGAAAGCAAATCTATTCATGGAAATGATCCGACATTGGACGGCGCCGACCATCGTGAGCCCCGGACCGGATCGGACTATCGCCAACCAAGAAATGGAGTGGCTCCTCTTCCATGCGACAGCAAGAGGCGTCGCCAAAGGCACCCACCCCACCTCCACTCCCGAGCCAGCGGACGCTCGCATTCTTATCGAGCCAGTTCCCCGGCAATCAACTCAATTCACCTCGCGCGTCGTCCTTAGCCCTGCCACTCATCGATCGCCCAAACTACCGGTATTGCCTGATCGCCAACTTTTAAAAGAAAGAGCCCCCCGAGTGCCCAAGGAGTGGCATTGTCGCATCGTTGATCACTTCTCATTTAAGTGTCTCTGCCCAACAGAGCTTTCTCCCATTGTGTCGAGAAGCCTTGCCACTCGGCTAAACATTGGGCGACCTGACCACACGCTTAGAGTTATCCTGGCACGATCTCTGCTCTGTCTCTCCTATATGGTGTATGCGATCAACCTGAGCTGCCGGATTGAAGAGTTTGCCTGGATGTCTCCCACCACGTTCCGCCTGAGGTTTTCCACCTCAAAGCGGTTTACCTTTAGGGCCGGCCAGTTCATCTCGGTCGTAATCCCGGCTCAAAACGGCAGGGGGTCTGCCAAGCGCTGCTATTCCATCGCAAGCGCTCCCGATGAAACCAACGTTGGTTACGAGCTGTGTGTAAAGGTCGTCCCCGGCGGCCTCGGCAGCACCTATCTCGCAGGCCTCAAAGTGGGCGACACGTTCCAAGCCGCAGCCCCCTACGGCCACTTCACGATGAAATCCAAACCGGGACGCAATATTGTCTTCATCTCCACCGCCACGGGGATCGCGCCGTTTCGTTCGATGGTCTTTGACCGAGAGTTTTACCAAGTGGTGCGCCCCAAACACGTGGTGTTTGTTGCCGGTAGCCGCACGGAGGATGAGATCCTCTATCGCGATGAGATCGAAGAGATTGGCATAGAGGTTGTCCGCGCGGTCAGCCACCCGACGGCGGGGTTCAATGGATTTAGGGGCCGCGTGACCGATTACTTGCGAAGTCTCCCTGCTACGTGGACCTGGCACGACACCGATTTCTACATCTGTGGCAACCCCGAGATGGTCATGGAGGTAGAGGAAATTCTGCGCACGGGCCGTGGCGTGGACCCCAGATCTATCTATCGCGAGCTCTTCTCAGCGCCGAAGGTGGCGGGGAATGTGATCAGCATCCGCCGCCCAGCAACGGCTCAACGGACTCCCTCACTCGTCCCCGCAATCTGGAAAAAATTCGTCGCCAAAGGCGAATAGGCGCGTCCAACGCGGGTGCCTTCGTTAGCGCTCGCCAAGGGGTTTCTCTTATGCTTTCATCGCCTTCATGCCGATTTTGCGACGGATATCGCCGCCCTGGGTTATCGGGTTGGTCTTTGCGCTTCTCTCCGTGAGGCTCTTCTCCTACGTCGCCGAGCACAGTGTGAACCTGCTCTTTTGGGACCACTGGGATTTCTACGAGGCCTATTTCAATAACACTGGTCTCGTAGATCTTTTTCGCTGGCAACACGGGCCTCATCGGCAGGGGTTGGGTGGGCTTGTGATGAAGGCCATCGACTCACTTTCGGGCTGGGACACGAGAGTAGAATCGTTTGCGTGCACTGGGTTTTTTGTGTTTTCGGCGGGGCTTGCGCTGTGGCTCAAACGGCGGCTCTCGGGGCGGTGGCACTACACAGATGCGCTCATTGCGCTCATCTTCTTAAGGATCTCAATTTGGGAGGCTCTCTTTGGGACGGTGAACCTTGCTCATGGGGCTATACCCCTGATGCTGGTCTTGATATTTGCGCTGGCCCTCTCCTATCCCGCGAGTGTGGGAAGGCAGATGGTGCTAGTGGTTGTCGATGGACTAGCAACCTTCACTGGATTTGGCATTTGTCTCGGCCTCATTGGCCCTGTGATCTTTTCAGCGCAATTCTGGTATGCGCGCAAAGACCCCAGGAGTGGGTGGCTCTTGGCTGGGAGTGTGGTAGCGTCGCTCCTTTTCTTGGGGCTCTTTTTCACTAATTACCGCAGTATTCCCTCGGCCGAGTGTTTTGTGTTTCCAGACCCGAAGCCCTGGCGTTATGTCCTATTTCTCGGTGGTCAGATGGCGTCGGCCATCGGGGTGTACAACCACCGGGCCATCCCGATCGTCATCGGCCTCATTGTGGCGTCTTTTCTTGTTCGCCTCTTTACGCGCACTATTCAGAATAAGGCCTTTGTTCTGACGTTTCTCTTGGCCTACGCGGCAGCCTTTTCGGTGAATCTCGCCATCGGTCGGGCCTGCATCGGAGTCGGCGCTGCGCTGACGTCGCGCTACATTCCCTTTCTTATGCCGGCGATCCTTGCGCTTTATTGTTACGGCGTGATGCACGCTGAAGGGCATCTGAAAACGCGACTTCTCTGGGGCCTTCTCGTCATGCTTGTGGTGAATGACTTTGTGACAACGCCGATCTTTTTCCGTCGAGTGCCTGGGATGATGGCGAAACGCGCTGAGTGGGCTGAGTGTTACCGTCAGAAGGAAAACATTGATGCGTGCTCGAAGGAAACGGGTGTCGATGTCTACCCAGCACCACCAGTTACGCACTTAAATGAAAAGCTCCAGTTCCTGAAGGAACATCGGCTCAACCTTTTTCATTCGAAGAGCTAATTGATGCTCACAGAGGCGCTTATTGTCCTTGGCCGGGTTCTCAATTTCACGCTGCTATCGGTATTTGTCGGGCTATGTCTCGTCTCTCCGGGCCTGTGGGTTTGTGATCGATTCGAGAAGAAACTAAACCCTGCCTTGCGCATTCCACTTCTGGCGGCGACGGTGGGAATCTTGGGATACGTTGCCTTCTTTGCCTATTGGATGAGCCCGCTTTTAGGAAAGGTGATGAGCGCAGTCGTCATTGTTGCGTCTTTGGGGTGGGGTGTCCCGCGATTGCGGCGCGGGCTAGGCGATTTGGGGCTGCCTCTTCTTCTCGTGCTCGTGGCGCCGCTCTTTTACAACGCGCTCAATCTCAAGGGTGAGCCGCGCGACAGTGGGGCTTTGGCGGCGCGCGAGATTGGGGGCTTTCACATGCCCCACGACAATTTCTTGCCGTTCATGCTTGCTGAAAAGCTGGCCCATGGTGAGGACGCGCGGATGCTCGATTCAGACTGGCACGGGAGTGACCGGCCGCCGCTTCAGGCGGGAGTCTTTCTCCTAGTGCGGCCTCTCGCCGACCTGCCCGGTCTCCACGCTATGGGGTACCAGGTGACTGGGTGTCTCCTTCAAGCATTCTGGATTCTCGCGCTGTTCTTCCTTGGCCGAGCGCTCGGGAGAACGGACGGCGCGATAGGGACTGTGTTTCTCATTCTCCTTCTTTCGGGGTTTTGTTATCTCAACACAATCTACGTCTGGCCTAAGCTTTTGGCGGCTTCGTTCTTCATTCTTGGGTTGAGTCTGTGGCTTTTTCACGCGACAGCGCTTCCGGCGTTGGCCGGTGCTCTTGTTGGGCTGGCGCTCCTTTCCCATGGGGGGTCGGCATTTCCGACTCTGGGTCTCGGCGTGTTGATGCTGAGAGATTTTTCCTGGAAACGTGTTTTATTATTTGCGGCTGCCGCTGGCGCCCTGCTGATGCCGTGGTATCTCTACAAGGGTCTCTATGATCCGCCGGGGAATCGGCTTGAGAAGATGCACCTGGCGGGGACGGAACCGGCCGACTCGCGGTCCACTGGTCGCGCCATAATCGATGCCTACTCTGAGACCCCGCTTCACACGATTGTTGAGTATAAGGCTCGCAACCTTGCACGTCTTTGGAACGCTAAACCTTTTTCCATCTGGGTCACAGGGCCGCTCCTATCTATACGAGAGGCCCAGTTCTTTAGCCTCTTTCACACGCTTGGGATTCTCAACATTGGATTGGTGCTTCTTCTCTTAGGCTTGGGTGGCAGGGAATGGCGCATTCTGGGGTTATTGTGTGGCGTGACTCTCGCTCTATGGATCACACTTCTCTTTGGCCCTGACGGAGCCGTCTTGCACCAGGGCTCCTATGTGCTGCCCCTTCTGGTTCTCATTGGGTCTGCATTTTGTCTCATCGATGTTTTGGGGCGGTGGGCTTGGGTGCTAGTTTTGGGTCAAGGAATGATCTTTTTCACTGTCTGGTCCGTGTTCCTGCCGCTGTCTTGGTTTCCCGGTGGCGCCGTGTGGGTGACTGTCTCGACAGCGGCTCTTTGTGGGATCTTGCACGTCGTCTGCGGCCGCTCGCAAAAGCAATCGACCTTCGGCCGGGCCTAACCCTCTTTCTTCGGAGGGGTAATGTCCTTCTCGGGTCTCTTTTCCTCTTTGAGACCTTCTTTAAAACCTTTGATTGTATTAGCGAGGTAACTGCCAATAAACGGCAACTTCCGGTAACTCAAGAAAAGGGCTATGAGGCACGCAATAAAGATAATTTCTGAGAGACCCATCAGGACAGTTTACTGGGAATAGCCCTTCCAAAGCTAGTGGTGATCATGGCAGGGGTGGAAAAGACGATCTGATTGCATTCGTATTCACAAGCGCCGCATCCAATGCATTTTTCAAAGCTGACGTGGACCGGACGGCTCGAGGTTTGGCCGTCGGGGGCCGGAGCGTCGGCGCCCGTTCCGCCGGGCGGCTTCCAGCCGTCGACGATTTCTATGGCATTGGTCGGGCAGGCGCGCACACACTCGGAGCAGAATTTATTTTCGGTGAAGCTGATGCAGCGGTTACTCTCAAAGACCGCGGTACCAGATTTGTAGGTGTATTTGTTCTCTAGGGGATACTTCATGATCGCGTCCGTTGGGCAAGCCTCGGAACAGGCGTTGCAGCCCTGTTTGCAGTACCCCTCGGTCGGAACCATGATTGGCGACCACAAAGCTCGTAGTCCGTGCTCAAGCCCTGCCGTTTTTAATATCCCGGTCGGGCAGGCCTTCACGCACTCGGTGCAGCGAATGCAGCTAGTGAGAAACTCATGCTCCTCGCGACTCATCGGTGGGCGGAGAAGTTTTTTCGACGAGCCGGGAAGGCCAGCCGAAAGGCGCAGAATCGGGGCCGCCAGCACAGCGAAGAGCGTTGTGCCGACGAGCGAACGCCGATCCAGTGAAACCGGGGCCTGCGAGGGCGAGAAGGCCGGTACGGGAGACTTATAGGTGAAGAAATTGGCGTCGACTGGGCACTCCTGGGAACAGCTAAAGCACTTGATGCATTCCGATTCATTGTAGACGGTCTCATCTTCGAAGCTGATAGCGCCCGTGGGGCAGTGCTGCGCGCAGATGTTGCAGTGGACACAGTTTTTGGTGTCTCGCCTCAACACAGCGTTGCGGCTGGCTACGGCGAGGTACGCTCCAAGCGGGCAAGCGGTGCGGCACCAGATGCGTGACAGACGCGTTGTGGCCGACATTATGAGAAGAAAGAGGAAGAGGGTTGCCCCATCGATAAAGTAGCCAAAAGTTCCCGGAGAGTCGCCGACGTGCCACATAACCTCCTTGCGATGAAGGTCGAGTGGATTCAAAACAGTGGCGACAGTGCGAGTGAGCAATACGATCGGATCAAAGCCCATCAAAGGGCTCACGCCCCCGATGATTGCGAAGACAAGAAGAGCTGCAAGGAGATAGAATTTAAAGCGGTACCACCACGGCGACGGCCCCTCGAAGTTCACGTGGAGCCTTCGTAAAAACCAGCCGTAGAAGTCAAATATGGCCCCGAGTGGACACACCCAGCCGCAAAAGACACGGCCGAGCAGCAAACTCACCCCGAGTGTGACAAACCCAAGGAGTGTGATTGTCACACCCATCCGCATCCCTCCGCAGATCATCGTCATGACGAGCGGATCAATTCTCAGAAACAGGGAAACGGGCACATGTCTTGCGAGCCATGAGTCCATCGGGTGACGGGTCGAAAGAATCAGCGCCACCCAGAGCGTAAAGACGAGCGTCTGGATGACAATGCGGACTCGCCGGGTGTGTAGGACCAAAGAGCCTCCTGACAGACTAACAGTCTCCTGAAAAACCCCATTTGGGGTAAAAAAATGCTTTTTCGGCTACGCCTTCGTCAGACTCACCTGCGGGTCTGTTGGAAAAGGGCCCACCGCCATCCATCGATGGCCATTCCATGGCCGCCTCCGGGCCTTTTGTTCGTCTTCCTCGTCTCGCTCGAAAAATCATTTTTTTCCCTCCAAAGCGGGTTTTCCAGGAGACTGCTAAAGAGCTTCTAGCTCCTAGATCTTGCCGATCGCTTCGACAGCCATGACGACGGCGTCGGTCGTGAGGTCGCAGGTCGCCGTGGCTTTTGCCACCGTTTGAATCGATCCCTTGAGCTCACTCATATCAACGGGCCCTTTGCCCTTATACTGCTCAAAATAGCTTGCGGTGGTTGCGGGCTTGGCGTGGGGGCAGGAATACTCGACAATACGGATCTCGTTCACCTTCTTCGAAAGCGCATCGATGCCGATGACCCAGGTGTGGGTGCAGTTGGGCGGGTAGATTCTTTTCTGGACGACGGCATAATTCTTAAGAGCGGCCTTGTCGAAATAAATGTCGAATGTCTGATCTTTTTCGGTGACCGTCTTCTTGGTCGCGGCTTTGACGTGCCCCAGAGCGGCCTTGAGTGCGCTCTTTAAGCTCTCGATTTCAACAGAAAAGCCTTGGCCGACGTAAAAGGTAAATGCGGCGAACGTGATATAACGTTTCATGGTGTCTCCCTCGATTGTGGTGGTTTCATGAGATGCCAGAAGACCCAAAGCAGCGTCAGAGCCGGCAAGAGGACCCAGGCAAAATTCTTTTGATTGATATAGGGGGTGAAGTCGTTCACGTCAGAAAAATCGATGGTCTCATCCGCCCAGGCAAGCGGAGCCAAGACGAGTCCGGCGAGCGCTCCCCACCAGTTTTGAAAAATGCCGTTCCAGCGCGGAATCTTGGTGTTCTCGATGACGGCGATCGCGGGCGGATCGGGGAGTTTTGAGAATCCAAGGAGTGCGTCGTCAAAGCCGTTCACAAAGAGTGCTGTGGAAAGAGAGTCGGCGAGCGCGGCAGATGGATGGCCGATGAGCGCTGAGGTGACGCGTTTTGTGGGTGCCAGGGTTTTCGGATCGATCAGGTGATCACTTTGGCTGGTCAGCCCCGAAACCCCGAGGGCCAGCGGCCGAAGAGTTGCGTGTGTGAGCTCGACGCCTCGACCGTCTTCCCAGCTCCAGCTAAAGCGCCACGGCTCGTCGCCACGACGGCCGGATAGGATGATGCTCGAGCCGCCCGCATTGAGGCAGAAATCGTCGAAGCCCTCTCGGGAGATTATTTCTCGGACGCGATCCAGAGCATAGCCCTTTCCTATCGCGCCAAACCCGATGTGAGTGTCAATATCACCCCGAGCGGCGCGTCGATTTTCTGAATCAACGATGATTTGCGGGTTTCTCGAACGGCTTTTGGCCAGACAGTTGAAAGATTTCATCGAGACCTCCGAGCTAAAACAGCACAGTGTCCACAGAGCGAGGAAGGAATCGTTCACCGCGATCCATTTGTGTGGCGCAGCGTGATTGATCTGAAAAACGGGAGACTCGCTTCGAAATTCAGAAATTTGCGATTCAAGATTCGAGAGGTACCGCTGGGCCTCATCCAGCACGGCGCTTCCGCGCCCCTTGTCTTTGGCTTCAACAACGAGCGACAACGAGACATGGGTGTTCATATGTTTTTGAGAGCTCGTGAGAATGAGGGGCATTGTTAAGAGCCTATCCCAAAAACCCTTCTACTCGGTGCGACCAAAATGACCTGCCTCTTCGTCCTCCGCGTTCGGCTCCTCGACGTGCCCGGAGGGCACGCCTCCGGGGCCTCTCTTGTGCGTCCTAGATCCAGGTCATTTTGGTTCGCCCCTCCCAACGAAGGGTTTTTGGGATAGGCTCTTAATATTTTAAGATTATTCAGTTTTCTTTTTGAGTGACGTTGCGTTAGACTCCCTCCATGTTCAACCTCGGATTACCCGAGCTCCTCGTTATCGGCGCCGCGGCGCTCATTTTTTTTGGCCCGAAGCGTCTGCCGGAGTTGGCGAAGAGTTTGGGGCAGGGTATTCGAGATTTCAAAAAGGCGATGGAGGGAGAGGACGACAAGAAACAGGTTCCTCCCGAAGCCCCTGAAAAAAAAGAACCCCACGTCTAGCAGGTCCCTGAAAACCCGCTTTGGAGAGAAAAAAATGATTTTTCGAGCGAGACGAGGAAGGGGAGCAAAATGCCCGGAGGCGGCCATGGAATGGCCGTCGATGGATGGCGGTGGGCCTTTTTCCAACAGACCCGCAGGCGAGTCTGACGACGGCGTAGCCGAGAGAGCATTTTTTTATCCCAAATGGGGTTTTCAGGGGCCTGCTCATGGATGACGAAAAGCCGCTCTGGCAGCATCTGGATGATCTGCGCAAGTGCTTAGTCCGATCGCTTCTTGCGATGGTGGTCACCGGTGGCGCCACGTTCAGCTACATCGATGAGGTGATGGAATTTCTCGAAGAGCCGCTCTTAAAGAGCCTACCGCCCGAGCGAATGCGTCTGTATTTCACCGGCATCACCGACAAGTTCATGACCTATTTCACGGTCGGGGTTCTCATCTCATTTTGCGCAGCGCTCCCGTACATTTTGTATCAGGTTTGGATATTCGTGAGTCCGGGGCTTTATCGTCACGAAAAGAAATTTGTTTTCCCGTTTGTCTTCTTTTCCTTCCTGAGTTTCGCAGCGGGTGTGGCCTTTGCCTATTATGTGATATTGCCGGCCGGGTTTGATTTTCTCATTCACTTCGGAGGTGACAGGGATCAACCCTTGATCACTCTCACGGAATATTTTTCTTTCACTCTCAAGATGCTCTTTGCGATTGGGGCGATCTTTGAGATGCCGGTGGTGCTCGTGATTCTGGGGAAATTGGGCATTGTGACTGCGGAATTTCTTTCACAATACCGGCGGCACGCCTTCCTGGTGATCAGCGTGATTGCCGCGATTGTCACTCCTACGCCCGATGCTCTGACAATGTGTATGGTGATGGGACCGATGTACGTACTGTATGAGATCAGCATCATTGGCGTGAGGATTGTGGGCGGAAAGAAGTAAAGAAGTGGAGATCGATTCCCAAAAACCTGCCTCTGTGAAACGGCGCGATCGAGCGTATCTTCTCAAAAGCTTGCCCAGCGTTGACCATCTTGTGAAACTTGTTCCTGATGTGGACCTGCCCTTTGAAGTGAAGGTGAGGTTGGCCCGGGAACTCCTATCTCAGGTGAGGGAGACGTTGGTCGGCGAGGGAGGGGGCGTCGATCGCGGTCCGTTATCGCATGAGTCTCTGGCCCACCGTCTCAGAGAATCGAGCCATATTGGGGGTTTTAGGCGGGTGGTGAATGCCACTGGAATTGTTCTTCACACCAATCTAGGCCGGGCTCCTTTTGGTAAAGAGATGCTCCTGAATTTGGCGGAAGTGGCGAGCGACTATTTGGATCTCGAATTTGCAGAGGGGACGCGGGGCTCCCGAACACGAAACAGCGAGCGGGGGCTTTGTCTTTTGACTGGTGCCGAGGGCGCTGTCGTTGTTAACAACAATGCTTCGGCTCTGCTCCTCGTGCTCTCGACTTTGTCTTGCGACAAGGAAGTGATTGTTTCGCGCGGTGAGCTGGTTCAGATTGGCGGTGGTTTCCGCATTCCCGATATTCTGGCGAGCTCTCAAGCTCGACTAGTCGAGGTGGGGACGACCAACATTACCTCGAGTGCCGACTACGATAGGGCCTGCGGTGAGAGGACGGCACTGATTCTATCGGTGAATCGGAGCAATTTTACGATAACCGGCCACACGGAGAGTCCGTCGCTTGCTGATCTGAAACTCGTCGCCGATCGTCACGCGCTGACCCTGTGTTACGACCAGGGGAGCGGGGATATTTCCCACATCGAGCGCTCACTCAAAAAGAGTGATTTAGTCACCTTCAGTGGCGACAAGCTCTTGGGTGGGCCGCAAGCGGGGATCGTAGTGGGGAGGCGCGACTTGATCGAGCGTCTCAAGAAGTCTCCGCTGTATCGAGCGCTGAGGCTTGGAAAACTGGACCTTTTCTGTCTTGAATGGATCTTGGCGCGAAAACTGAGTGGTGACAGGACTGAGACCGATCGTATTTTAGAGATCACACCAGAAGAGCTTCGTGTGAGGGCGGGAATTCTCAAGGAACGAGTGGGAAGCGTGGGTGTCAGTGTGGTGGAAGGCTCATGCCCCGTGGGTGGTGGCTCTAGGCCCGGCGTGGAACTGAAGAGTTTTCTCTTGGTTCTGGCAGGAGACGAGGAAGAATTGTCTCGGCGGCTTCTTTCCGAGTACCCCGCCATCGTCGCGCGCAAAGATCGAGGGAAAGTGCTCCTGGATCTGAGAACCGTCCGAGCAGAGGACGAGGCCCATCTCGTCGAGGCGCTGAAGCGATGTTTGTCCTAGGGACAGTCGGCCACGTCGATCATGGAAAATCCACACTGCTCGAGCGCCTCACCGGAAGAGCCACTGACCGTCTGGTGGAAGAGAAGCGGCGCGGGATGACCATAGAGCTCAATTTTCTCCACTGGCAATCGAAGGCCTTTGGGGCTGTCGGTCTCATCGATGTGCCGGGACACGAAAAGCTCGTTACCACGATGGTGAGCGGAGTCTCCCAGCTCGACGGGTTTATCTTTTGTGTCGCCGCCGATGATGGGTGGATGCCGCAATCGGAGGAACACTTGCGTCTCCTGCAGGCGCTCGGTGTGTCGCGCGGAGTTCTTGTGATCACAAAAACTGATAGCCCTGGCGCGCGCACTGAGGCGGTGCGGGCGGAGGCCGTTGCGAAGATGAAAGCGGCCTTTGGGCGAGAGAACTCATGCGTTGAGATCTCTTTTGAGTGCGGCCTTGAGAGTTTTGAGAGCGCTCTGGAAGATCTTCTGGTGACGCTGCCTGCGCCGCTTGATCGCGGAGTGCCCAGACTCTGGATTGATCGGGTGTTTTCGGTGACCGGTTTAGGTGTGGTTGTGACCGGAACGCTGAGGGAAGGGAGGGTCGAGCGAGGGCAAAAGCTCACGCTTCTGCCTAGCGAAGAGACGGTCGAGGTGCGTGGGATCCAGTGTTACGGGGAGGGGGTGATTGAAGCCTTGCCCCATCAGCGCGTGGCGCTTCAGATTTCGGGCGTGAAGATTGAGGAGATTCGTCGGGGGGACTGCTTGACAGGAATGCCGTTTGAAATGACGAGCGTGTGTGATGTTTCACTCGACCAAGCCGTGCGCGGAGCCTTTTCCCTGAGCGTGGGCTCCTGGCATGGCAGTGCGCGTATGATTCCCGTAGGCGAGAGTTTTTATCGACTAAAGTGTGCGCCACTCAGTCTTCGATTTGGTGATCCCATTGTCATCCGCGCTCCGGGAGGAGAGCGGACGGTGGCGACGGGTAGAGTGAGAGATCCGGCGCCTGTCCCCAAGCACACAGAGGCTTTAGAACGCCTTCGGCGCATCACTTCGGTTGAGAGTTTTTGGGAAAGCCGGCTTCTTGGACGGGGGTTTGCGACGGCTTCGGATTTGATGGCGGGCTCGGCGGCAACGAAAAAAGACTTTGATCGCTGGTTGGCGGGGCAGCTGCAGAGAGAAGGTGTGATTCTGTCTCGCACACAATGGGAGGCGGGGAGAGAATCTGTGAAGCGGCTTGTTGCAGCGGGGGCGACACTCACACAGCCGTCTTTGGAAAAGACTCTGGATTGGGCTCCCCAAATGGTGGAGCTTCTTCTGAAAGAGATGGTACAAGAACGGATCGTTGAGAGGCGCCCCTATGGATTTGTGCGCCCGGAGGTGAGGGCGAAGACCAATCCGTTTACGCCGCGTTTTCGAGAGGGCCTGCCGTTGACACGCGGTGCTTTGGCGCTGTCCCCCGCGGAAATCAAGAAGGCCGTGGCAGACGGGTGGCTCGTTTCAATGGGGGAGTGCGTTCTCGACACCCAAAACTACGGTCGGCACAAGGCGTTGGTAGTAGCAATCCTTCAAAAGAGCGGAGCCGTGACGACATCGGACTTAAAGACACGTCTCAAGATGTCGCGCGCGCAGGCCGTGATGATCCTGGAGAGGCTTGACCGAGACAGGGTCACCTATCTCAAAGACGGCGTGCGCCGCTTACTGCGGGAAGTGTGATCGTAGCGTTTGAATTTGCCACTGCAAGAGGATTGCGTGAGGGCTGAGTGATTTTCAGGCCTATTCACTCGTAGGCATTGCCAGAAAGAGCAGGGAATGTCCCAAGATGCTTGAACTTGTTGATCAAGGTTCATTGTCGGTATCCAATGCCACGTTGCTCCTTAAGGTCATCAATCAGCGTAACCGGATACCCCCTCTTGCACCACTATTCCTTCCGAATACGCCTACCTTTTGGGGCCACAGCTAGGTAGCGGTTCCGAGTGCGTGCTTGGAGTGGTGTTCCGACGACAAATTGATCTATTCGCGGCGTCCTTCGGGGAGTCTGGCCAGACTTACGTTTTGTCAGTAACACGCTTGTTGGCCGTACCATAGGTTTTCGGTTTGGCGTTTGTGGGTTTGGAGTTTAGCGTACTGTCTGGGTTCGGTTTGGAGTCGGGTCTGCAAAGAGCGAACAAGATTCTGCCCAGGCTATCGATAAGGTGGCGGGTCTCTGAACTGGTCAATTGTTCCAGCTCCAAAATGGCTTCGCATTCTCTAAGGCTGCCGTACGCGATGGAATAAAAGCGTTTCTGGTCTTTCCCAGTCCATTTTCCGGACCCTTCGGCGACATTAAGAGCGACACTCGAACTGGCGCGCAAAAGCTGATCCTTAAGAAATAGAGGCAGTTTCAACTTCTTGCATGCAAGGTAAAGGTCTTTGGAGTTCTGAAATGCTTGAGAATCGCTCAACAGCCTATTGGAAAGGCGATTCTCATTCCCAACTGGGCTTCAGACTGAACGAAAACTGTACCCCAAACGCCAAACCCACAAACGCCAAACCGAAAACCCTGGCTCTTCTAAAGAATGCCATTCAGTTGATTCTCAAGTTCTTTGCTAGGAGTGAAAATATAACTCTTCCTTCCAGCGGCGCGACGAGGCCGGTCATTTGAAGTGGAAGTTGAGTTCAATAGTTCAATGGTTGGGCCCATCAGGTTGTGGTATGCGGTTGGGATGGAGCACTTAAGCCTATTATGTTTCGTGGGAATGACTTCGTTCGCTTGGGCAGGTTGCCTCAATCAGCCTGTCACTCAAGCCAAGAAGGTTTTGGAGAATATGAATCATCCCTGCCACAGATGGGCCCAGGGAGCGCTTAAAAAAACCATCCTATTGGAAGGCGGTCTGGGTGCGCTCGCCGCAGTGGCGGCGAACCAAAAATCAGGATTACTTATTACCGCTAGGCACGTAAGCCAGGATTATGAGTCAGGAGACGCGGAAAATCTCTCAATGGGCGCGTTTGGCGATTTAACGAATCTTAAAAACCTGCCAGGCGGTAGAACAGGTCCATTGGCCCTATGGAGGCTGTCCTCTCCCGATGTGTTTTCCAAATACTTGGAGATGCTCACACCAACCGTTCCAATCCGTGAGGATTATGCGGCTTACCTTTTTACTGCGGCGAACCAGCTGCAGAGCGATACGCTATGGGATGTTACCCCAGAAACAATAGATCAGCTGGATGCGAAAGTGGAAGTGAAACCGTTTGAAGATCTCTCAAAAGAAAAAGCCAAAATCGCACAGGTCCTGGTGGTTGGGCATCCCCGCTTCACTAGAGATAGTGAGCCCTATTGGGAAAGACAAGCGTCGTACGACGAAGGGCAGTTATCCGATTTCGCCATCGCCTCAGGCGACGTGATGTCCGATGAAGAGGCGGAAAACTTTACCAAGCAATCTTTTCGAAGGTCCGACGAGCTTCCTCAAATGCTTTACCGTGCCGATTCCGATCTCTACCTTAAAATAAGGGGCGCTCCTGGCTTTAGCGGGGGAGGTGTGTTCGACACCGAAGGAAGGCTTATAGGAGTCATATCTATAAAGATGAAGGGCTATGTGCGAGGAAAACCAGGTCCAATTTACGTGTTAGGCGCGGTGAGACTGTCTTATGTGACGAAAATTCTGACGGATAGAATAGATTCTATTCCTCGAGAATTTTCCACGCACATTCGGAAAATAGGTGCTATTTCCAGAAAGTGATTCCTCATGCTTCGGCTTTCATCGTTCGAGAGAGTTGAAGTCGCCATTTTTCATCCGGGCCGCGCCAGTGACTCGCCGATCCAGCAAGACCTGTTCACATCTCACCAAATTCGGCTGATCGCGTAGCTTCGCTCGACCGATTGTATCCTCAATTCAAAGTCGTCTCCAACGTGCCTGCCGATCAGGGTCTCGCCGATGGGCGAATGGGGCGTGATCACAAAGACAGTTTTGCCTTCCACGAGGGCCTGCATTCCGCCGCCCTTGGGCATGAGGAAATAGTAGTGTGATTTTCCTTCACACTGCACCTCTACTACCGCGGTCAGTGACACTGGGTTGGCGTCGGTGAATTGACGAAGAGGAGTTTCGCGGAAGAGGACCAGGATCTCCTCTAGCTCCAGCGCTCTTTTTGATTGCGCCCCGGCAAGGTAGGAGGCCTCGAGGCCTCTCGTGTCGTATTGGTCTTCGGCCTTACTTTCCGTGTGAGTAGCGGCCTCATGCGCTGCCAGCGCGGCTTGGGTCAGTGTGTCGCGATCGCTTTTGATTTGCTCGCACAGTTGCTGAACTATGGCCGACTTATCCATTCCTCAGGTCTGTCTTAAGACAGACATCGCGGCAAGGAAAAATGCGTTTGGAATCGCCCTCGTGGTCGAGACAAAACCAGGTTAACCTTAAATGCCATGGAAGAACTCTCTGCGCTCGGCTTCGACTTGAGTCTGCCTTCGATCGTGGCTGGCCTTCTTTTCGGCGTATTTGGGCTCTACTTTTTCCGAAAGGGGAGGCGGGACGCCAACTGGTTTCTTCTCTTCGTTGGCCTGGCCCTTCTCATCTATCCCTACTTCGTGAGCGGGGCCTGGTGGAATTGGGGGATAGGGGCCGCGCTCACCGCAGTGGGGTTTTGGCTGTGAACGCTTCACACGATGAGTTATTCTAATGGGCGGGGGAACCATGCAAAATAAAATACAACTTGTTGTTCGCATTCTTCTGGGCGCTCTGTTTGTTTTTGGAGGGGTTGCGTTCTTCTTTACGACGCCTCCACCGCTCACCGGTGATATGGCCACCTTCTTCAACGGACTGACCGCCTCCAAGTATTTCTTTATTCTGCTGAAGGGAACCGAAATTCTCTGTGGCCTGTTCCTCCTTTCAGGCTTCTTCGTTCCGCTGGCATTGGTTATTCTCGCCCCCATTGTTCTAAACATCCTGATGGTCCATGCAATTCTGGAACCCAGCGGCCTTGTCACCGCCGTTGTGATCGCGGTCGCTGTGACCTTCTTGGCATTTTTCTCCCCCAGCTACAGCCCATCGATTAAGCGGCTCTTTGTGGCGAAGTAGCGAATTCGGTCGTTCACCCACCGAGTCCGAGGCGAGCGCTTGCTGCAGGAGCCGGTCCGTGATTGAACAGAACACATGGACTTGAAACGAGCGCGTTGGGGAGTGGCGGCGAGCTGTTTCGCGCTTCTTCTCATTCGATCGTGGGGGCGATTGGATTCAAATCAGGTGTGGGCCGAGGACGGTTATGTTTTCGTGCCGGAAGCCATTGCGCAGGGGTGGCGGAGTCTTCTCAACCCTGCGCTGGGATACTTCTTCACGTTGCAGCGTATAATCGTGATTCTCACTCTGAAGCTGGTCCCCCTTTTGTGGGCGCCGGTGGTTTTTCATATTGTCACGGTCGCTCTCTTTGCTGGTGTGGCTTCACGACTCGTGCGGGAGGAGTACGCCTGGCTCATACCGTCGTGGTCAATGCGCGCGGCGGGGGCAATTCTGTTGTGTCTCGCCCCTGGAACAAACGAGCTCGTTGGAAATCTCGCGAATGTGAATTGGATTTTGTTCTATTGGCTCGCTCTCCTGGGGTTTCAAAGTTTTCAAAAGCCACCGAAACTCACTGAACTGGGGAGAGCTGTTCTTTGTGTGTTTTCGATTGGAACGTTTGTCTTTCTGATTCCTTTGTTCTCATTGCGCGCCTGGTATTCCAGAAGACGGGAAGACTGGGCGCTTCTTGCGATTCAAGGAGTGGGGATCGTGGGTCTTCTCTTCGCGCGGACCGCGAGTGTTGAGCTCGTCCACACCGAAGCCTTGGATCAGGCTCTGGCAGCTTTTCTCAAATCCGCCGTGGACCTATTGATCTTTCACCCCTGGCTCGGGGATTGGGAGGCGGTTCGTTGGCGCAGCGAACCATATTCGCAACTGGGCTCTGTATGCACGTTTCTGATGTGCCTCGTATGGTGTGGGCTCGGGCTGGCTCGGTGGCGTTCAATCGCCAACCAGGCGCTCATCTCATTTACTGGATCTCTCGCACTCTGGCCTATTCTGGCCTGGCTTTCCCGCCCCAACGTCTTCGGCGCCTTTGATTCGCCGCTAAGTCCGTGGTTTCTCGTCCACAGATATGCCTTCGCAGTGGCCGCGGCGGGCATTATTTTTTGGCTCACTCAAGTGAGCGCCGTGAAAAATCAAACTGCGCGCCGGGCTCTGTACGCCTACTTTATTATGATACCCATCCTCACGATGAGCCACCGGTTTTGGATTGCGCCATTTGGCATGGAAGATCGCTGGCGTGCGGCGGCAATGCAGATCCAAAGCGCTCTCGTGAAAGGATCGCCCTGCAGGGTGCTGGCACCCATCTATCCGGACCCGTGGACGATTGATGTGACGCTGCCGGCGTGCCGGTCCCAAGGGCCCGTTAACGCCGAAAATGGCGGCGCTCTTTGCCAGACCAGACCTTTTCGGACAACTCTTTGAGCTTCGACAGATTGGGCACGAAGAGTCGCCCCGACTGCACCTCGATGATTCCCCTCTTTTCCAGCGCCTGGAACGAACGAATCACGTGTCTGCGTGATAGACCGAGCGACTTGGCGATCTGACTCTTATTGAGCGATACCGGCACGAAGACGCCGTCTTGTTTTTTCTCACCGCAGGCCTCGGCCTGGCAGAGCAAAAACCGACCGAGTATCTTTTCGGTGTCGCCAAAGAGGCGCATCCGGTGATCGATGCCGCTTTGGTAGACCTGATCCGAGAGATTCTGAATCACCGACAGACACATCTGGTGACTCGAGTGCAGGAGTCCTAGGTACTGGGCCTTGGTCATGGAGAGGGTGGTCGAGGGTTCGATCGCTGTGACAGTGCCGAGGTAAGGCAGCTCGCGAAAGATCTCGATCATTCCGAAGAAAGCCGGAGCCTGATGAAAGAGAATATGGAGAGCGGAGCCATCCGTGGAAATGGAGGAGATCTCGACCTTGCCCTGGAGAAGAATGTAGGCGTGAAGGCACGGCTCTCCCTGCCGGATGATGTTTTGGCCGGCCCGAAAGGTGTTGGTTTTTAACTTTTTCTCAAGGGCAACGCGCTCGCGATCGCTTAACTGTGAAAAGAGCGGGAAGTGGGAGAGGGTGTCTTGCAAGGCTAGTCCCAGATACGATCGCACTTGTAGGCATCGAACTGCACGTCCCCACTGAGGACACAGAGTCTTTCGGTTAGGGACTGACCAATGATCAAGCGGTCAAAGGGGTCTCTGTGGTGGAAAGGCAATCTCACGGCACGTTCAATGTGCGTAGCTTCAATTGAAAGAGGAGCAAGATTGAGCTCTTCGACTAACAGGTCATGATAATCCTTGAGATTGCGTTTGAATCGTAGCTTTCCGACAGCCGTTTTGATTCCAATTTCCCAAAGACTGACCAAACTGAAGTAGACTTCGTTGTCTTTGTCGCTATAGACCTCTTTAGCTCGAGCTGGAAGTCTTCCTTGTCCAACAAGAATCAAGGATTGGGTGTCGAGAAGGAGACGCATTATTCAAATCCCTCCGGAATATCATCAAATCCCGGCAGTATCTTGATGTCCCTCGCAAAGCCTAATATCCGGGGTCGGCTCTTGACTCCAAAAGGGGTGATCTTGGCTACCGGCTTTCCTCGGTTCATCAGAATGACCTCGATGCCGCGCTGGGCCTTGGTCACGAGTTCTGAAAGCCTTGTCTTAGCCTCGTACATATTACACCGAAACGATTTGGCCATTTAATAAGACTAGACTAACTAGACTAAGTTGTCAAGAGGTCGGGGGATCAAGGCGCCTCTGAAAAGGTGCCCAAGCACCGTGGAGGTCTATCAATTCTTAGGAATTCGACTAGCCGCGATCCCATTCACCCAGCCGTGATCCCGATGTCACAGCGAAATTCTCAGTAACCCATCGGAAAGAGGGACATCGCGTTTGGGCGCAAATCGTCACCAACTGTATTCCATGAGAGTGCAGAGACAGTGCGTTCCAGGCCGGGGTTGGCTTTGCCAATCCGAAAGCCCTTTGTCGACAAACTCCACTTTGCAGGAAGTGGAGAGGCTCTTGGGGGGCCCGATCTCGCGCACGGGAATCGGGCCCCTCGAGGCATGAGGGAGGGCCGGCGCGAAAACGAGCTCGTAGCCAAAGTGGCGCCTTGAAAATCGACAGGAGATTGGGCTATGTAGCGCCGTGCTCTTACGACTGCGGAATTCGACCCTATTTCTCTTCACTGGCCTTGCGTTCTACTCAGTGCACGCGCCAGGCCAGACCTTGTCACTGTGCGGTCGCTGGCTCTTGGGAACAGCGACTGAACTGGTGAGTCGACCGTTTACCCGTTCCATTCTTTCGGACCTATCGGCTTCACAGGCCATGAGCCTAGGCGATTTTTTGAGCGATTCCGATCGTCTTCGATACAATGTTCATTTTTGTGGAGGGGCTCCTTGTCGATCGAATATGGAAAGACTCGATGATGGTGAATACATGTTTGTCCTTAAAAAGGGCCACTTTTACGCGCGACCAGAACGCAGTGACCCCTCAGAGCGGTTTCACCACTTCACCTTTCTTGCGAATGGCAGGGTTGACGGCGCCGGCACGTGGCTGATCGAGGAAGGTCGACTGACTCGCGTGACTAACCACTCGGGCTCATACCGGGCTGGCGCCGGCCCCCTGAAACGGGTGGTGCGGTGGCTTCGCAGCTACGGGATTGGACTCGACACCCTCACAGTAACCTGCACCGTCGAGGTTGAGATTCGCCTTGGCTATCCATCAAGAACGGAAACCTTCGAGATGCCGGCAACGCATTTTCTGTGGTGGTTGCCGCCGCGAATGAAGGGGCTCTTCTTTTAGTTTAGATTAGTCACTCATCATCACACCTCCGCAGACTACTTCGACTGGCGTTCGATCCAGCCGTTTAAGGCCGGAACGTAGGTGAGTTGGAGTGCAATGGAGTTGGCGAGCTCGGAGAAAATGGCCTGTGCCACGGGGCGGGAGGCCTTTTCGCTGTTGAGGAGCTCAAAGAGCTCACTGTTGTGGTGATAGCGGTCCAAAACCAACTTTGGGAGGCGTTGTTCGATCAACGTGTCGCCCGCGAGATTGTTTCGCACAAGCACCGATACAAACTCAGGGGAAATAAAATCGGGATCGATTCCAAGAATGGCCTCGCCCAGTGGCACAAGCACCGAGCGCTTCATTTCGTTGAAACCGGCCACGTCGCCACGGTTGGCTAGGTTCCATTGCTCGTCCACAAGGTGCATGTACCGTTCTTGGATTGCGAGGGCTAGGTCGTAGTATTGGCCACCAGCTGAGAGCAGGAGCTCTCGGTCGCGCCCATTCCAGCTGAGCCAATCCTCGGTCATCGATGAGGCAAGGCTTCGGGCTAGAGCTGGCTGGGTGTTGGTCTTGGCGAGAATCAGAACAGAATCCTTGACCATCTTGCTCTGGATCCGAAGGTGGTGCTGCGATGTCAAAAGGGCGAGTGCATCGTTAAGGGAAATCATGCCGGGCTCTAGGCCCGGTGCGCCGAGCGCAGCGCCCGAGATCCCGTAAAAAACGGCACTTGAGAGATTGAGCCGCTCGGCCTTGCCGTACACGCCTTCTGCTCGCATCACGCCGCTTTTCACGGCTCCCGACGCCTTGTTGAAGGCTGGGATGAGGGCGGCCTGTCGACTAGCGGCGCCAGAGAGATTTTTCAGGAGGCTTGCGAGGGAATCGCCCTGGGCGCCCGTCGTCATCTCTTCCACGCGGACCGCAAGCTGTGCGCTGATGGGGTCGAGATCCGTTCCGTAGCGGACGAGTCGGAACGCGAGGTCGCTTGGTGACTGGTTCGACTGAACCAGTTCGGTTTGGATTATCTGACCCAGGGCCTCCTTGCCCAACGCAGGCGACAGCGCTGCGAGCTGTCCGACGATCGAAAAATCACTGCCAGAAAGCGGGCTCTCGCGAAAGGCGAGCGGCAGGCGCTTTCTCACGTTGTTTTCTATCCGATCCGCGTTTTCGAATTTTCCACTCATGAGGCTCGCAGCACTCTGTTTTAGGAATCCGTAAGGTCCACTGTCCTTGAATCGAATATTGGGAATGGCTTCTGAGCTCGTGTGAAAGCTCATGTCGGTGCAGGCGCTCTGGGTAAGGTAGGCCGGAATATTATTGAATGAGCTTGTGTCGCCGTTAGCGATGGCGGCCAATTGAGACGAGGACAATGGGCACAGCTCGTTAGAGCCGCGTTTGTCCTGGGTGCCGCGCCCTTTCGGATTTACGGAATGGTCGTCTGCGGCTAGAACCAAAAGCACGCTAGCGAATATCAAAACTGGATTCACTCACCACCTCGTCGGTTTCGAGATTCTTCACTCGGCAGAAATAGGAACCTTTCGCTAAGCCATGTTTGGGACACCGGGGTTTGTCCACCACCTGCACCTTCACCATTCGCTTCATGGTCTTGTCGGTAGCAATCTCAATCGTGAAGCCTTTGGGCTTAGCGGTGGGGATGCGGACTGCAAGTTCCTGGGTCATGCCACTTCTCAAAGACATGTGGAACTCACCCACAGGCGAATACGCCACCTCCTTGCCCCGTTCCGATTTCACGCGCCAGTAATAGGTGCCCTCCTCCTCGATCTGAAGTTTCAAGGTGCTGCCCTTTGACAGAGCTGACAATTTAGAGCGGAAATCGTTGTTGCGAGAGAGCTCGACCGTAGACTTGATGTTCTCGAGTGGAATCGGTGTCCAGATGAATTCGAGCCAATGGTTGGCGCGGAGGTTGTAGCGGATGTTTTCCGGCTTGAGCAGTTCGATGACAAAAAAGGTTAGCCTATCGAGAGGCTCGGTCTTTTTCATCGATGCGAGTTCACGCATGGCGAGTCTGCGGGACTTCATCTTAAGGGTGTCACTCACGCGCGCGAGGTACTCGGAGGCTCTGAGTTCAAAGATATCAATAGGCGGAGCCGTAGCCAGCGAGGAGACGCCTCGGGTGGGATAGGCCGGCATGCGGAACTTAACCTCTTTTTTTACGCTGACGGAGGCCGCGTCGGGTCCTTTTACCTGACCTTCGATAAGCGTGATGTTGATGGAGTCACTCGACACATCGTCGAGCTGAATCATGGAGTCGCTCATAAGATCAAACTTTTTCCCTGCCTCTAGTTCAATCGTCGCCGATGAATCCTTCGTGGCGTAGACGATGTCTCTTAAGTACAGCGTCGCCGGCTCGGTGAGGTTTTCCCAGTGGAGGCTGCGCGCTACTCGACGACGGATGGTTCCCTTGGGCATGATCTTTCCAATCACTGTGGTGCCTTCAATGATGGATTTCGGTGTGTAGAAAAAGAGGAGGTACGAACACACGACGATGCCCAGAATTCCGACTGAGAGCAGCATCAAGTCTGTTCTAGAGGACGGCAATCACACACCTACCCACTACACTCGTCGGTCCAATTTTTTTGGAAAGTTAACAATTTACGACACCGCACATTGTGTCCACGCGCAAAAAGGGGCACCTGAATACCATTTGTCTTAGGACGATGGGCTCTAAGTAATTGAAATAATTCTGATAATTATCAGTGATCCGGCCGTTTGAATGGCACGTGTGTTGCTCCTATCAATCCATCGGGGGCGGTCGCCCCGGGAAAGTTGGCAGTTGTTGGAGGAAAGAAGATGTCGTACCGCGACAAATCCCAAGGATTCGGTTTCGTTTACGTAGATATCCAGAAGCTCTTAGCCCAAAAAAACATGAGCCAGCCGGTCATGGACACGAAGGCTCTGTCGATCAACCTCAATAAAGATCCGATCAAGCCTCAGATGAACCCATCGGCGCAGGTAGTGCCGCCGACGAAGGAGATCACCCAAAACCTCGATCGCCTCACGGCTTTGCACCAAAAGCTTCACGTCCTCATGGAAGAGCTCGACACGCTCACCAAGAAAAAGAAAAGTTAGGGCATCTCTCAAATCTCGCGCGAGATATACATAAGAAACGTTATACGACTATTTGACAGAAATGGTAACATCCCACTCTCGCCAAAGAAGTTCTTCACTGACAAGCCTACGATTGGTATCGTCGCAACCAGGCACGGTCAACGAACCTTTTGAGAACTAGAGGCCGCCGTTCACGGGGAGGCAGATGCCGTTACAGTACCGGTTGGCCAGGAGGAATTTCGCGGCCTCGCAGATATCTTGGGGCGCTCCCATTCCTAGGGGCACCTTGTTAATGAGGCGTTGCTTTTTCACTGCTGAGTAGTCAGGTGGAAAGAGAATGAGGCCGGGGCTGACTGCATTCACGCGCAGTCGCGGGCCGTGCTCTTTCACTAAGGCTTCCATCAATCCCAGTTGCGCCGTTTTCGCGGTCGCATAGGGGGCGTGGTGGGGGAGGCCGTGTTCGACGAAGGAGTCGATCACAAAGAGAAGCGCGCCCGGACCGGTCAGTTGTACCAGGAATGCGTCGGTGAGCGCGCGGGTACTGGCCAGATTGATTTTGAGAAAACGATCCCAATCTTTGGGGCGGCACGATTCAATGGGAGTTGCAGAAAAGATCGACGCGTTGTGGATGAGCATGCTGAGTGGGCCTCGTTCGCGCACGACCTCTGCGACGAGCGAGTGGCACTCTTCTGCCTGTCCGAGATCCGCTTGGAAGGAATTGGGCGCCCCCGGCTGGGCGTGGTGGTGCCGAGAAACGCGCGCTCCGAGAGCCTCAAAGAAAGCACTCATTGCAAGGCCCACTCGCACTGCTGATCCGGTGATGAGGATGTGCTCGTCTTGCCACACCCCTCCCGTTTACCACGACCGCCGTGCGCTGACGAAAGAGCGGGGCAAGCCGCCTGCTGCCGCCCACTGGCGGACCCCCGTTGCCAAGGAGGAGCTATGCCTCTAATGAGGGGGCATGGAGAATTCTTTGATTGCAGAGCGGGTGCGGGCACGGCTCACGGCCATTCGCCAGGCCAATCTCTATCGTGAGCCCCGCGTATCGACAGGCCTTGATTTCAGCCACAACGATTATCTGGGCATTAGCTCCTCCCGACTCCTCGCCGAGGCCGGCGCGCGGGCGCTGGAGATCCTGGGCTCCGGCAGCCAGGGGTCGCGCCTTTTGGGCGGCCACTCGAGAATGTTTGATGAAGCCGAAACTGCGATTGCTGAATTCTTTGGGGCTCCGGCTGCGCTCTTCTTTTCCAGTGGATACCTCGCCAACATCGCTTTGGTCACCACACTTTCGCCGCTCTTTGATCGAGTCTTGTGTGACGAATTGAACCATGCCTCGCTCATCGACGGTGTCCGGCTAGCGAAAGTCGAGAAGACAATCTTTCCGCACAACGGCGTCAGCGATCTTATCACCACGCCGACCGACCTCATTATTACGGAAGCTCTCTTTAGTCAGAACGGAGATTTTGTGGACCAGAGGGCGCTTTCTGCTCAGGCTGCCTTTGTTCTTCTTGATCAGGCGCACTCGGCCGGAGTCTTCTTCGAAGACGGGAGAGGGGTTAAACGGGATTGGTCGACGACCGCCATGACCGTGACCTTCGGTAAGGCCTTTGGTGTTGGGGGGGCCTGTATCCTGTGTTCGGCTCAAATCCGCGAACTGCTGATTAACTCGGCTCGTCCCTTCATCTTCTCCACAGCACCGCCTCCCGTCGTGCCGGCTATGGTGATGGAGAGCTTAAAGATTGTGGCCAAGGAGAGTTGGCGGAGGGAGGCGCTTTGGGCGATGTCCTCACAGGTGAGGGCGGTGCTCTCCGAGGTCGATCCAACTCTTCAAAACACCGACGAGTGGGGGCAGAGAAGTCCAATCATTCCAGTGCGTTTAGGGGCGGCTGATAGGGCTTTGCGATTATCGGAAAATATGCGACAGTCTGGGTTTGAAACCCGGGCCATTCGGTATCCCACTGTAAAGGTTGGGGAAGAGCGGATTCGAATCTCGCTCAGTCTGTCGGTGAGCGAAGACAACGCTCTAGGAATGGCAAAGTATTTGGTGGAATTATGGAAGGAGTTTTTGTAACAGGAACGGACACCGGTGTCGGCAAGACCACGGTGTGTGCTGGACTTCTCAAAGCCATTTATGGGTCCAAGGAGGTCGTGTATTGGAAGCCAGTTCAGACGGGGACCATCGTGGGAGATGACACGCGCGAAGTGAAGGCGATGACCCAACTTCCAGATGCCTGTTTCAAAGAGCCCTCTTACCGCTTTCCCGATCCGGTATCGCCGCACATGGCGGCTGAGAAGTGGGGCAAAACGATTGAACTCGACAAGCTCGTCGCTGACTTTCAGAGCTCGAAGCAGTTTCAGATCGTCGAAGGTGCTGGTGGTATCTTGGTGCCGTTCAATGACTCGGTTCTTCAGATCGATTTTATCAAGAAGATTGGCCTTCCCGTGATCATCGTAGGGCAGGATCGCGTGGGGGCAATCAACCACACGCTTCTGACACTCGATGCGTGCCGCAAAGGCGGCATTCCGATCAAGGGTGTTATCCTCACGCGGTGTCGAATGACCCTGGGCAATGGGCCTGTGATCTCGAAGTTTGGTCAGGTTGAGGTCCTTGCGACCTTCACGCCTACCGATGATCCCAAGTCGCTTGTGGCGCAGGTGGCGAGTAATACGCGTCTTCGGCAGTTGTTCAATGTCGCACCACTCCCCGGATAACTCGGACTGGCTAGCAGCCGATTCTCGAACGGTCTGGCACCCGTTCACCCCGTCGCCCCATTTGGGGCCGAAGCGTCTCATCACTCGTGCTGAGGGGGCCTATCTTTTTGACGAAGAGGGACAGCGTCTCCTCGATGGCACAAGCTCCTGGTGGTGCAACATTCACGGCCATTGCCACCCCCGTCTTGTGAAAGCCTTGAGTGATCAGGCGGGGATTCTCGATCAGATGCTTTTTGCACCGCACGCGCACCCCACCGCTTTGGAATTGAGTGAAAAGTTGGTCAAGCTTGTGCCGGGGATGTCGCGGGTCTTTTATTCCGATGACGGATCGACGGCCGTTGAGGCTGCGATCAAGATGGCTTGGCAGTATTGGCAGCGGCGGGGAGAGGACCGCACTGAGTTTGTGTCTCTGGGCGGCGCTTACCATGGTGACACGTTGGGGGCGGCAAGCCTAGGCGGCATCGAGAAGTACCGGGCTAGTCTGAGCATGCTCAAAACGCGAACGGCCGCTGCGCCTGATTGTTATCGCTGTCCGGTGGGGAAAAGCTATCCTGAGTGTGACATCGCTTGCCTTGAATCGTTGAAAAAGCAGCTCGATGAAAACCTGGCCGCGCTTGTGATTGAGCCGCTCGTGATGGGGGCTGCTGGCATGGTCATCTATCCGCGGGAGTATTTGTCATCGGCAATGAGACTTGCGCGCGATGCGGGCGCTCTGGTGATTGTGGATGAAGTCTTCACGGGATTTGGCCGGACCGGTTCCCTCTTTGCCATCGAAGGGATGACGGAGATGGCTGACATTGTCTGTCTCTCGAAAGGCCTGACGGCGGGCGTGCTGCCGATGGGCGCGACACTGGTGACTGACCAAGTCTATGGTGAGTTTTGTGGGCCGGGGCGCACCTTTTATCATGGTCACACGTTCACTGCGAATGCGCTGGGGTGTGCTGTCGCTTTAGAGAGCCTTAAGATCTTTGAAGAAGATCAAGTGCTCAAGCGAAACATTCCCCTCATCGAAATCTTGAGGAACAGCCTTCCGCGGTTTCGAGCGCTGGCCAGAGTTGGGGACGCTCGGAGCCTGGGCATGATCTGGGCTGTGGATTGCGTTGATGCGCTGACAAGGCAACCTTTGGCCAGCGAGGCGCTGTGGGCAGTCGTGGGGCGACTCTGGGAGCGGGGACTCTGGGTTCGGCCGTTACACAGCGTGTTGTATCTCGTTCCGCCATATTGTGTTACGGCAGAGGAATTGAATGAATCGCTCGACCTCATCTCAGAGGAGCTAAAATGAGTTTTCTCCACACTCTGGCTAAAATCTCTGAGAACCCACGCCTTGAAAACGAATTTCTGGAGTTGCTCTCCCTCCTCGAATACGTCGGCTGCCGGAAGATTTTGAAGGGTGTGCCGGTGGAGAAGGTCTCTGTCGATGTCTTGGTTCATATTCAGGAGGAATCACTCCACGCGCTGATGCTGCGGCGGCTCGTCGACAAACCCTCAGGTGTCCCGTGGAGCGAGTCGCTCTTTGCTCCCATGGGCTGGGAGTATTTTAGGCAGTTAGATAAGCGTGTCTCGACTGAAGTGTCCCCCTCGTATGAAGCGGTGAGCTGGGCTATCGAGCAGAGGGCACTCAGTCTGTATCCAGACTATTTCTCTCTCACCACTCGAGAGGATGTGAAGAAGGTCCTCTCCACGATCATCGCTCAAGAGAAGCGCCACGCCATTCATTTCGCGGCAGCCGAAGCAACGCGCTGGCTTGAGATCGAAGGTGAACTTTGGGCCGAGTTTGAAGCGCGCGTCGCCGCGATTGTCCAAAGCCTCTAAAGTTTCCGGGGCAATGGCGACTACCTCCGCACGTAGGCCGGAAAAAGATTCTCCTTTGAGGTCACGTGTTTCATGTAGAAACTATCCCTCAATCGGCTCGTGAAAATCCTCCAAAATAAGTTCCCAAATAGTTCCATATTTGGCAGTTTCCGCATTTGATGATCGAACCATACCTACTCCCGGACAGTAGATGTCGGTGATATCGCCGCTGGGAATTTCTTGAATTCGCTCCCAGCAGTCTTCAAAAGTATGTTTCCCGTATTGAACGGAAGCGAATTTTCGTCCCCAACGAATATAGTGACTTACGCCGTTATACCATCGGTGGCCAGTTTCAATCGGCAACTGCATGGTTGTTACCCATTTCTTGAAAAACGTGGAGTAATCATATCCATTTCCATCGTTATCCCATCTGGGATAAAAATCCGGATTTCCGGGAAGAATACCAGAAACTTTAAAGGCCACTTTCCCATCAATAACCTCCATATCCTTTACTCGCACGACCGTCGTTACTGGTCCTTTTCCGGAGAGCCATTTCACTGGCTGACGCGTAGGCGACTAGGGTGCCCAATCGCGGCGCGGTTTTCCATCATTGGCACTCACTAGGCACGCTTCAGCCTGGCACAAGGGCTGCAATTTGAAGGCCTCAGTGAGACCGATTGGTGAAGACACCCGGTCAACACCAGGAGTTTTGAACGTGGCGGTACGTCGGTGGATTTCTGTAGGTTGGTTAGTAGGCGCGGCCTGTGTGGCCGGCCTGGGCCTTTGGCTGGGGCAATACCTTGCGGTGGTTGTGGCTATCTCCTGGGGCACTGTCGAAATCGCGCTTCAAATTCGCAGCGCGCGATCGATTTACCGATTCCTCGGCGGTTTCGGGCACCTCATGTCGCTTTATGGAAAAAACGATGCGGCTTCGCACCGGATTCTCGATTCTCGAATCCAGGAGCTCGTCATCGGAGGGCGGTTGAGCCATGAGCAGAATGCTTGGCTGGAGCGCTTAAGGGCCCTTGTCGAGTTGAGAAGCCTTCTTTTTGGAAAAAATCTCGCTGATCGGAAAAACGCGCTTGGCAGCCTTTTCATCTATTCGCACCAGCCGTTTTGGAAGGACACCCCAGAGATGCTCTCGGTCATGGAGCAGGTCTCGATGAGTCTTGTGACCGAGGCCTCGACCCATGTTGCGGATCTGTATTGGCGGCTCCTCGATATTGCGAGCAGCGATTGGGGCGAACTGACGATTCAGGCGCGTGGTCTTTACCAGGAGATGTTCAATAAGCCATTTGTGAAGGCGCAGGCACAAGAGGTTATCGGGAAGCTCACCGATCAGATGCAGCGCGATGGCGGCTTACCCTTTGTCATCTTAAACACTGTAAAGATGGATCGCACGGTAACGGCGCAGTCTATGATGCGTCGCCTGGTCGAAAATGGCGAAACGATGGATGACGAGATTCGAACCACCCTGTATTGGTGCGCGGAGCTCGTTCGTTTTCAATCACCAGAAGAGAGTGGTTTCGACGACGCTCTCAAGACCCTTTACCACGTATGTCTGATCGCACCCGACCAGGCCGAGTGGCTTGAGATCGATAGCCCCTATTTTCCGCAACTGGAAACTCTGAATGAGATGGCGCGTGAGGGCTTTCTCTTCAAGGAGAGCCTCGTTGATTCTCTGCTGAGTTTGTGGGCCGGCTATGATCAGTTTTCGGGCATCTTTCAGGCGCTCCTCATCAAGCTTTTGGGTGTGAACAACAAGATCTATGATCGAAGGGACATTTGGGCGCGGGTGTGGGAGCACTCGCGCGATGGCCTCAATCGCGAATACCTCTGGCTCGCAGAGGGCAACATCGCCTACGCGCAGGGGAACTGGAGTCTCGCTCAGGAGTGTTTTGAGACGGCACTCGGTCTATCTCCCAAGCTTTCACAGGCGATGCTGAATCGTCTTTTCACCGCGGCTCGACTCAAGGATAGCCGGCGACACCGCGCAGTTGTTGAAGCACTCACGCAAGATGATCCCAAGACTCTTTATTCCATCGCCGATTCTTTCTTGCTTCTTGGAGACGAGGCGGGGGCCGAGCCGTATTACGAGGCGCTTAAGAGATGCATCGGCTGGGAGAGTAAGGTTGACTACTATCGGTCAAGCTTTTGTCTAGATCATGGGCTTGTGCCTCTTGCGGTTAAATTCGGCGAGCGATCGCTCTTGAGTGAGCCGCACAATATGGCAGCGAGATTTCACTTGAGCCAGTGCTATAGCTCAGCTGGCGATGTGGAAGGGGCGCTCAGTGCGCTCGCTGAGATCAGCTCTCCCCCCGAGTGGATGCATTTCTACCGATTCACCCTCCAGCGGGACACCGGACGGCTCGGCGAGGCAAAAGAGACTCTGCTCCGAGTGCCCAAAGGTGCACTGAGTGAGCAGGACCTTGAGGCTGCAGTCGAGTTTGCCCGAAGCCAGAAGGATCTCTCCCTGCTGCGCCACCTGAAACGCCAGTCCTAGAAAAGCTTCTCAGTGTTACGAATTTCGGCAAAAAGGGGCTCCCGCCACTGGTGAAGTGGCTACCATTGCGATATAAACTCTTTCTTTGTTCACTGGGAGGGGTTTCATGGCGCAGACATACGACGCAATCATTGTCGGTGGTGGTCACAACGGTCTCGTTGCTGCCGGGTATCTTCAGCGCGCGGGGCTTTCGACCCTGGTGCTTGAAAAAAGGGGAACTGTGGGTGGCGCCTGTGTGACGGAAGAGACGTTCCCGGGCTTTAAGATGTCCACGACGAGCTACGTCTGCTCGCTGTTTCGCCCGGAGATCATTCGGGACCTGGAACTCAAGAAGTTTGGGTATGAAGTGATCGAGCGCAACCCCTCGAGTTTTTCTCCTTTCCCCGATGGACGCCATCTGATGTTCTGGCGGGATCAGAAGAAGACCTGCGAAGAGATCGCGAAATTTTCCAAGAAGGACGCCGAGGCGTACCCCAAGTTTGAAAAACGTCTCGAAGAACTGTCTCGGTTCGTGCAGCCGCTCCTCGATGTGGCGCCACCCGATCCCACGAATAATTCCCTTGAGAATCTCTGGGGCTCGCTGAAGCTTGCGATGAAGGTGAAGGGGATGGGGCAGGATGTGTACGACCACATGCGCGTTTTCTCCATGAGTGTGGCTGATTATCTCGGACTGTGGTTTGAGAGCGAGGCAATCAAGGTGCGAATGGCATCGGATGGCGTGATTGGCGCCTGGGCGGGGCCCTATTCGCCCGGCACGGCGTATGTCCTCTTCCATCATGTGATGGGGGAGACTGAAGGAAGACCCGGTGTGTGGGGGTATATCCGTGGCGGCATGGGGACGATCACTCAGTCTCTGAGCAAGTCGGTCCAGTCGAAGGGCGGTCAGGTCATGACGGGCGCTGAGGTGCGGCGGATCAAGATCAAGAACAACGAGGCCTATGGCGTTGAGCTTGCTGACGGGAGAGAGTTTTTTGGGAAGCGCATCTTGAGTGGCTGTGATCCCAACGTGACATTCCTCAAGATGGTTGGAGAGGAGAGCCTCTCAAGCGACTTCGTCACGAATGTGAAGCGAATCCGTTACCGAAGTGGTGTGGTGAAGGTGAATCTGGCGCTAGGGGAGCTGCCGAAGTTCACGTCTATGCCGAATGGTGATGGTTCCCATTTGCGGGGCACTATCCACATCTCTCCGTCGATGGAGTACATGGAAAAGGCTTTTGATGACGCTAAGCATGGGATGCCGTCTGAGCGGCCTGTGATTGAGATGACAATTCCGTCGACCGTCGACGACACGCTTGCGCCCAAGGGCAGACATGTCATGTCGATGTTTGTGCAGTACGCCCCGTATGAGCGCAAAGATCGGAGACCTTGGGACGCAACAACGAAGAAGGCCTTTGCGGACAGTATTTTCCGCGAGGTTGAGAGCTATGCGCCGGGTTTCACGAAATCGATTGAGAACTATCAGATTCTCACGCCCGTTGATCTGGAGCGTGACTTTGGGCTCACGGGCGGAAACATCTTCCACGGGGAGATGACACTCGATCAGCTCTTCTTTATGCGCCCCATGCCGGGCTTTGTGGACTCGACGACGCCGGTGAAGAACCTTCACCTCTGTGGATCGGCGATTCACCCGGGCGGCGGTGTGATGGGCTCACCGGGGCTCATCGCAGCCCGCAAGGTCTTAAGGCACTGGAATTAAGAGCGGATCTTTTTGGCGCGGGCCATTGCTATGGTGGCAATGTCCTTGAGGAGGGTGATCCGACTTTGAAAGTCGGCGGTGACTGCCTGCTCGAGCGTGTCTATCTCGTATTGGAGGCTTTTGCGCTTCGGATCGACCTTGTCGAGAAGCTCGCTGCGCAGAGTTTCGTCGAAGGCTGAGATCTGGTGCTTGAAGTCGCGGTGGATCTTTTCGGCGATAGACTTGCCGAGCTCGCTTCTTATGGTGAAGCGGATCTCTGTGAAGGGGCCCTCGGCGCGGCCAGACAGGTTAAAGTTGGTGACTGGCCCAACCGCATCTTCGAGTGAGCTCTGGATCTGATGGTAACGGGAGTTGATGTTGTACTTCACCTCCTCGAATGACGAGTCCCATTCGAGCGACAGAGAGTCTCCAGTGATGTCGAGCGTGGAAGTCCCGTGCAATCTGGCGCTGGCGAGAAGGAACTTGAGATCGTAACTCTCGTTGAGCCCGAAACTACGGACGGGGATCGAGTCGGCGGAGATATTAATGGTTTCATGAGGGGTGGTCGTGCGGTGGTCGATGTTGACATCGAGTTTGAGATTACTCACCGCCGAGTGCGGCGAATTGATCACGACCGACATGGCGAGTGGACTTTGCAAGATCGAAGGATCGGATGTCAGATTGGTGAGCTCACCACTCATCGAGTCGGAGGCGTTATTGTCGGAGGGGACGAAAGTGATTCGTCGGACAAGAATGGCCGGCCAGCCTCCATCATGGCCGAAATGAATCGCAGCTCCTCGGGCCTTGTTTTGGCGGACCAATTTCGGCGTGCCACCGGGCATGCGGCGGCGAGAGACGTCGAGCCAATAGGCGGTGCGATCGAGGTAGTGCATGATCGACGGCGTGAAGAGATCGATGGAGAGATCTTCGCCGTCGAGGTTGGGCAGATGCATCTGGCTTTTGAGTTGGGCTACGTCCTTACGGATAAAGGGATCCAGTGAGTCGAGGCTCGCACGGATGCGATTGAAGCGGCCACGAACCTGGTCGAGGGTGGTGCTGAGCGGAGCTACGCTCAAGAGCGCGTCCCGGTGAAGGGAAACCCAGCTGTCGCTGGAAACGGAGGAAGGGCTGCGGCCGGCTTTTAGTCTCTCGAGTCGGCCGCTGAGCTCGGCTAGTTTCTTGTGTGACTCACTGTCGGAAAGGACCGAGTCCTTGAGTTTGGTAAGCGCCGCGATGTCGCGGGAGAGTTCATCGAAGCGGCGATATGTGGAAAGGTTCGAGGTGGTGCTGAGCTTTCCTTTGAGCTCACTGCTTGTCTCGAGGTGGCCGAGGAGGCGCAGCGGTGTCTGGGCGATATTGGCCATTACGGGGGAGGTGAAACCGGGCGCTGTTCGGTCAAAGATACTGTTCGGGTCTTCGTTTTCTGCGACCAGGCCGCCATAGGACTGCCGTTCAACGAAAAAATGGGCACCAATGAAGTCAACCGAATCGACGACGAGCTTGCGGCGAAACAGCGGCGCGATCAAGATTCGACCATTCACGCGATCAAACTGGACGATATTCTCAGATGGATTGAAGGGATTGGCGATGGAAAGGCCATTAATCTGGAAGCTGCCTTTCCAGAGACTGGTCTTTAAACCATGGGCCTCGATGCGGGCACCGTTCACCTTGGTGGCTACCGTTTCGACGAGCCACAGAAGATTGGCGTCGAAGAGCGTGAAATAGTAGAGGACCAAAGCGGCAAAGGTCCCCAGGATCACCTTTAAGGCGTATGGCCGAAGAGCGTTATTTAATTTCATAGCGCAGATATTGGCTGAATCGACGATAAAAACGTGAGGCAATGAAGGATTGCCAGAAATCTGTGCTGTAAGCCCACCTGACGAGGGCACTCGAGTAGCTGTCGAGGAACGAGGTGGCCGAGAGGCAAAGCGGGATCATCGCTACTGTCAGAATAAGGTAGCCCATCACCACGGTCTGGTTGAAAAGCGTGAAGGGGACAATGGGTGCGTGGTAGAGCCGTGGCCAAATCTTCATGAAAAGGCCATTTTGGGTGAGCAGGTAATTTCCCAGGGTTCCGGCAAATCCATCAGCCCAATGAGACAAAATAAAGAAGAAGAGGGCGGAAAGGATTGTGGTGAGCACGTTGACTCGAAAGAGCGCGATCGAGAAGAGCGCCAGAAACCACTGCAATGAAGTGGGAGGGAACACTCCGAGCGCGTACCCGGGAAGAAGCGCCCAGGCGATCGCCTGGGAGGTTTTGTCGTAGAGAAGAACGCGAAGACAGAAATGAATGAGGTGCATTGAGTATGAGTGGATTTGTCTCCTCATTATATCCGAAAGCGCCGCGTCAAATCACTGTCGGCGTAGAGCGAAAGGTTCTGATAAAATATTAAGAGCGCTTTGCAAAACTAACCCCGTGAGCGAGGAAGAGAAAAAATGGCCGGGTCCGAGGACGCACAAGTGAGCCCCCGGAGGCATGCCCTCTGGGGCATGTCGAGGAGGCGAGCGCGGAGGACGAAGGACCCGGCCATTTCTTCCGACCGAGTAGGGGTTAGTTTTGCAAAGCGCTCTAAGATGCATTGGCTCTTGATCCTTGTTGCCCTAACCGCGCACGCCGAGAAGGCTGCCGAGGATGCTGCCAAGGCCCAGGCGGCGGTTTTAGACGCCGAGCTCAAAGCACGTATTGCTGTGCTCGAAGGCGTTTACACCGAGATTGCGGCGTTTTCGAAGACGCCTGTTGAGACTGTGCTCAAAAATGCCGAGGCTGCCACCTTTGATAAGAAGGTGCTGGAGTCCGAGAAGCTTTATAACGATTTGCGGGCTAGGGCGGAGGCGCTGGTAGTCCAGGCGACCAACCCCTCGAGTTGGCTCTCGGTGAATCGCCAGCTCACCCTGGCGAAATTAGACCTGCGCCGAACAACCGTGATGAATGACTGGCGCTACTTTCGCGATGGTCGACCCGATATCGTCGGCAGAAGCGTCTCAAATGATCGGATGAGGGCAGTGCTCGAGGCCCTTCTGATCGACCACGAGTTTTGTTACAGCGTGAAACACTGTGGCAAAATTGCGAAGGGCTCAAACGCGGCCGTGCGCCCGAACCTGGAGTTCATGTTCCAAAACGTCGAGGTCTATAAGTCTAAGACCGATTCGGTCTCCGGTTCCGCGGCTGCGGACGAAGAGGATGCGGCTCCCTCTCCCGCCTCGGTGGCTCCCACCAAACCCGAACCCCTCTCCACTCAGCCCTAATCCTTGAGGATAGGGTTAACGCTCCTTGCTGACTTTCAACTTGAAATTGCCCCCCTTTTTCGAAAGACTTCGGGGAATGGTCTGGGCCCGCCTCGATGATCCTCGAAATCTCCTGAATTTGCCCAACCTTCTCACGATCTTTCGGATCTTTTTGGTTCCGCTCATGGCGATTTGTCTTGCCTACGACGGGGATCAACCACCCTTCGAGAAGGATTGGATGTTCCGCTTCTCGGCGGGACGGGTGGCCTCATTCATCGTTTTCATCGCCGGCATCACCGATCTTCTTGATGGCTACATCGCACGCAAGTGGAAGGTCGAGACGCTGCTCGGGAAATTCCTCGATCCTGTTGCCGATAAGCTCCTTCTGATGGTGGGGCTTGTGATGCTGATGAAGCTCGACCGGGTGAATGAATGGCTCGTGATTCTGCTTCTCTCTCGAGAGCTTCTCATCACTGCTTTGCGTGGTGTTGCTGCCGGGGAAAACATTATCATCGCCGCTGGGCAAAGCGGGAAGTTAAAGCTCATCTTCCAGATGTTGGGGCTTGGGTTTCTCATGTGGTACGGGAGCGCTTTTGGACTGCCTGCCTGGCGAGTGGGCACGGTGATCCTTTATATTGCGCTTGTCATCTCGCTCGTGTCGGGCTTTCTGTACCTCCGGGATTTCTGGCGGGCACTGTCAGAAAAACGAAGCTTCCCGCATTCGGCGTAAAAGGCCGTGCACACTCTGTGGACAGATTGGCTTTACAAAGAAAACTGAATGGTTAGCAGAGTTCCTTGGAAATCGTGAGGATTGTGATCAGCTGTTGATCAAGTTGATGGCTATCGATCCCTTCGACAGTGTGTGGCGCCACCCCTGATAAAGGGCTGAAAAGTTTGGGGGTTAGGTTGGAGGGGAGGGGAGAGTGATCGTTTGGCATGGAGGTTGCTCTGTCATCACTTTGGAAGAAGAATAATTGGAGCCGCCATGAAAAGAGTTTCTATCACCCTTGCCCTTTTTGTCGCAGCCTGCGGCAGTTTTAAGATGGGCAGCATCTGCCTACCCTCAGACACCTCACAGAATTCCACGGTTGGCCCCGCAGAAGTGGTCCCACCGAGCGGCACTGCCAATTCGGGTGGTTCAGGTTCTAGCGAAAATGCGGGGAACAGTGGCACCGGTAGCGAAACTGGCTCGGGTACCGGAGCGGGTACCGGATCAGGAACCGGAACTGGATCGAATCCTCCCAGCTTCATGATTGCTGCTGCGACCTCGCAGACGAAACCCTGGAACACCAAGGCCGCGCCGGCCGTGTTCAAGGTGGGCGACACGGTCACCTTTAAGAACAACGACAGCGTCACGCACATTATGCACGGTGGAGGCAGCTGCCCCTTCGATCATTGGCCGGTGAATGCGCCCCTGCAACCGGGTGCGAGCGTTTCGTTCAAGGTCTTGCGGGCCTACGATCCGAATTCCGCAACAACCTCTCCTTGCTATGAACATGATGGGATGAGCAATCAGACCAATTCGACGGCGCCCATCTGGATTAAGAGCCTACCCTAAAACCCTTTCGTCGGGAGGAACGAGGCAAAATGTCCTGGACCGAGGACGCACAAGGGAGGTCCCGCAGGCGTGTTTACCAGAACCGGAACATGCCATCGGGCATGTTCCGGCATCTCCGAACCGACCGCGGAGGACGAAGGGGCAGGACATTTTGACCGTTCCGAGTAGAAGGGGTTTTAGGGTAGGCTCTAACGCGATGTGATCACTGTCCGATCGTGGGAAGACCGGCACCGCTGGTGGATGAACCCAGTGATCGCTTGGTTTCACTGAGAGCCTGACGGATCTCAGTTACGTTGTCGTGGCTCTCCATGTACTCTGACAGAACCATCTCAGCCACATCGGGCTTTTTATCAATGTCCATCAGGAAATAGCCGATCGAAAGACGCGCATAGGGATCGCTCTTGAATTTCTTTGAGAGGTCCGTGAGCCTCTCACGCGCATCCTCTAATGAGCCATTTTGAAGAAGAGCAACGGCGGCACCCACATTCGCCGCCGCATCCTGATCGCCCTGCGAAAGGGCCCGTTCCATATGGCTCTTGGCCTCAAAACCATTGTGATACTTAAGTGCGACTGAGCCCAGGTTGAGCGAAGCCTCGCGGCTGCCGTCCATTGAAGTGGCCTCCAGCCAATACTCCTTCGCCAACCCCTCATGGTTCTCCAGGTAGGCGATAACACCAAGGTTGGTGGCGATCGCGGCGTTTTTTTCTCCTCGTGCGAGCAGCGAAAGAAAAACCACCTTGGCCGAAGAGAGATGGCCCTCGTCGAGATACGCAACTCCCAAAAGATTGTGCAGAGCCGTGTTCTTCGGGTCGCTTTGAATCGCCCTTTGAATCAGTGGCACCGCCTTGCCGGGGTTGGTGGCGCGGACAAGATTCAGATAGGCAAATGTCGGAAGATCGGTGTTATCGAGAGGGCGGTTCGACTCGGCGAGTTTGGTGAGAAGTTTCTTCCGTTCTTCGTTGAGCGATCGGTAGTCCATCACGCTGGGAATATTGATGCGCGCCTCGGACCGGGTCTCAAGTCCTGAGTAGCCGAGATCGGGGAGAGCGGTCACGCTTCTTTCAATTGCCGAAGGCTGAAACAAGAAAGAAGAATAGAACGGATAAGAAAAGCGTTTGAAATCTCCAGCAGCCACTCGGCTCCCTGAGGGAGGTATCGATAGCGCAACCTGCAGAGGCGGCAGGTAAAACGATCGCACGCTCCGATAACTGTCCGGCGCAAGCTCAGCGGCGAGGCTATAACAGCGCGGCACCCAGGAAGATAGGAGATTCAATTCGGTGGCCTTTTCTAGACAGGTTTTGGTTAGAGTTCGGGCCTTTTCCGTAAAAGGAAGAATCATCTCCTGGTTCAGCTCTTTTCTATAAATGTCGATCTGCTCACTCGAGAGCTCCCCCGGCACCGGGGCCTGAGAGATCTCAAGCGCCATCTGTTGATAGGCCAAGGCGGTGCGATACATCGAGGCGAGCCCCCACTCGGGGCTTCCGAGCTTGGCAATCCCCGTATATTCGTTCTCGAGATTTTTAAGAAGCGCCAGCTTCGTTTTGAGCACCTTCTCCATGTTTTTGCCGGACAGGTGCATACGCGAAAACTGGGCGTCGACAATATTGGTTTGAGAGAAAACAAAGCGGGCGTAGGCCTCAGCCCCCTTAGGGGTCTGGAGCAGGTCCTTCCTATAGTGTTGGGCGGTGCGGGCGATCTCCTTTGTGAGCTCGGGTGACACCTTCCCTTTGGCCTTCATCTGAAGGTCAAAAATTTTGTAAGAAAGACTCATGTATTCGCTTGCCGAAATCCCGCGGCGGGCGCGCTCTTCGAGGAAGAACTGAATCTCCTTCGGAACAAGTCCCTGCGATTCGTACAGATCCAGAATGTCTTTAGCAATGATCTTGCTGTCGGCAGGGAAGCGCTTTCGGTAATCCAGAAGAACATTTTCGGCCTGGCGATGGTGGTTAGAGCCCCAATAGTAGATCCCAGCGAGGCGCAGGGCATTGCGGGCCTGCGCGTTTCCTGCGTACTCATTGGCAAACTCTTCATAAAAGAGAGCACTCTTGTCGAAATTGGCCATCATCTCATGGGTCCGAGCGACGCTGAGGAGCATGTTTTGGCGAAGTCCACTCTTCGGGAAGCGACGCAGAAAGCGCTCTTGGGTGTCGACGGCAGCTAGGTAGGCTTCAGCCTTCGTGTAGTTTACGGAGGCATTGTACAGGGCCTTTTCAAAGAGAAGGTCATCTTGGGCGCCATAGGCCTTTGTGTACTCGATGTAGCCGTCAGCGGCCGATTTGTGCTGCCCCTTTTCTTCGAAGAGCGAGACACGTTTGAGCTCGGCTTGGCGCAAGACCGAGGCGACCTCGATGCGGAAGCTCGACTTGGTCATCTCCTTGTGGCCGAGAAAGTTTTTGCAGGTCTGTATGAGTTGCGAGTAATCGGCCTTGCGGTTCATGATGTCGAGGACAAGATAGGCGGAGCTGACGGCGACCGTGTGCTTCGGGTACCGTTGGATGAGGCTCCAGAACCCCTTTTGCGCGGCTGAAAGCTCTCGGTGGGTATAGCGCAGGTAGGCCACCTCATACATCACGTCCGGCGCATCCTTTTGATTGGGGTACTGGGCCAGGTACTCATCGGCCACCGACAGGAATTTACTTTCGATTTGGCTGAAGGGCACGGGCTCACTAGAGGTGTCGTTGTCCTTGAGCCTAGCCGTCGTGCTGGTATCGATCGCGGCTAGGCCCTGTTTTTTGCGGTCGTCGTTGACGACGCGATCCAGAGCGGCCAACGAATACTTAAGACCATCGAGCCGCAGAGCGCCGGCCGCCTTATCCTTATAGATGAGATAGTAGTGGTCGGCCGCTTCGGTGAACTGGTTCTGCTTAAAGAGAATCTCGGCGAGATAAAAGCGAATCTGGGCTGCCTGCGAGGAAAGGGGGAAGCTTTCGAGGTATTTCGCATAGAGAGTCTTGGCCGCGTTGTAGAGTGATTCATTCTTCGTACGCTGACCTTCTGCGTGGTACTCCATGGCGTACTTGCGTGCGGTGGCCTCGAACCGACTCATCAGTTCATTGATCGTAGCGGGGTCTTGGGAGTTGAGCTCATACCAGTTGGAGCTGTTGCCGTAGAGCGGAAACCGAGAAAACAGGCGATAGATCGCTTCCTTATGATGGTTCGAGAGACGAAGAGCGTCGACTATAGCTATCTCGTAGGTTGGGTTGCTCTTGTAATTGGCGTCGATCTCAAGGAGCTTTGAGTACAGTGAGATGGACTCTGCGTAGCGGCCCTTTTCTTGGAAGTGGCCGGACAAGGACTCAAGCCCCTGGCGGTAAAACTGGTCACCCTGCTCGCGGTAAAAGTTCACGGCATCATCGACAGTCTTCAGCTCCACGAAGGGGAGGGCGATGTCGCGAATGGCCTCGGCGCGCACGCGCACGTTGCTTTCCTTGGTGTCGCTCTTGGCGACCCACTTGAAGTGCTTGATCGACTGCTCATATTTTTGCTGGTTATACAGACACCAGGCCTTCTTGTAGATCGCGTACGGCAATAGGCGACGATTCTTCGCGTGGACAATCTGATCAAAATACTCCATGGCTTTGTTGTAGTTATTGCGATCGAAGTAGTAGTCGCCGAGCTGTACGCGGGCGTCATCGATGTATTTGGAACGCGGAGCCTCAACCGAAATGCGCTGAAAATAATGCATCGACTGAGCCATGCGTCCTTTGTCTTGGGTCGCTATCGCGAGCGCGTAGAGCATCTCATCGCTTCTGGGGTGCTTGGGATAGCGGTTAAGCATCGTCTGGTAAATGGTGAGGGCCTTATCCAGCGAAGAGTGCGCTTCGCTTTGATCGGCCTTAGCCGATCCCCGGATCTCCGGGTTTTTGTCATCCATCTTCACCTGGGCCTGTGCCAGAAGGGCGTGATAGTCCTCCATAAAGAGAGTCCCCAAGCGCAGATTGAGTTCACGCTTTTGATCCTCGGATTTGGCTTCGCGCAGGAATCGCTTAATGTCCTGGATCAGGGATTTTCGCTTTTTGGCGAGGACGGTCAACTTTTCTAGAGTGTACTCGTCTGATCCATTATCCTCTTGAATGAGCTCGGAGCTCTTCTTGATCTTCACGCGATTGCGCATGCTCTCGCCGTGAAGTCCTATCGGCACCGCGAAAATCAGAATCCAAAAGAATGATATCTTCATAGGTTTCCCCCGAAGCAATCCACTTTAGGCCGTTTTGAGAGCATCCCGCATTCTCGCTTCATGGACGCAGTTCTGGATGTCTTCGCGAGATTGACGGGAAATGCTGGTGAACTCGACGGCAAGGCCTGTTCGGATGTCATCCGCCTCGATGCGGACCACTCGTCCAACCGCCTGAATCGGCATGTCCAGACCCTGTGCCTTAATCACCACGCGAACCACTGATCCGAGTTTCAGTTCGGTCACGTCATTTAGGAACAGGCCGCCAGCAGAGATGTTGCCAATGCTGGCCTGGTAAAGCTCGTCGTCATTATGGATAAACACCTTTCCACGGAGTTGGACCCGTTTGAAAACTTGAAGGCGCGCAGGCTTTGAGATCATGGAAGCACCTCGTACGAGTCGCCATCATCCACCCGCTCAGTGTAGGAGTTTTGGACCGTGAGATCAAAGGCACGTCCACCTCAAGAAAATATGAGTTTGCCAATCAAATCAATGGTTAACAATGTGAAGAGTGTGTTGAGAAGAACTCCTCTTTCCCACTTTCCTGAAGGTCTTCGCGCCGTTGCGCTTGAGAGCAGAGGTCTTGGGACCAGCAGTGAGCTCTGGCCTCGAGGGGGGAGCGTATGATCGAATCATGAAACGGTGTTTCGCAATCGTAACCCTGGGATTCTTGCTCATGGGTTGCAAAGAGAGCCCGACGTTCTATAGCAACAACTTCCGGGCGGATGTCCATGTTCAGCTCTACGATGAACATCAATATGACTTCTTATGGTGTCTCGACAGCTCGGGCAGCATGTTGCCACGGCGTCAGTACGTCCGGGACAATATCCAGAATTTCATCAACATCATGAACACGCGAAAGGCCGTGGACTATCAGATGGCCGTGGTCACGACTGACTTCTTTCGTGATGCGGGCGCGCTGATTCAGACGCCATCGGGCGTGTCGGTCGTGAAATCGACTGATGTGAACCCGGCCGGAGAGTTTCAAATGATCGTTGATAATGTGAGTGGTTCCAAAACAGCCTTCTGGGAACAGTGCCTCGAGAGCGTGTACCAGGCTGTGAATCAGCACCGAGCAGATTTTAGCCGTACAGGCGTGCAGCTCAACGTGATTGTGGTGTCGGACGAGGATGATTGGTCCTGCAAGAGCAACTGCTACGGCCCCGAGCCGGAACACAACGTGGTGTGGAACCCCTTCCCGGTGAGTCGTTACATCAATTTCTTGAGCCAGGTGAAGGCGAACGAGGGGGCGCAGATCAATGTCTTTCCCATCGTTGGCGTGAATGCGACCGATTGTGGTGTGGCGAGTGTTGGGTCACGCTACATTGACGTCGCGAGCCAGCTCGGAGGTTTAAGCCAAAGCGGCAGCATCTGCCCGTCCAGTTTTCAGCAGTCTTATGAAGCCATCGCCCATACTGTAGCCGATCGCGGAGTCCGTTTTCCGCTCGATCGGCCCTCGACGGGCGTCGGAATTTCTGTCTACGTTGACCGTGTGCTCATCCCGAATGGTGACGACGGCTGGGTGTACGAGGCCACGACGAACTCGATCGTGTTCATGTCTCGTGTCCCAGCAAAAAACTCTGTCGTCGAAATTACCTATAACCAAACACCATAATACTTCGAAAGAAGTAGGAGGCTGTCATGAAGACGCTTATCGTTTCTACGTGTGTGCTTTTGTCTTTGGTCGCGTGTGACAAAAAAGTTGGTTCAGCCACTTCCCAGGCTGAAATGGCGACGCTCTCAACGAGCGCTTTTGCGCCGGGCTCCGTTATCCCCCAGATGACGGCGATGAAGAGCGACAGCTCTACCGACAACGGATTTATCACGGGCCCCGCGGGCGGCGGCAATGACACAGGCGTGATAGCTGGGCCCTCGACGGGCGTGAGCTCATCGGCGGCCACGGGCGCTCCGACCTCATCTAGCGGCACCGTCGCTTCGGGGTCAACTTCAAGCGCTGCAGCGGGTTCAGGGGCTTCCTCCAGTGGCACCATGATAGTGAGCACGGGTGGGTCAACATCGAGTGGCTCGGGTGGCACGGCGAGTTCCGGCGGAAGCGTAGTCATGCCCGGTGGCAGCCAAGACTCTGGAAGCATTGCGAACAATACTAATAATGGCGGCGATCTCGGTTCGATCCCAAGCGCGGGATCGGTGGGCTCGACGGTGGCCTCAGGCGGCGCGAGCGGTACCAGTTCCAGCACCGGGACCGTGGTATTGGTCGGCGGCATCTCGACCGGAAATGGTGGCGCGACAGTTTCGTCGGGCGGTGTGGGCACTAACGGATCGGTGGCAAGCGGAGGCACCTTCTCGGGTTCCACCACCGTCGTCTCGACAGGTGGCGCGGCTCCGGGTGACACTGGTTCCATCGGAACGGGTGGTGTGAACCGCAATGACGGTGGTAGCCTGAGCGGAACTGGCGGCACGAGTGTGGGGTCTGGATCCACGGGCGGAAGTGGCACTGGCGGCACGACCGTGGCCTCAGGCGGAAATTCTGGCTCGACGTCTGGTGACGGCGCAACGAAACCCTCTACGGGTGGTGCGGTGCCCGGAGATAACGGCAGCGTGAGCTCGTCATTGGCGAGCGGCGTGGGTTCTCTTGTCAGTGCCATTACCCAACTGTTCAATGGTCCACAGCCCGCTTCGACACCAACGCCGGGGGATGGCGGCACCATTCCGACGCCAACTCCGACAGCCGTGCCGAGCCCTTCTCCGCTTCCGACTCCGACAAATTCTCCGGCCCCGAGTCCATCAGTGAGTCCAACGCCGAAACCCAGCGTGACACCAGCCCCTACGGTGACGCCAAAACCTTCGGAAACACCTAAGCCCACTCCGACGGGTGTGCCCACAAACAATCCGAACGTAAAGGTGGACTTGAGCCGTGTCTGCTCGGCGTATCGCAGCACGATTCCGTTTCCACAGTTTGAGTTCTTCGAGGAGGCCAAGCATCCTCTCATGACGCTCGAGCTGATGAAGAATCAGAAACAAAGCTGCGGGCTCTTCTGTTCGACGACAGTGGCGGTGCCCGCAGGCCAAATGCTCGCGAGTCTCGACATGAAGGGTGTCGATATGCTGGATGCGCACTTTGCGACGACGCTTTCGCTCAACGTCTCTCAGGTGAAGAGTCAGTACCCGCGCACCTGGAAAAACTACTATGTGAAGGCGTTTGTCTGCGACGACCGCAATGCCGACGGCCGGTGTACTGACGAGACTGGCGTGCGCATTCTCTCGGTGAATGCGCCGAGTTTCGCGCTCGACCGGATCCCGCCGAGCTTTGCTGTCGACGTGTGGGTGGGTCGGCACTTCACTTTGGCCGAGGATCCGGAGGTCTGCGAGAAGCAATACAGTCCACTGGTTCTGGACCTCACCGGTGAGGGCTTTAAGCTCACCGATGCGCCAAGCGGTGTCATCTTCGATCTCAATGCCACCGGGAATCCCATCCCGACCGCGTGGATCTTGGGTTCGAACAACGCCTTCCTCGTGCTCGATCGCAACAATAATGGTGTGATCGATGACGGTGGCGAGCTCTTCGGTAGTGCCACGACCCTCTCAAACGGTAAGAGGGCCGCTAATGGCTTCGAGGCGCTGAAGGAGTTCGATGACAACCACGACGGCGTGATTGATCAAAAGGATGCGGCCTACGCAACCTTGCGCCTTTGGTTCGACCGCAACAAGAACGCTGTAACGGATCGAGGCGAGCTGATGACGCTCAAACGGGCGGGTGTTGAGTCCATCTCCCTCAACTATGTGGAGGTGCATGAGGTCGACCAGTACGGCAATCAGACACGGCAGCGCTCGACCTTCAAACGCCGCTCGGGCAGCAAGGTCTACTCCCTCCAGATCATCGATATCTGGTTCCAGACCTTGACCGAAAACTAAACGTTCTCTCCCAAACCCCCGATAGGGCCGGGCCGGTGGCATGATAGCCACCGGCCCGGCCTATTTTTGTTTCCATCTGGTCAGTTTCGCCCACTCGGTTCTTTCTCAATAACGTCAAGCATCTATTTGTAGTCTCAAATCAATGGCTTCCTGCCAACTGTGAAGGTCTCTTCACAAGGTGTCTAAGGGCCAGACAGTTTCCGGTCAAAGAGATCAATCCTTTAGCGGCAGCCCCCACTGTCAATTCTCAAGAGTTAGACACTGGCCCGTACTCTTTGAGGCTTCACGCGCATGGCGATTGCTTTGCATGACAAGTGGGTACGCCTATCCCGATTCCCCACATCTTGTGATCCCACACCAATAGACCTCGCTGTTTTCGTTAGGCGGTACGTAGGAAGTATGAACGAAAAAGGCAATATCACTCTCATGGTCATCTCCGGGCTCTTCATCTCAGGGGTGGGGCTTGCCTACATTATGCGGGCTCTTCCGCAATATCAGAGAATTGAAAAGTCCTCGTCCGATCTGGTGGCCTACCAGGCCGCTCTTTCAAGCTCTGTCGGTTACATGACGCATGCTATCCGAGAGAGATGGTGTCTCAATGAACAAGGCACACAAACGGCGTGTTCGACCAACATCCAGACCTGGGCCACCGATTCACGCAACACCGAGCGCCTTCTTATTAGCCAACCTCGACTCAGCGATTCCCAATTCGGTCTCAACGTTCGTCTGGGCCGGCCGATTGACGACCAAGACGCAATCCTCGGGACGACAGCCAATCCATTTAGTTTCACGGTGCCCCTCGCCCAGGTGACCGAGACTCATCCTCTCTTTGTTGCGATTCGTCCTATCTTGGGCCAGGTCCTCTCCATCCGTTTTGATGTCATGCGCGTGAGCAATATCAATCTGCCTCAAAACGGAAACGAGATCTTTCTGAAGATTCGAACCACCCTTCTTCTCGACAGAAGCCTTGTGGCCCGAGGCCTTTCCGTGCTGGGCCGCAAGTCGGATCCGTACCTAGAATCGGTGGCGGGCTTCTTTCCGCGTGAGGTCAGCACATTCGCACTTTTTGTCGCGGGTGACATGCATCTGGATTCCCAAAACGGAGCGGGAGGGCAGGGCGACTTTTACGTGCCGTCTTACATCCAAAAAAGCGCAGTTCCCGCAACTACGTCCGGGTTGATTTTTAGTAGCCCAGTTTTTGTCAATGGCAACCTGGTGGTGAGCGCGTCCAAATTGAACGGTGGTGATGGTCTCTACAATGCTACGACGTTTGGTGACAGTTTGTATTTTGGCGGCGGCATGGTCCTCGAAAACCAAAAGGGCAAGTTGGTCGCGACTCAACCTTCGACCGCCGGCGGGGTGAGCGACCAATTCTACAGCCAACTCACAGCGGGCTTCGGTGGCCTTCTGCAGGGGACCGCTAAGGATATCGGCCGTGATCGAGGGCTCGACTACCTCTTTAGAACCAATGCGGTCCCGGGCCCCGAGGCGACGCCGGATGCAACGCTCATGCAGGCCTGCGTCGACCGCAACAAGATGCAGACCGACCTGGCCTTTTCATCGAAATCCACTCTCGTTGTGACGGCTATAGCGGCGACAACGCCAGCGAATAATCCGACCTACCAGTATCGATTCGCGCTCACCTACCGCAATGTCTTCGAGGATCAGCTTTCGCTCTCGACAGGTGTTAGTTTTCTCAATCAACCTGGTATCAAAACCGCAACCAACTTCTCAGCCGCGAATAGCTTACCCATTGCCCGCGTCACCGTGAATTTCCCTTTTCCCGGGCAGGCAGCCGTGGTGAATGCCGAAGTCGCCCGCGACAGCGTAGTGCGCATCGAGGCAAGTGATCCGGCGGATCGTGCGCTGGCCGCTACCCCCGCTGTGCTGACCATCCGATTCTCGCCGGTTGTCCTTGGCGGCAATATCCAGCCCGATCAGCTTTCAGTCAGTGTGGCCTTTGAGAGCACCGCTTCGATCAACGTGGGCCCAACGATTAACCTCATGGCCTACGAGTACGGCTCCAATGGCGCGGGCGGCTCGCTGCGGGATGCAAGCAACCAGATGGTCTCGAACAACGTGGCTCTCATCTATGGCAAGGCGGCGCCAAGCCAAATCACCCCAACGACCACGGTTCAGCAGGGGATTTACGTCACGGCAAACCCCAATGGTTCCGTCCCTGTCACCCAAGGAATTCCTGATGGCACCGACTTCAGTATTCTCGTTACCCAATGCCAGAGTGGTGGTCGCGTGGCGGACTATGATTATGATTTTTCTACGGTCAGTCGAAAATCATGGCTCTTTGCCCCCATCACAGACCCTGCGACCAGCGCGGTCATCCCGACTCTCACGATGTCTTCTAGCGACTACAATAAGGCCCAGCTCACGGCGACGATCCAGGCCACCAAGTTTTTCCCCTGGAAGGTCTTCACGCAGATAGCCGAGACCTCACCTCCGTCGTCGATTAACGTAGGTCAGTGCGTGATCCCATCGACCGCCGACTTTGTGACCGGTTTCTATGTTTGCGACAAACTCACAATTGCCGCCCGGGCCAAACCACTGCGAATTATCGGCACATTCATCGTGGGCTCTACCAATATCGATCGTTCGGCTATCGACCAGGGGATTCTGTGGAGCTCCATCTACAATCCGAGCGCGATCGATGAGCTTAAGCAGGTCGGGATTCTGGGGCAGGGGAGTTCTTGCGACACGCTCAACCAGCCGGCCTGGAGCCCAGCTCTGTCCGACAAGGACGCTGCTCAGCTCTATGTTTGCAATCCCAACGCACTCAGGGTCGCTGATCCGTTTCGCTGGACCATGACTGATCCCGATTGCGGGCTCATCTCGGGGGGCACCTCCACGACCTGCAAGAAGCATCCGATGCGCTACACGGTCAAGGTTCTCTCGACAGGAGGGAATATCTAGTGAATCAACGTGGCCAGTCTATTCTCGAGGTCCTTGTGGCGATGGGGCTATTAGCGATCGGTGTCATGGCCTTTGCCTTCTCCAGCAAGCTCACGACGACCGGAATTCGCAATGTCGCCAGTGTTTCGGCGCGTGATCGAGCTGTGTCGACCTTAATCCTCAATATTCGATCGAATCCAAAGCTCTACCAGGTCACCAATGTGCCCGTTGGGACCCTGGCTCCCAACGGCAAACTGGTGAGCGAAAACCTTCTCAGTAATCTTCCACTTGCCTGGTCAAAGAATTTTGTGGGCCCTGTGGACCAATGTGTGAGCTGCGCCGGACGGATGGGTTATGTGATTCAGCCGGTCGACACGTTGCCGGGGATGTTTCAGATCACGGTGAGGGTGACAAGCTCGGACCTCTATAGTGGAGCCCGAAGAGACTATCAATTTCTGGCGACGCTCAACTAACATATGAAGAATTGGAAAAACAATCAGGGCATCTCGATCATCGAGCTCACGGTGGGCGCAGTCATCTCCGCATTCTTCGTGATGGCCTTTGCGAGCTTCATGAAGATGAGTGTAAAGACCCAGGCCGGTCTCAATGAGCGGTTGGATGCGATTTCAAGCGATTTGGCGGGCAGTGCCTTAATCTCCCATGATTTGAGTGCCAGCGGTTCGTCTTTCGACCTCTTAAGCGTCCCTAGCGACACCAACTCCAATTTCTACGATTACACCCCAGAACAAAACTGCTCCAATTGCGAGCGCTCGATGACTCTCACACCAACGAACGGGAAGTCATTCGTGATGGTCGATGATGTGAGTCGATTGGTCGTTGGATCGCTACCCTTAAACCCGGTTCCCTTCTACGATCTCGTAACGAATCCAACCGCCACGGTCTCAGGGACGCTTGCTTTCAACGCTACAAAGTTCAAGACCACGCTCGAGGGGCTCGGGGGCGGCGCTTTCAATCTTACGCAGGACAATCAAAACCTATTGTTCTATAGCCCGGTGCGCTTGCGCCCGGCTGGCACCACCACGCCTCCCAAGGTGGTGGCGTTTCTTGGGGTGATGAAGGGTGGGGCCGTCACAGCCTCGAGCTTCACGGGCCTTGCGCCTCAGCGTCACCCGGCTACTCTGAAACCATTCGACACGGCCGACACCTTTTTCCGATCGATGCCCAATGTGGCGGGCAACGGCGCGTTCGCCTTCGTGAAGGCGGTTCAACCGGTTCGCTACACGATGGACACGGTCAGGACCACCCGGGGTGTAACCGGGCGTCTTTTGCGCGCGGTTTTTAATGGCACGACCTTTCCTCAGTGCGGGGGAGTGGAGCTGACGAAGGGCTGCAGCCTTATCGCCACGGGCCTTCAGAGCGTAGAGTTTTTTCGACAGACAACTGCCACACCTGTGATCCAGTACCAGTTCAGCGGCGACTTAAAGCAGTTCAACGCAAATTAGGGCGGACTTAGGAGGACGTATGAAAAAGTACATAGTGACCCTGTTCCTGGTATCGGCTCAAGCCATCTTAGCAAGTGGCTCGGCCGCCGTGTTTGGAACGAGTGCCGTGGCACCCGGGACCCTTGAAAACTTCAGCGGTCTTGTCATCGGGGCACCGGCCTCGGTGGCTTATGGCAATAACGTCAAGGTGCAGATGGCTGTCAGCTGTTATGGCAGGAACCTTCGTTCGGTGCCAACGCCAATGGATGGTTGCGGCATGCTCCATGTGAAACTGGATGTGAAGGAGTTCGGCCAGCCGATCACCTTCAATATTCCGGAACAGTCGATTCCGTTTGCGGCGGTGAAAGTTCACGGCCAGATCGCGACAGCAGAGCAGGGTTGTCCGCCTTCAGCGCCCCTGTCGGTGGATGCCAACTCGCAACAGATCGTCACCTCACTCACTATGGATCCGACATCGAAGCTCGTTCAGGCTCAGGTGAGTCGTGCCCCCAATGAGATCAAATGGGACTCAAGCGGTAATCTGATGTGTGGCACTCCCGGCCTATCGATCAAAGGCGTGACCATCACGCAGACTCTAACAAAGGGTGACGTGACCGGGTACGGTCTGGCACAGAATGGCCCTGTGACCTATAACGAAACACACTCGGTGAGCGCGGACGGGAAGACGATCCTAATGGAGATCAGCCTTCCAGGTGAGGTTGGTGAATGTGGAGGATTCGTGTCACCGTTGATGGTGTTTCTGGGTGAGGCGCGCCCGTCATTCAGCGGCAAGAGCAAGTTCCCCCTATACCCAGGGCAGCAAACGTTCTGGGTTGAAAAGGGTGCCCCTGGCTATTTCCTGGCGCTCGACACAAAGGGCATCGGTAAAATAACCCAAGCCAAGCAACTCTTTGGGAGCGTAACCGAGAGCAATGGCTTTGAAGCGTTGAAGAACTTCGACTCAAATCACGATGGTGTTATCGACTCTCAGGACAAGGTATTCGAGAAGATCATCGCCTGGCGCGATATGAACGCTGATGGAATCTCCCAAGACAGTGAAATGAAACGCCTCAGATCGATAGGCATCGAATCCATCTCGCTCAACTATAGTCAAAACAACGCCGTCGACTACAGCGGAAGAGCGAGAATCTTCCAGACAGCCAAGGTCAAGTATCACAACAGAACCGGATCCCACTTGGGCGAAGTCGCCGACGTCTGGTTCGCTAAGGCCCCAGTCTTCTTCTCTCTTCGATAGACAAAGTAAACCCATATCAAAAAGGCATGAGTTTACATAATGTCTCTTATACGACATTCTAAAGAAATCACTAATCCCATATCAACGCTCCTGCACATAAAACCGCACAGGCGCCTCAGAACCCCGCGGCTTCATCGATTCCAGCTTAAGACGTGGCAACGTCACCGTGCGAGAGACTTTGGAGATCATCAGGGCGCGGTGGTCTTTGTCGACGCTTCCCATTTGAATGCTGAGGCCTTCTATTGAATAGAGCCAATCGAGAAGGCTAATCGAGCCGCGATCGGGAGTACGTACGCGGCTCGCAGCAGCGTAGTTGCTGTCTTCTGAGCCCAGAGAAACGAAGATGGCGCCGTCTTCTCGTAAGATGGCTAGATACCGGCCCAACGTCTGGTCCACGGGACTCGATGAAAAGGCGAGCACCCCTTGGTTGTCTACGATCACATCAAATGTCGCTAAGATCCCCATGGGAATTTCTTCGAAAAGTCTTCCGGAAAGAATCTCGAGGTGGCCATCGTGGCGAGGGATATCTTTTCGCTTGATCTCGACGTCGACCGCCACAACGACAGGCCTTTCGATGAGCGGGCGTTCCAGAAGCTGTCGAAAAAGATCTTCGCGCTCGTCATTGAAGGTCAGCTCAGGGCTTGGGTCCTTTTCGAGGCTCACGAGCTGTTCCGCGAAGAGGGCCTCGCCCGCTCCTGCGTCGAGGAGCCGTCCTTTCGCGCCCAATTGAGTGAGTCTTCGCGCAAAGGCTATCGGAAATGCGGCGAGATAGGACTTCAGATCGTTGCTCTGGAAGAAACTCGCATTGTACGTAATGTCTTTGGCCAGAATATCGGGCGGTGGAATCAAATCTCCCCTCACCCTCTGCGAAGGATCATGACTCCCCAAGAGCTCGGCAGCCCCGCCCGTGAAGGGGTGAGACTGCGTGCGAAAGATGAGAAAGAGGCCGACAAGCGTGAGCCCCTCGAGCACCAAAAGCCCCGTGAAATAGACCGAGTTGTTCACTTTTGCCATGCAGTCGTAATGCTATACTGGATCGCTGTGGCAGGACACTCCCTTAAAGACACTCTGCTCATCATTCGGCTGAACCGACTCGCACACCTGCCGCCGGCGCAGAATATGGCCGAGATCCTTCTGGATCGGGGTGTCGATTGCAGAGTTGCCCAGCTGGGAAGTCATGAACTAACAGCGCAAGAGCCCTGCCCCACCTTCACTCTCCACCTACCCCTCTTGGCCTGGTTTGGCCCTTTGAGGCCAATCCTTTTGTGCCTCTACAGCGCCGGTGCGCTTGTCCGGAAAATCCGTCGAAACGGACGGCCCAAACTTCTTGTGGCGCACGGGATCCTGGAACAGATCGTCGCCTTTTGCGTTGGGACCATTCTCAAGATCCCCTATCTCGTTCATGTGCACGAAATCTACGATCCTGCGGACCTCTCCCCGGTCAATCGCCTCTTCTTGAGTCTAGAGAGATTCTGTCTTCGCCAGGCGAAATATTTGATCTTTCCTGGGAATGAACGACGAAATATTTACGTCACTCGCTATCAACTCCATCAATCGATTTTTGTGATCCCCAATTGTCCTCGCTTGAGGGAACTCCGGGGCGGCACACTCCCCTTCTTAGTTCCCGCCGAATCGCGCGTGATGAGTTACGTCGGTGGCATTGGCGACGACAATGCGATCGTGGAAGGCGTGATCGCCGCAAGTCAGATCCCAGGGCTTCACTTTGCGATCGCGGGCTGGAGCGATCGCCCCTATCGTCGACTCATCGAGGAGGCCGCCAAGAGATTTGGCGTCGAGGATCGCGTTCACCTCCTCGGTCCGATTCGCGGGGAGGCTAAATGGAAACTCCTTGAAGCTTCCGACCTAACCCTTTGTGTTTACAAGCCCGCCAACCTAAGAATGCGCTGCAACGCCACCCCCTCCAATAAACTCTTCGAATCAATGGCAGCCGGAAAACCAATGGTGGGTGGGATCAGTCCCGATTTCAGGGCCTTTTTGACTGAGAATCGCGTGGGCCTTTTCGTAGACTCCGGTGAACCCGGGGCCCTAAGCGCAGCCATTCAAAAGATTCTTGAGAATCCGAAAGGGGCAAAGGCCATGGGAGCCGAGGGCTACCGCCTTCACCGCGAGCGTTTCAACTATGAAACCCAACTCAAACCCCTCATCGAAGCGCTCTCCGCCCTTTTCCCCGCACTATCTCATAGGCCCGCAGAAGCCCCGCCACAGACATTGAGTCCGTAATCTCACCGCGAATCGCCATCTCATACGCTGCCTTTAGCGGCACCCGGCGAATGTCGAGAAGCTCGTCCTCTTCCGGCTCCGGTTCCCACTGCGTAAGACCAAAGGCCAGATAGATAATCGCCAGCTCGTCACAGACAGAATTGGAAAGATGCATCCGCAAGATCTCTTGATATCGACGAGCTTTAAGCCCAGTCTCCTCAAGAAGCTCTCGTTTTGCCGTTTTGAGGGGGGGCACGCCGATAGCGCCTCCTCCTTCTGGAATCTCCCAAGAGTACTCGCTCAACGCATACCGATATTGCCCCACAAGATAGGTGTCACCGTTTGGCTCGATGGGAATGATCCCAATCGCTCGGTTCTTAAAATGAACGGTGCCGTAGATCCCTTTCTGACGACCCGGATTGATCACCTGGGCCTCGGTCACCCGAATCCATCGATTGTCGTACTTCACCTTCCGAGACAGCGTCTTCCACGGCGATCTTGAAGGTTTGGGGAGCTTTCTCATGGTGTAATAGTATATCTAACGCTCGGTGCCGTTTCATCTTTACCCGTTTCAACATCAAGACATCACTCATGATACTTTCTCCTATATGAAGCGAAGTATACTGTTGTTAGCACGATCCCTTCTTACGGCGATCACGGAGGAACTCAATTTGGAATGAGAGTGTCCCCTATTCTTGCCGATTAGCTCTTCCTTCTAAGGACTTACACGCTTTTGCTTGAGATCACTTCACGCAATTCTGTACACTTCCGCCACTTTGAACGTGTGGGGGTGTTTCATGGTCCGAAGTCTCTTGGTCCTTTCTGCGTTTTTCTCTCTCCTAGGCTTTGCCGAAAATTCAGCCAATACAACCGATGATTCGGATTCCCTCAAACAACACCTTCAGAGAACGATCCTCGACCGAATCAGCGCAGGCGAAGCGCTGGACGCCCCTCAGAGAATTGAAGCCACTCTAAAACTGATCCTTGATTTAAGAGCGGGCAAACGCTTTTCAGAGACCGCGCTCCAACAGGCCACAGAGGGTTTCGCGGGGCGACTCCAGGAACTGAACGCCTCGCTCGCCATTCTTGAGATTGCCGCGTGTGGCATCGAGGTCATGAGCCGCAGTGATCGATCGCTTGTTCAAAGCCTGGAACTTTCCAGTAACACTCTGAAATCGGCCGGCGACTTTCGATTGATCTTGAGCAACGACAGCAAGTTCACGCTCGCCGGTGGCGCCACCGAAGAAGGCACAGCGGTCCTCAAGGCCCGCATCCTTCAGGAAGAAAAGGGCTATCGCCTCATCATCGTGGGGCATGAATTGGTGAACAACCAACAATGGGTCGAAGTCATCGCCGAAGCCACCGCCGCCACACTGAACAACCTCACCCTCACCGCCTACGGCACCGAAAAAATGTACCGCATCAGCTGCCAACCCCGCTAAACCCTCAAAAGGTACGGACTTCCTTTTGAGGAATCGCTCTATGGGGTGTCAGTGATTATTCGGGAGCTGTCGGTTTGGAGAGAGATCGAGATTCTACGATCGGCGTCGAGGTCTTTGGGATCGGCGACCTTCTCGGGCCATTCTACGAAGGCCAGGCCGCCTTCTGCCCTCACGCGGGAAAGGGCATCGTAATAGCCTATTTCGACCAGCGCCTCGCGGCCCGCCCCTTCAAATCGGTACAGGTCGAAATGCTCGACGCCAACCTTGGGGTAACTCTGGTGGATGACAAACGTTGGACTCACCACGCGCCCTTCGGGAAGTCCCTGTGCCTGAAGCTTCGTGCGCACAACCTGCCGCACGAGCTCCGTCTTTCCGGCGCCCAGATCTCCCGATAGGAGAATCACACTGCCCGCAGGCCACTCCTTGAGCTTGCGGTCCACCCAGGCTCTCAAATCCTGCACAGATTGGAGGCTAACGGTAGCCATCGATGACCGTAGCCAAGGCGTCCGAGATTTCGGAGATGCTGGGTGTGCGGCTAGCTCCCCGCCTGCGAGTCACCTCTAGGGCCGCGGCCCCTTCAAGATGTGCGCCCAGGATCAGTGCCTCACGGCCACCCATTCCCTGCGCGAGAAAGCCCGCGACAATTCCGGTGAGAAGATCCCCCGCGCCACCTCGGGCGAGCGCCGGATTGCCTTCCCACACCACAACGGTCGGTTCCTCGGGGCAGGCGACCAATGTCCCCTTCCCTTTGAGAAGAACAGGACACCCGAACGTGTCGCTCAGTTTCTTCACAGCTGCGAAACGATCCATCTCCACATCCATCTCACCCAAAAGGCGCCCGGCCTCTTTCGGGTGTGGTGTCATGACAGTGATGGAGCGACGTTCCTTGATGAGCGGGATGAAACGCTGCGGATCCCCGGCGATGATCGTCGTCGCATCGGCGTCTAGCACGAGTGCCACGGTCTTCTCGAGAAGCTCCTCCAATCGATCGAATTCGTGAACACCCATCCCCGGGCCCACCCCCATCGCGGCAGCTCCCACGGCGCCGTTCCACTGCTCGACCAATATTTCAGGGTTAATACGATCTTCCACCTGGGCAAGCGCCTTCTCTTCACCTACCACGGCGACAAGCCCCACGCCGGTTCTCATCGCGGCCCCTGCCGCCAGCAGAGCCGCGCCGGGCTTTTCTCCACACCAGAATTTCACACTGCCAAAGGTTCCCTTATGACTTGCCTCGGGGCGACGAGGCAGAGCAATGTCGCCCGCCTCAAATAAAAATGTCGAGAACTCGCCGCCGTCACGCGGGATCTGGATGGGATCGAGTCTGAGCTGACCCACGTAGTTCGCTGCTCTAGCCGTCACAAGCCCGCGTTTCAAAAATCCGAAGGTCACGGTCATTGACCCATCGATAGCCAGGCCCACCGGCTGGCCCGTGTCGCCATCAAGACCGCTTGGAATATCGGCACACACCACCCACGGACGCGGTGTCATTGTGTTCGCCCATTCAATGCAGCGCCTCGCCACACCCTCCGGTGGTTTCGAAAGACCGGTGCCGTAGATGCCATCCACGATCCAATCGACAGAATCGGGCAGCTGCTTCGCTATCGGCACCTTCAGCGTGAGAAGCACCGCCAGATGTTTCTTCGCAAGGTTCGATGCCGACTCGCCCGTCAGCACAACTTCAAAATTGCGAACCCCTTTCAGCCACAAGATCCGTGCCACCGCTAGCGCGTCGCCGCCGTTGTTACCAGGTCCAGCAAGTACGATCCCTCGGCAACTCGGCAAAATCCCCGCAAAGCGCTCCTCCAAAGCACACACAAGGCCCAGGGCCGCGTGCTCCATCAGCACAACTTCGGGAATGCCTTTCTGTATGGCGGCGGCATCCTGCGCGCGCATCTCATCTACTGTGAGTAAGGGTTCCATTGTCAGTGCTAGCCCAGCTGGGCGCGGATGGAGTGAGCGATCTCCTCAACATAGCGTTGGATCTGCTGGAAGTCTTCACCCTCGACCATCACCCGCGCCAATGGCTCAGTGCCCGAGTACCGCACGACGACCCGTCCACCCTCACCGAGCGCGTTCTCCACTCGCTTAATGGTCTGAACGATCTTCGGGTACTGAGCAAAGTCCTCCTTATTGCGAACGAAGACATTCTCAAGGACCTGTGGGTACTGCACCATCTGCCGCTTGAGTTCCGACAATGGCCGCCCCGTGCGTTTCATAATCGCAAGCACTTTGAGTGCCGCGATGAGCGCATCGCCAGTTGTGTTGTGGTCTAGAAAAACGATATGGCCGGACTGCTCGCCACCCAGGTTCAAGGAATGCTTGCGCATCGTTTCGACTATATACCGATCGCCCACCGGCGCTCGGATCACCTTGCCGCCGGCCTTTCGAATCGCGACCTCAAGCCCCATGTTGCTCATGGGGGTCGCGACCAGCGTTCGCTCTTTTAATTCATCGTTGGCGAGCATATTAAGCGCACAGATCGCCATGATCTGATCGCCATCCACTATTTCGCCATTCTCATCACTCAACGTCACGCGATCGCCATCGCCATCGAGCGCAATTCCAATCTCGGCGCGGTGCTCATGCACAGCTTTGCACATCGACTGCGGATAGACCGCCCCACACTGGTCATTGATGTTACGGCCGTTGGGTGTGTTGTGGATCGTAAAGACCTCAGCGCCCAGTTCCTCAAACACAATCGGCGCAATCTTGTAGGCCGCCCCGTTCGCCGCATCGAGCACGATCCGGATTCCATCGAGAGTCAATTCCTGAGGAAAGGTATCCTTGATATAGACGATGTACCGGCCGATGGCGTCGTCGATACGGGTCGCACGCCCCACAAACTCCATCGTCGGGCGAAACTTCTCAAGAGTCTCCGAGCTCAATATCGCCTCGATCTCCTCTTCTTTTTGATCGGGGAGTTTGAAACCGTGGCGATCGAAAATCTTAATGCCATTGTATTGATAGGGATTGTGGCTCGCCGAGATCACCACGCCCGCATCGGCGCGCATGCTGCGCGTAATAAAAGCAATGCCTGGCGTGGGGAGCGGGCCCACCAGAAAAACCTTCACTCCCATCGAGCAGAAACCGGCCGCGAGCGCATTCTCGAGCATGTAACCCGACAAACGCGTGTCCTTACCGATCACAACTTTCGTATTTTTCGGAAATCCACGCGCATCATTTTGGCAAAACAGATAGGCCGTAGCGCGACCGATGGCCATCGCCAATTCCGATGTCATGGGGGGCTGGTTTGCGATACCCCGAATGCCGTCGGTTCCGAACAGTTTTCCCATTTCTACCTCGGCGAGGATGGATTGATATTCACCTTAACCTGGACAACACGTTCCTGAGTCAGCTGAACCCCCTGCTCTGTGTCTATATCTACCTCAACATCGATCTGCTTGCTACCCTTCAGACTGCTAATGTCGATGGGGGCGGTTCCCAAGCTAGTGGTCGATTCTATAAGACTTTTGGGCCCCAGGACCTTCACCGAATCGGGGGTCGAGACTACCTTTCCAAGGCGGTACCCCACCGGCAAAACGCCCGTGATCGTCGGGTGAACCTTGATCTTCTTTTCCACCAGCTCTTCGAGCCGAATCAGGATGTTGGGCGGGTAGAACCCCACCACGCGAATTCCACTGGGCAATTCGCCGAGAAGGTCCTCGCTGATCGAGAAACCGATGGTCGTGTCTCGTGTACGCCGAAGGTCGGGACGAATAGGCTGGAGCCTGCGTTCGATGTCTTTGAGCAAAACGCGTGGCCCTGTGAAGGTGAAGAGAATGCTCGATGGGACTTTGTTGGTGATCATCATTCCGGGGGGCAAAAGAGGCTCGAGTTTAACGGCTTTCTTAAGCTCCTCTCGCTTAAAGCCCAGAATCGTTACCCAAAGAATCAGAGCTAATAGTAGGCCGACAGCTTTCAACGCTAGGCTCTCGCTGAGCTGAATGTTGCCGCGTTCTTCCTGCATCCGCGCGCACCAGAAACCAATTATTGAATTGGCTCTAAGGTGCATGGTTCTCCTCCCGCTCGCGTGAGCGTTGGAGTTCCTCCTGGTAACGCGCCTCATACTTTCTCAGTCCCAAAACATTCAGCAACTGTGTCCGCAATTTCGCACCGTCCAGATCGCGCACCATCGTACCGTGGTGAGCCAGACTGATTTCACCCCGCTCTTCGGAGACGACGATCACCACAGCATCGGTCTCATGGGTCAGTCCCAACGCGGCCCGGTGGCGTGTGCCAAATTCCTTTTGGATGGCCGGGTCTCGAGAGATCGGCAAAAGGCACCCAGCCGACGAGATCCGTGCATTGCGAATGATGATCGCGCCATCGTGGATGGGCGAATCAGGGTGAAAAATGCTGACGATAAGATCGCTCGTCACCTTCGCATCCAGTGCCGTCCCCGCCTCGATGTAATTTTTCAGCCCCGTCTCTCGCTCGATGACAATCAGCGCACCAATCCGACCCCGCGCAAGCACAACGGCCGCAGTACAGAGCTCCTCTACAATAGCCACCTCCTCAATCGTGTTCGTACTCGTAAAGAACGGATTGCGCCCCACCTGCGCCAACGCCTTACGGATCTCCTCCTGAAACACGATGATAATAATCAAAATGAAGTTATTGAAAAACTCGATCAGGATCGTGTGCAGTGTGTGAAATCCAAGCCGCTCTGACGCGTAATACAGAATCAGCACGATGCCAAAGCCCGTCAGCATCTGCACCGCGCGCGTGCCCCGGATCAGAAGCAGCACACGATAGATAATGAAGCTCACGATCAGGATATCCACCAGATCGTGCCACCGCACTATCTCGCGCAAATTTTGAAGAAATTGACCTAACATGCCATGCGCATCCTTGCTTTAGGCTTAGGGGACTCCAGAAGTTATATCGGAGTAAGGAGGGAAATACTTGTTGCGCATGTGGTTATGCGGGTCCTGTCTGCTGCGGAGATTTGGTTGTCCCATTCGGGCCACTCCCGAGGCCGGTGTGAATTAGGCGCCTCAGCATGACGCGAAGAGTCTTAACTCGAGAAACATTATGTTCCGCAAACGATTGTCCGGAAAAAAATCCTATGAAAGAATTCTTGGATGCTGGAAATCACATTCCGAGATTTCCTCAAGCGAGAGTTTGAGATGCGCACGCTTCGAAACGAGAGTTACTCGCTGCGAAGCTTTGCCAGAGATCTCAACCTGTCGCCCGGAAGGCTCAGCGCGATTCTCAACCGGGGGGCAGGACTCTCGGAGGCCAACGCTCGGCGAATCGCCGAGGTCTTGGGTCTGAGTGGCTCGGAGGCGGAATACTTCTTTACCCTCACGATGAGTGCTCACGCACGTAGCGCACGTGGCCGGATTCAAGCCAAGAAGACCCTGCAATCCCTGTTGTGTACTGAACATGGCATTTCCCTTCGCAGTTTCAGTTCGATCTCAGATTGGTACCACCTGGCGCTTCTAGAGCTTGTTCAGTTGTCGGGTTTCAAGAATGAAGATAAATGGATTGCAAATGCACTAGGTCTCAAACGGTCTTTCGTCCGCCCTGCGATCGGGCGCCTCATCAATGCCGGTCTCCTTACCCAGATGGGAACAACGCTCGTGGCGGTAACACGTTCGAACCGAGTCGAAAGTGGCATCAGCTCCTCTTCTATTCGACGTTTTCATTCTCAAATCATCGCCAAGGCCCACGACAGCGTGCATCGGCAAAGTCTGGATGAGCGGTATCTGCGCTCCCTGATCTTGGCGGTGGACAGGCACGGCATGGCGTTAGTCCGAGAAAAGATCGATCGTTGCCTCGAAGAGATCAAAACGATCAGCGAGAAGTCTCGCAAAGAGCGCCTTTATTGCTGTGCGATTCAGTTCTTTAACCTATCACCTGGAGAAAATGGAACATGAAGCCTCTATTTCTAATCCCCTTACTTTTCGCTATACGACTGGCCGCAATCGAGCTCCCAGAGTTTCAGGACGGTCAAGATGTCGGCAATGGCGGAGACGTTTTGGTGTGTCCGAAGGGTACCGCGATGCCGGGTACCTTCCTATTGGATTACTACGAAGGAGAAACTCGTTACGGATTTCATTTAATCCAGGAGGAGTCGGAGGCACCGACGGTGATTGCCCAACACTTAGTTGAGCGGATGTCGGTCGACCCAATCCGCAGAAAAATGTATCTCGATCAGTTGGGGACGTTTATGAACGAGGCTTTGTTTATCCCGAATACGACCTTGATCGATGTTCCCGACAGTGAGCACATCGCGCTGCCAAAGGGGTGCGCGGTCGAACAGGTTGCCATTCAACTGATTCCTCAGTTCCCTGAGGAAAAGCGGTACACGGTCAGTAAGGATCTTTGGGACGATATGACCCCTTCTCATCGCGCTGGGCTCATGGTCCACGAGATTCTCTATCGCGAGGTCCTGGAATCTCACAAGAATTCCATTCGGGTGCGTTATTTTAATAGCCTACTAGCCGCCAAGGAGTTCGGGGATCCCACGGTATTTGAATACTCGTTGCTGCTGCAACGTATTCGTTTTCCAGTCGGTTATCTCAATTTTCAGGGGTATCTCTTGAGCTCCATCACCTATGAAAACGGGCAGGTCAGGGCGGGCTATTTTTTCTATCCTTCTGAGCTGGCAAAGCCGTTTGTGATTCAGGGAAAAACGCTATCGTTTTCTGGTTCAGGAATGGTTTGGTTCCATCCTAGCGGAAAGATCGCGCAATTAACTGGATCTCTGACGGCTCCCGTAGAACTGGAACTTGTCACGGGTTCCCGGCAGCTTGTGGGTATGCCACTTTTTGTGGATGAGAATCAGAAGGTCTCGGGGGGCATCGCCGGTCGGTCTTTTTCGGTTTTACAATATGAAAACTGCGAACTGGAAATTCAAACAGGGAACCAGTTCAGGCTTTTCGACACGGGCCGAATCGCTGTTCTTGAACACTCCGAGAATCTTGCTCCTGTCGTGCTCTGTCACTCAACATTGGGTGGGAAGGTGTTTATGCTTAAGGTGTGGGGTGAGGATAATAGATACATAACCTTTTACCCCAACGGATTGGCGCAGTTGGGTCATTTTGCCTCGGCCACGTTTGAGGTGTTTGGTGGAATCCCCGCCTCTTTAGGATCCGGATGGGGTTTTCACCCCTCGGGGGTGCCGAAGACGGCTCGTCTCATGGAGAAGACGGAACTCTATAATACTCAGGGGGTTACGGTGTGGAAGGAAAAGGGTGAAACTCTCGAGTTCGATGCACAGGGCCGCATAACAAATTGAGGGCTCAGAAACCCAGGCTACGCCACTTCAGTATTAGTCTTTGGGAAGGGATTCACGACGGGCACTTCGACAGGCTTCACGGCATCCGCACCGACGACCGGCTTCGCCGGCTCAAACGGCGGTAGTGTCTTACCCTGTACCACCATCTCGATTTCTTGCATGTCGAGCGTCTCGCGCTCTAGAAGTGCTGCCGACATGCGATGCAAGATATCGATATTCGTTTTCAATATCTGAACAGCTCGATTGTAGTTTGTCGTAATAATGCGATGAATCTCACTGTCGACAATTTCCGCGGTCCTCTGGCTCACGGTCAACGATTGGCTAATCTCACGGCCCAAAAAGACGTTCTCTTCCTTCTTCGCAATCGCGACAGGGCCAATCGCCTCGCTCATGCCCCACTCACAGACCATCCTACGCGCTAGATCCGTAGCCCGCTCAATGTCATTCCCGGCACCGGTGGTCTGCTGTCCCAGCACAATGCTCTCAGCGATGCAGCCGCCCATCAGGAAGGCGATCATGTTCTCGGCCTTTTCCTTTGACAGCGTCAGCCGATCCTCACTGGGCAACGTCTGGGTCAAGCCCAGCGCCATCCCACGCGGAATAATAGTCACCTTGTGAATGGGATCGATTTGCTTCAAGAACTTTCCGACGATCGTGTGGCCCGATTCGTGGTAAGCCACGGCCCGCTTCTCCTCGGCCCCGATGAACATCGACTTGCGCTCGGTCCCCATGAGCACCTTGTCTTTGGCCTGTTCCATTTCGTGATGGCTCACCACACTTAAATTCTTGCGAGCCGCGAGCAGCGCCGCTTCGTTCACCAGATTCTGGAGGTCGGCCCCCGAAAATCCAGGGGTGCCGCGCGCGACCACTGTGAGATCCACATCTTTCGCCAGCGGGATCTTGCGAACGTGCACCTTTAAAATTCCTTCGCGGCCTCTCACATCGGGCTTCGACACGACGACATTGCGGTCAAAGCGTCCGGGGCGCAAAAGAGCCGGATCGAGGACGTCAGGGCGGTTGGTCGCGGCAACCAGGATCACACCCTCTTTCGAATCAAATCCATCCATCTCGACTAGAAGCTGATTCAGCGTCTGCTCACGTTCATCGTGCCCGCCGCCCAGGCCTGCGCCACGTTGGCGCCCCACCGCATCGATCTCATCAATAAAGATAATACAAGGAGCGTGCTTCTTTCCCTGCTCAAAGAGATCCCGCACACGAGAGGCTCCCACGCCGACAAACATCTCGACGAAATCAGAACCGCTAATGCTAAAGAATGGGACCACTGCTTCTCCAGCGACTGCCTTCGCAAGCAAAGTCTTTCCAGTCCCCGGGCTTCCCACAAGAAGCACACCCTTCGGGATTCGGCCACCCAGGCGTGTAAATTTTTTCGGGTCGCGCAGGAAATCGACTATCTCCTTCAATTCTTCCTTCGCCTCATCGCAACCGGCGACATCGTTGAAGGTGACTTTGGTGTGGCCCTCGGTCAAGAGCTTGGCCCGTGAGCGCCCGAATTGCATGGCCTTGCCACCGCTCACCTGAATCTGGCGCAAAAAGAACAGCAGGACCGCAAAGATGATGAGCATCGGTGCGAGCGAAAGCAAAATGTGGGAGAGCCCTGTGTTCTCGTCATCGATATCGTAGTTGGGCACAAGGCCCTTCTCGTTCAGAAGCTTCACGTAGAATTCGCTCGTGGTGTCGCCGACCGTCTCAAAGGCCGCGCCATTTTCAAAACCAGCGGCGTATTTTCCTTCGATGTGGCCGTGGTTGCGAAACGTCACATTATCGATGTGGCCGAGCTTCACGTGCTCGATAAATTTGTTGAATGGGATTCTCGCCATCGGCATCGGAGCGCGAGCCGAGTGAAAGAGAATCAGGGCCATCACCGTTAACGCCAACCACCCGAGAACCGTCTTTTGAGATGATTTCATAGGATTTGTTTCGACAAAGACTCATCGGTCGAAACACCCCAAATCATTAGGCCCGCCGAGTGCCCGGAAACACCCACAGCGACTAGCGATAAGTTATGGGAAATTCAATTCTTTATATGGCGCATTAGAGATATCACTCAGACGCATCCCAATCACATCACTCGTGGCCTCATCCCGCCGGATCTGGACGAGCCGCCGCTCAAGCCGCGGGATCCGAAGCTCTTGAAGAAACCGACTCACCTTCTTCCCGCTCCCCTTCAATCGATCACCTGGCCTGATGCTCCCCCCCCCCAGTTCCCAAACCCGCAGTCGCTCCCGCTGATCCCCGTTTTGAAGATACAGAAACCCCATCGAGCCACTCGCCAGAATATTGCCTCTCACCGCCCCACCGCCGACAGAAAGGACGCGGTCGATGTCGCGGCGGGAAAATTCTCCGTCAGTGAGCTCACCCAACAAACGAAGCACCAAGGCTCTGCGAACCACGCCGGGAGCTCGATCGAGCTCCGTGCGATCCAGTCGATAGAAAAACTCTGAGCGAGTCACGATTTTCTTCTCAAGCCTCAGACTCTTTCTCTTCAGCTCACGGCCAGCCCACCGGACGTCCGCGAGAAGGCCCGTCAGCCGTTCTCGAAGCCCCTCAGCTCCGCCAAATTCGTCGGCCAGCTCGCGCACGATCGGAATCAAGCGTTGCCTCACCCGATTACGGAAATAGATTCCCTCTCGATTGGTCGCATCTTCCCGAAAAATCACGCCGTGGGTCCGAGCATAAGCCTCAATCTCGCTGCGACTCACGTCCAAAAGAGGCTTCAGCCACGGTCCCAGCTTCGGCCTCATCGCCCCCAGACCCTTAAGCCCCGTACCGCGCACAAGCCTCATCAGAACGGTCTCGAGGTTGTCGTCAAAATGGTGGGCGGTCAGAATGAATTTCGCCCCTGAGTCCCGCCGGACCTCCCGCAGGAACTTTCGGCGCTCACGCCGAAGCGCCGATTCCGATGTGGCACTCCCTGCGCGTTCCCCGCGCACAAAGTCCCACCCCACCCTTTTCGCCACTTTCTCGACAAGAGCCGCATCTCCATCAGCCTCGTCACCCCGCAGGCCATGGTGAAAGTGAGCCACCACTGCGTGCCCTCCCAACGCATCGAAAGCGTGAAGAAGCGCCATCGAATCGACCCCACCCGAACAGGCGATAACAAGCCCACCCTCTCGCCACCCCGGCGCCAGCCTCTCGAGTTGTCTCGCCAATTTGTCTCTCATGAAACGCCGGTATAGCATCTCCCCCATGAAGAAGCATTACCCGCTCTATCTTGGGAACCGACCCATAGATGAGGGTCCACGCCTTGAGGTCACCGACAAATATTCTTACCAAACGGTCGCGACCGTGACCCGGGCCACGGCACAAGTGATCGATGCTGCCATCGCGGCCGCAGTCTCGGCGCAAGAGGCCATGCGCCAACTTCCGGCCTTTAAGCGAAAACAAATTCTCGAGCATTGCGTAAAACGTTTTCAGCAGCGCCAGACCGAATTTGCGGAGATGCTGTGCGTTGAAGCCGGAAAGCCGATTCGCGATGCCCGCGGTGAGGTCACGCGTCTCATCGATACCTTCCAGTGCGCAGCTGAAGAGAGTGTCCGCATTTACGGCGAAGTGCTTCCGCTCGATGTCACCGAACGCGCCAAGGGATACTCCGGCCAATGGAAGCGGGTACCGGTAGGCCCCTGCTCATTCATCTCGCCGTTTAATTTTCCCCTCAACCTCACCGCCCACAAAATAGCTCCGGCTATTGCGGCGGGTTGCCCCTTTATTCTAAAGCCGGCAAGCCTCACCCCGATCAGCGCGATCCTCGTTGGCGAGGTCCTCGCCGAGACCGAACTCCCACAAGGCGCCTTTTCGATTCTTCCCTGTTCACGAGATGGCGCCGATCTCTTCACCATCGATCCCCGACTTAAACTGTTGAGCTTCACGGGCTCTCCGTCCGTTGGGTGGGATCTCAAAGCTCGCGCCGGCAAAAAAAAGGTGGTTCTTGAACTCGGCGGCAACGCGGCCGTTCTCGTTGATTCCGACGCCCATCTCGACGATGCTGTCGAGCGAATCATCATCGGCGCATTCTATCAATCGGGTCAGAGCTGCATCAGTGTCCAACGCATCCTCATCCACGACTCGATCTACGACCCGTTCAAGACGAAGCTCATCGCCCGCACACAGAGTTTGAAATCAGGGGATCCCAAGAATGAGGACACCTTCATCGGTCCCATGATCGCGGTGAAGGAGGCGGAACGTCTCGAGGGCTGGATCCGATCAGCCTGCGATCGGGGCGCCCGCATTCTCTGCGGCGGGAAACGTTCGCAGGCAATTCTCGAAGCCACTCTGCTAGAAAATGTACCAAACGATCTCCCTCTCTGTGCCGAGGAGGCCTTCGGCCCCGTCGCGGTTCTCAGCCGCTTTTCTGACTTCGACTCCGCACTCAAAGAGATCAACAACGGCCACTTCGGCCTGCAGGCCGGCCTCTTCACGCGCGACATCTTCAAAGCCCACAAAGCGTGGGACACGCTCGAGGTGGGCGGAGTGGTGATCAATGACGTCCCATCGTGGCGGGTGGATTCAATGCCCTATGGTGGCGTAAAGGACAGCGGCCTCGGCCGAGAAGGCATTCGATTTGCGATTGAAGACATGACCGAGATCCGTCTTCTTATCCTGCGTAATCCCTAAGGCTAAGGAAAATTGAGTCTACTCCTCTTCAGGAGCCGGCTCTTCGATGACAAGGCCATTCTCATCCTCGTCGATAGGCATACGCCGACGTCGCTTCACTCTCTTAAGAGCGGCGGCCTCTTCTTCTTCTTCTTCTGACAGCGTCGACGACGGCTCACGATCCCCTTCCCGAGGCTCCCTGTGAAATGCGTCATCTTTGGAAATCTCACCCTGCTCCCGTGGCTCATCGCGCGGCGCTGGCGCGACCGGTTTCACAGGCTCAGCGGGCTTAGCCACCACCGCTGGCCGGACTGGAACACTGATGGGTGGTGTAGGCCGCTGAGCCGTGGAAGCTGGCGCACGCGAGGCAGGCGCCTCCACCTTCGGCACAAGATTATTGAACATCGGGCCCGACGCCCTTTGGATCGCAAGCCAGGCAAAGATGAGGCCCGCCATCCCCACCCCACTCACGACCCAACCCAAAGGGAATCGGCGCCCCTCGCCCACTTTCGGGTCCCCTTGGCCTTCGGGCACCGGCAGATGGCGCGAAATCTTTGCTTTCCCGGTGACAACGAGATCATCGGGCCGAATCGCTGCGATCTCGGCGGGAATCTCGTCGGTGCTCGGCGCTCGCGGGGTCGTGCGCCGATCCTGCTGCGGTTCATGGGGTTTGGGTGTCTGGGGAGTCGCTTTCGGCGTGCGGCGCTCGAAGTCCGGGAACTGCCAAATGAACTTCCACCCCGTGTGCGCCTTGGGTTCCCCTTCCATCGTCTGGAAGGCCACATCATTTCGGCGAATCAGCCCCTGTGCGATGAGGCTCTCGACCTCAGCCGTCGTGAACGGCCCCTTCGGGGTTTTTTGAATCAGCACGATCCAGCGAATCTCACCACTCATAGAATCGCCCTTTCTCCAAAAGAGTTAGGCTGAGCGCTGCGCCTTTTGAATGTGAAACACGAGGCTTCTGTGAAGCCGCCCATTTGAGACAACGATCTCACGCCCATCGATACGGGCCGGGCCACCCGCATAATCGGAGACTTTTCCACCGGCTTCCTCAACGAGGATCCAGCCAGCCGCCACATCCCATGGGGAAAGGCCACGCTCCCAAAATCCGTCGTACCGGCCGCAGGCGACATAAGCCAGGTCCAGCGCCGCCGAGCCGGGCCGCCGGACACCGAGCGCCACCTCGTTGAGTTCCCGAAAGATCTCAAGTTCCACGCCCATTCTTCGGCCCTGGCTGTAATAAAAGCCCGTTCCAAAGAGCGCGTCTCGCATCTGGCCTGTCGCCGAGACCGCGATTTTTTTGCCGTTGAAATAGGCACCTTTATCCTTTTCGGCAAAAAAGAGCTCTCGATAAACTGGATTGTAAATGACGCCCGCCAGCGGCTTCCCATCGCGCCACACCCCTATGGAGACACAAAACCAGGGAAAGCTGTGAGCATAGTTAGTGGTCCCATCTAAGGGATCAATAATCCAGGTCAGTTCATTTCCGGCAAACCGGCCGCTCTCCTCCGTAATGATGGAGCTTTTCGGATAGGCCTTTCGAATGTGTCTTAAGATCGTGCGCTCAGCCTCGGTATCGGCTTCGGTGACTATGCCCGCTCGGAATTTTCGAGAGACACGGTGAGTCTTCTCAAAATACTTCATGTGAACTCTACCGGCGTGCTTCGCGACAGAGCTTAAAAACGTTTTGAACTGAAACTTCACGGACGGGCGGCCTTAGCCTGTTTGGCCGCACGCTCAAAGACTAGGGCGGCCTCTTCATCGGCCTCTTGCTTCAGCGTCTCGACGAGGTTCTGCTGGGCGCGCATCCTTCGCTCAAATTCTTTGCGATTGTGCTCTTCAACAGCCACGGCGTAGACAGCCAAGTCCACATTTTTCTCAAGCGCAATGAGCTCCTTTTTCACGAACGCCAGAAACTGGCCGTCGTCATAGCTCACCAGGGCGGTCGGATTTCGCTGTTCCCGATAATAGCAAAGGAAGCGTCGTATCAAGGGGTCGACTGGGTTGGCGTCCCCCACCCTCCCCGTCTCAGACGCCAGCTTGTCCCGCATCGCGAGCACCCGAAAGAGGCGGCGAGCCATAATCTTGTTGTTCACGGCGAGTCCCCGGGCTACGGACTCAAAAAAGCTCAAGAAGGGCCCTGAATCAGGGACCAGCTCGGCGCAATTCATGGGCATGAGGTAGATGGTGCGGTCGATGGCCCCAAACAGCAGGCTTATGCTAAATCCCAACACAAACGCCAGTGCCTTCATTTTCGAGTTCACGCTTGAGTCCCTTTCGTAATATTATCCCCGACTGGAGTTAGGTAATTCAAGTGAGCGATTCCAAATACGATTTGCTCGTCATTGGGAGTGAACCTGGTGCACTGTGGCTTCTCGGCCAGCTCCACCAATCACTTCCCGCGACGCGCCTGGCCCATCTCAAAAGTGACGCGCTCGCCCGCGCCCCCGTTGCGGTCGATGCGCGCGTCGCCCAAGAGTATTCTCTGCCGCTCGAAAATCCCTGGTCGGTCGAGATCGCCACACCATCGGGCAATTTTCTTTGGGAACGGGAAACTCTGCTCAAAAATTTTACACGCCTCGATCCCGAACTATTCAATAACCCGACGCTAAAAGGCTTGGGTGTCGCTCTCACCCGTCACCCTGAACTCTTGGGACTGTGCCAAGGACTTTGGAAGCGTTTTTCGCGAGTGCAAACTCTGACCCCCGAAACCTATCTCAAAGCGCTCCTTCAGGATCGATTCACCTGGTGGCAACCCCGTCTCCCGGAGGCGATCTCCCAGGCCACGATCGCGGGCCCCGAATCGATCACCGAGATCGATTTTCTGGAAAGAGGGGAATTTAGCGTCACTTTTGACGGACAAACCTGGGACACGAAGCACATCGTGGTTGCGCTGAGTTTCCCAGAAATTGAAAAGCTCTCGAGCCATCACCCTCTCATTAGGAGTGCTCTCGCATCGATGGCGATGCGCGGCGACGATCGCGGACTCGTGCCTGTCTCGCTGTCCGTAAAAGAGGGCTTTGTCCCGTCGGTGCTTGCGCCAGTCACCCTAATCTTTGATTCTGTTTCCATCCCCGATCCCGAGACCGAAATTCACGCAATCGACTGCGAACACGCAGAGGCCACGCGCCTCACGATGTGGGTCCGCGCCAATCGCCCCATCGATTTGGAGGCGGTGACGGCAAAGGCACAGGAGCCGCTTGCCCGCCTTCGCGACAAAATGCCGTTTCTCGATCAAGGGACCTTAGAGACTACGATTCCCCTCGACGGAAAGGGGCGCAAGGGATCACAGGAAACCGCGCAGACAACATTAGAGAGAGGTTTCATCCCACAATTTGCGCGCGCCCGCCTTCACTCTCATCACACACGCAACAAACAGCTCTCTTGGATCGCTCCCGACCATCATTGCCACCTGAGATACCCCGCCGGATCTTTCCGCGTGGCGCGTGAAATCTACACCGAGGTCGTCGGGAAGAAGGTCGCAAAACGCCTCACCCACCCCTCCCCTCAAACTTAACCCCTATCCAATAGGCACTGGTCGCTCCCCAGGAGGTTTGGGAGACAGCAGGGTGGACGGGCCCCAGCCGCTGGTGCTACAACTTTTAGCTTATGCACCTCACGGTACTGGTCCCTGTCTACAACGAGCGCGCACGACTTAAAGAGGTGTTTCAACATCTCTTCACATCGCCCTGTCCCATCGCTCGGCAATGGATCGTCATCAACGACCACTCAACTGACGGCTCAACGGACATTCTCCGGGAGCTCAAATCCCAATATGGATTTGAGCTAATCGAACAGCCCGAAAACCGGGGCAAAGGGGCGGCGATCATCGCTGGTCTGAAAGCGGCCACCGGTACGTTTGTCATGGTCCAGGACGCCGATTTCGAATACGACCCCACCGATGTGCCACGCCTGCTTGAACCCCTCATCGCGGGAAGCGCCGATGCAGTGTATGGGAGCCGTTTCAAACAGAGCGGGAGCCAGGTCCACCGAACCTTCCACTACTTCGGCAATCGCTTTCTCACCGCGATGAGCAACATCTTCTCAGGCATCTACCTGACCGACATGGAGACCTGTTACAAGCTCTTCCGTCGTGATCTCGTTCAGGCAATGAATCTGCGATCGGCACGCTTCGGGATCGAAATCGAATTCACAGCCTATCTGGCCAAAACCTCGGCGCGCATTTTTGAGCTCCCCGCGCACTATTATCCAAGAACTCGTCTGCAGGGAAAAAAGATCGGCGTCAAAGATGGCATTGCCGCTCTTTTCCATCTGCTCCGTTTCAATCTCTTCACCAGTCTTTCGGAGGCCTTTTCGGATTTGCCACACGCCTATAGCCCCGACCGCTACCGAATGCCATTCACCGCCGCTCCTTGCCCCCAATGAGTCGTCTCGAGCTCCTCACGACGGCACTGCTGACGTTGGTGTTTTACCCCACCTTGGGCTTTATTTTTTTCCAGCGCCAGCCGAGCGTGTTGGGTCAGGGCTTTGGCCTCATGGCTTCGACCCAAGCCCTTCTTTGGTTCTCTAGCCTTCTTCTGGCCCGAGGGCTCACCCTTCTCGCTCTTCACGGGAAGTGGCCGCTCAGGACACTCAACGGCTGGCTCTTGCTCACAGCCATCTCTTACGATTTCAATGTTTTTGGCATCCCGATCGACAGAACCGCCGCAGGCTGGATCCGGGGGCCGCTTCTGCTGGTGGCTCTCTGGCAGATAGCGCCCTCCTGTCGTCGATTCCTGCAAAGAATTTCTGCGGGTATGTCGCCAATCACCCTCGCTCTGCCGCCCTGGCGACGGACCCTGCCCGCGATAGGCGTTTCGGCCGTTGTTTACACACTGGCCTTTCTTGCGCTCACCTACCCGCACATCCACACGTTCTCGTCTTCTCTTTGGGCCGACCCGGGTGATGGTTATCAAATGTACTGGAACGTCTGGTGGTTTAAGAAAGCCCTCACGGACGGCACTAACCCTTGGTTCACGGACTACCTCCACGCCCCTTGGGGCGCGACTCTATTGGGCGCTTCCTTTCATCCTCTGAAGAGCCTCATGGCCTTGCCCCTTCTCAATTGGCTGACATTGAGCGAGGCCTATAACGCACTCATCATCATCACCTTTGTTCTCAATGGAGTCGGAGCGTTTCTGCTTTGCCTGGGTCTCACCCAGAATTCTATCGCCTCATTGCTGGGTGGTTTTCTCTTCGCGTTTTCGAACAATCGGTTTGCCCACGCCAACGGACACCTCCACACGATTTCAAGTGAATGGATTCCAGTTTTCCTTCTTGTTTTTTTTCTGTTTCTTCATCGCCCTTCGATTCGCCGAGGATTCTTGGCCGCACTTCTTCTTCTGATCAACCTTCTCTCGGACCACTACGCGTTCCTCTATAGCGCTCTCCTCGCACTTTTTTTCCTATCATGGCACCTTTTGGTCACAAAGAATCGGGGCCGCTGGATGAAGGAGTCAGTCCGAGGGTTCACGGCCCTTGCCGCAAGCTCCGCCGTCCTCTGCGGCCCTCTCATCATTCCCACACTGATCTCCACTGTCACCGATCACTGGACCGGCGCGCATAGCCCCGTCGACAACTCAATGGACCTTCTGGGTCTTTTCATTCCAGGCGCCCATTGGCGCTTTTCCCATTTCACTCGAGCCTATTGGACCCAAATTCTTGCCAACGGTCACGAGGCCAGCGTTCATCTGGGCTTCGGCGTCGTGATTCTTCTTCTGACTCTTTGGTTTTCCCCACCTTCACGCGAGAAAGCCCGCCCGTGGTTTTGCCTCTTCGTCACATTCTGGATCTTAAGCCTCGGGTCCTATCTCAACGTCTGGGGGCGCGAGCTTCCCCTGGGTCTGCCGTACAATTTTCTCGTTCGCAATGTGCCCGGGTTTGCACTTTCCGGAGTCCCGATTCGATTTGTGATGATCATTTCTCTCGCAGCCGCTGTTCTTGCCGCCCAGGCCTTCCTCCTTCTTCGGGGAACCAGCCCGGCTCTCTTGGGAGCGCTCCTTCTCGTCGCCCTCTTTGAGCACATTCCCTCCGATCTGCCCGCGAGCCCATTGGACGTCCCCTCTTATGTCGAAAAGCTCAAGCTCGCTCCGGAAGGCGCCGTCGTCGATCTTGCAAGCAAGGAGACGGAGCAGCTTTACTATCAGACGGTTCACAACCACCCCATGGCCTTCGGTTATATTGCCCGCGTGCCGCAAAGACTCGTGGAGAGCGGAAATGGGATCCGACACCTCGCCGAGGAAAAGCGATTCGACACGCTCTGCCACGACCTGCATTTTCGTTATCTGGTCGACACCTCGGGCTCACTCATCGATCTCCACACGAGCCCCGGCTGCGCAACCCAGAAAATCTCATTAAGAAAAAACTAATCTCAAATTCATTTGATTGAGCAGCAACCACAGTGGGTTTAGACTATTTAAACACTCGTGGAGAGGAAACCCGTGAGACTCCTAGTTGTGGAAGATCAAGTGAAGATGGCATCCTTTATCAGTAAGGGGCTTACCCAAGCGGGCTATACCGTTGACATCGCCGAAAGCTCAGGGGCAGCGGAATCTCTCGTGAGTGGCAACCCCTACGACGTCGTCATTCTGGACGTCATGCTCCCCGACAGGAGCGGCATCGACACCGCCCGGCACCTCCGCGCTGACGGTTACCGCGGCCCCATTCTCATGCTGACGGCGCTCTCAGGCACAAGAGATCGCATTCACGGGCTCGATGCCGGCGCAGATGACTATCTCTCAAAGCCCTTCGACTTTGGTGAACTGGAGGCTCGTCTCCGGGCGCTTCTCCGCCGAGCCACGGAGTCGCAATCGGGGGTCAATTCAGTTTTGAGAATTCGAGATCTCGAGATCAACCTCATTACGCGCGTAGTGACTCGAGGCACTGAGAAAATTCAGCTGACACCAAAGGAATTCTCGCTTCTTGAGTTCCTCATGCGCCACGCTGGTCGACCCGTCTCCCGAGTGGCCATCGCTGAAAGCGTGTGGGACATGCACTACGACAATGAAAGCAATATTATCGACGTCTACGTGAACACACTGAGGAAGAAGGTCGACAAAGACAACCCCGTCAAGCTCATCCGCACCGTCGTGGGTGTGGGATATCTCCTGAGCAATGAATAGGCCACTGAGCCTCGCCAGCCTTTTTCTCCCGAGTATCCGACTTCGTATCAGCTTTCTCATACTCGTTGTCGTTGCCACTGCACTCATTGGGACGAGCTTCGTCTGCTACAAGATCTTTAGCCGCACTCATCAGTCCGATTTTGATGCCTTTCTTTACAATCTCGCCATCGATGCCTCGCTCCCCCTCCATATCGAAAGCCTGAAAAAGGGCTCCGCGCTCGCCGAATCCGACTACCTACCCAGAAAACACCGCCTCTTCGCCGTTGAGAAGACCTATGCACGCATTATCGATGAAGACGGAAGCCTCATCGCCCATTCAAACGGCCTCAACCCCGACGTGATCTTCCCCTCAAGCGCCGCCGAACGCGCGCTCGCACTCGAAAAGGGGGCCTCATATCAGACGGTGCGCCGTTTTCCGCCGGAAAATACCCCCTACCGCCTTTTGACCTATCGCCTCTCTAGGACCCCAAGGCCGTATTACCTGCAGATGGCGGCACCCCTCACCCTCATCGAAGAAGAGAAGAGAGACTTTCTCGTGCTGCTCTTCATTCTTATCCCGGTTTCGCTTCTCGTGTCGGGGGGCTTAGGGTACTGGGCCACTCACCGCGCTCTCAGGCCCGTAAGCAACATGATCGCAAAGACTCAAGGGATAGAGGTCTCTAATCTCAAGACGCGTATTGAGGTCGAAGAGAGCGACGCTGAAATCAGGGATCTTGGGAAAACCCTGAATCAACTCCTCGACCAAGTTGAAAACGCGCTCACAGCCCAAGAACGATTCATCGCCGATGCATCCCACCAACTCAAGACACCCCTTGCGATCATTCGTGGCCAGCTGGAACTCCTTCAGGCCAGGCAGGACCATCCAACGGATGTGAAGGACGCTCTTCAAGACACCTCCCAAGAGGTGAGTCAGCTCATCGGGCTCGTGCAAAACCTCCTCATGCTCGCACGAGTCGACGCTGGGCTTGGCATGATCGATTTCCATAAGTTGCGCCTCGATGAGCTCCTGAGTGAAGCCTCGGGCCGCTTGAAATTTGTGGCGCGCCGAAAAGGCGTCAGAATCTCCACCGATCTTAAGCCGTTCACTCACCAAGCCCTCGACGCTATCGACTTTGAATACCGAGGCGATCCGGATCTCATCCGCTGCCTTCTAGAAAACCTGATGGAGAATGCGATCAAATACAGCCCCGACAACGGCGCGGTCACCGTGCGCCTCATCGAATCGCGCGATGATTACAGAATAGAGGTGTCAGATTCCGGAAAGGGAATGACCGAGACCGAGGTCTCCAATATTTTTGGTCGCTTCTGGCGCGATCCGAAAAAATCCACCACCGTCCCCGGCTTTGGCCTGGGGCTCGCCATCGTCAAGAAGATCGCCGAGGTTCACTCTGGCTCTCTTTTCGTCGAAAGCCGCCTCGGCATTGGCTCAACATTCCAAGTCACCCTCCGAAAGACGGCCACCGCGAAGGACTTTGTCTAGACTCACCGCGATAACAAATCCTCTGCAGAGGGCCGAAGAGTCCATATGCCCTCTCTCGCGGACAACTGGGGTCTGTACCTCATCGCAGGCGCTGGCCTCTTCCTTCTCGGCGTGGCCATCCGCGATGTTTTCTTCCAGAGCCACCACACCATTCAGCACAATTTTCCCATCGTGGGCCATCTGCGCTACTGGCTTGAGATGATTGGGCCAGAGCTCAGGCAATACTGGGTAGCCAACGACAAAGAGGAGCTGCCCTTCAGTCGCTCCGAACGTGCGTGGGTCTATGCCTCCGCAAAGGGCCAGAACAACCACTCAGGATTTGGCACGAGCGAGCAGCTCTACTCAACGGGCTACCCGATCATTAAGCATTCGACCTTCCCGTTTCCGGATTCAAAAGCCATTTACATCGGCGGCGATCCCTCAGCGGTGCCGTGCCTCAAGGTCATGGGCCCCGGCCGGCGCCGGCCGTTTCATCCATCGTCGGTGATTAACATTTCGGCGATGTCATTTGGATCACTTGGCGAACGCGCCGTCTCTTCGCTCAACAGAGGCGCACAGCTCGCAAACTGTTATCAAAACACGGGCGAAGGCGGCTTTAGCCGCTACCACGCGCTCGGCGCAGACATGATCTTTCAAATCGGAACGGGCTACTTCGGCGCCTGCGACAAGAGCGGGAACTTCTCGCTGGAAGTTCTCGCAGCTCGCGTCGAAAAACACACGCAGATTCGCGCCATCGAGATCAAGCTTTCCCAGGGCGCCAAGCCCGGCAAAGGCGGCATCCTCCCCGCGAAAAAGGTTACCCAAGAAATTGCCGACGTGCGCGGGGTGGCAGCTGGAAAGGACTGCATCTCCCCCAACTCTCACCGGGAATTCCAAGATGTCGACAGCCTCATCGATTTTGTCGAGATAATCGCCGCGCGCACCGGCCTTCCCGTCGGCATCAAGAGCGCCGTAGGTGAGCTCATTTTCTGGGACCTTCTTGCCCGCCGCATGAAGGAGCGCAACGAAGGTCCCGACTTTATCACGATCGATGGCTCAGAGGGCGGCACGGGCGCGGCACCCTTAACCTTTGCCGATCATGTCAGCCTGCCCTTTAAGATCGGCTTTTCTCGCGTTTACCCCATCTTCATGCGCCAAGAGATAGACAATCAGATCGTCTGGATCGGATCAGGCAAACTCGGCTTCCCCGATCGCGCCGCGATTGCCTTTGCTCTGGGGTGCGACCTCATCCACATCGCCCGCGAAGCGATGCTCTCCATCGGCTGCATTCAGGCGCAAAAGTGCCATACCGATCACTGTCCGGCCGGCATCGCGACCCAAAACCGCTGGCTTCAGTCGGGCTTAAACGTCGAGCAAAAGGCGGAGCGCCTCTCCCGCTACGTGAAGAGTTTCCGCAAAGAGCTGATTTCGCTTGCCCACGCAGCAGGGTACGAACACCCCGCCCTCTTCACGGGCCGCGACATCGAGATCTGCACGGGCGCCAACCAGTTCACGCCCCTCTCAAGCCTCATGGGCTACGACCGCCGCCCCATCCCCTTCGTCGGGATGTCCTGCGTCGAAAATCTCACCCAAAAAGCCGCGTAGTGCTCCTCCCGCATAAATCCGAGTGGTCTTGCCGGTGCTTTTGCCCTCTGGACTTCGTCCTCAGTCGCGTCGGTCCTCGACGGCCCGCAGAGGGGCCGCCTCCGGGCCGCCACTTCTTGCGTCCTCGCCATAGGGCAAAATCCCCTGGCAGGCCCGCCCGTCTTTATGCGGGAGGAGCACTAGCTTGCTGGCCATCGGGGTTAGGGGTAGATTAGCCGCTCATGCCTTTTCTTGAGTTAAAAAGAACACTTGCGCGGGAAATCTCGAATGCGCTGAATCTTGCGGATCTCACTCCAGAAGTTATTTTTCACGACCTCGCAAACCCGCCTAACCCAATGATGGGCCATGTGGCACTGCCGACCTTCAAAATGGCAAAGACCCTGAAAAGGCCCGCCGATCAGATCGCGCACGAACTTTGCGAAAAGATTAAAGGGGCCGAGCTCGTTGCCACGCCCGCCGGCCCCTATGCGAATTTCAAATGGTCTACGCCCAACCTCTTTCAGAAAACCATTCCGCAGGTGCTCCAACAAAAAGACACGTACGGAACCTCCACTTCCGGCCAAGGCCAGACGATCGCCATTGAATACTGCTCCCCCAATGTGGCCAAGAAGCTCGCATTTCAGCACAGCCGAAGTACGCTCATTGGCGCCGTGCTGGCCAATATCTATCGCTCCCAGGGGTACACACTCCATCGATTCAATTTTGTCGGCGATTGGGGCGCTCAGTTCGCACGCCTTCTCGCCGCCTTTCACCAGTGGGGCGACAAAACAAAGCTGCAACAAGCCACTTCCTCTGCCGCCACTACCAGTGAGGCGATGGATCACCTCATGGAGGTGTACGTAAAGTTTCACAAGGTGATGGAGACCGATCCGACCCAGGTCGAAAAAGCCAACACGTGGCTGAAACGCCTTGAGGAAAAGGATGAGACCGCCTGGGGGCTTTGGAAATCCATTCGCGCCGTCAGTGTCGCCGCCATGACCGCGACGCTGAGTCGCATGAGCGTGGACTTCGACACCGTCGAGGGTGAGAGCGCCTATATCGACGCGATGGAATCCACCCTCGCCGAAATCAAGAAGAGGGCGAACGCCGTTATCTCTGAAGGCGCCTGGATCGTGGAGCTCGAGGGCATCTCAACACCAGCGCTCATCCAAAAGCGCGATGGAACCACACTCTATCTCACCCGCGATATCGCGGCGGCCATCGCCCGTGAAGAGCGCCTGCATTTTGCCAAGATGCTCTACGTCGTTTCGGATCAACAAAGGCTTCACTTCCAACAGCTCTTCGGCGTGGTCATGAAGATGGGATACGCCTGGGGCGAGCGGTGCACCCACGTCGGATTTGGCACCGTGTTATTTGGCAGCCAGAAGATGTCAACGCGTGAAGGGCGCGTGGTGCTCCTCGATGAGGTCCTCGATCAGGCCCATAATCTCGCGCTCAAGGCCTGCACCGAGAAAAACCCCGATCTGAAAGACAAGGATAGCGTCGCTGAAGCGGTCGGCATGGGGGCCTTTATCTTTGGTCAGCTCTCTAATCACCGCACCCGCGACATCCATTTTTCTTGGGAACAGGTCCTAGCCCTCGACGGCGAGACCGGACCGTATGTGCAATACGCCCTCGTGCGCTGCCGTTCGCTTTTGGAAAAAGCCTTGGAGAAGAAAGAGACCATCGCCCACGGGCCCATCGACACCGATTTTTCCAGCGAAGAGGACGCCCTCATCCTTCAGATTGCACGCTTCAGAGGCGAGCTCGACAAAGCCATTCGCGAGGATGAGCCCTTCTACCTCACTTCCTATCTCATCGATCTCGCCAAGGCCTATAGCCGCTTTTACTTCAAGATGCCTGTGCTTCAGTGCACCGACGACAAACAGCGCTCTATGCGGCTTTCCCTCGTTGCAGCGACAGGTCAAACCCTTGAGAACGGCCTCAAACTTCTGAACATCCAATGCCCGCCCCAAATGTGAATGGCGTGAATGGTGTGAATCGAGTCAGCGACAACATCCATCGCATTCTGATTTTGAGATTCAGTTCGCTCGGCGACATCGTCATGGCAACAGCGATGATCCGGTGCCTGCGCGCCCGCTTTCCTGCCGCCCGCATCGATATGGTGGTGAGGGAAGATTTCCTAGAGCTCATCGAACACAATCCCCATCTTGATCTCAAGATGGGGCTCTCGCGGGAAACGGGGTGGCGAGGGCTTTGGCGTCTTTACCAACGACTGAAACACAACGACTATGATTTGATCTATGACGCTCATTTCAGTCTGAGGTCGCGCATTCTCTCGGGCTTCTTACGCCCAAGACTCAGCGCCCATTACCAAAAACATTATCTGAGGCGATCCCTTGCTCTCACGTTCAAGATTCCCCTGCTGAAGCATTTCGATCGCATGGTTGTCCGCTACATCGCGCCGCTGGAAAGATGGGGCGTGGCCTTCGACAAAAAGGGCCCCGAGCTCCCCTGCCCGCCCCAAACCCGGCTCGAAAGACCTCAAATCGGTTTCATCCCATCCGCACAATGGCCGGGGAAAAGGTGGGGGCAGTTCACTGAACTCGCTCGGCTCATCCTGGAAAAAACCGATTGGAACATCACACTCTTTGCCGGCCCCGGCGATGGGTTCGCTTCGTCTATTGCCCGAGATCTTGATCCCACAAGAGTTCATAACCTGCAGGGTCGCCTGTCGCTGAAAGAGACGACGGTCGAGCTCAAGAAATGCCATCTCGTCATCGCCAATGACACCGGCCTCATGCACATGGCGGACGCTCTAGGCGTGCCACCGGTCGTGATCCTAGGCCCCACCGCAAAGGAGCTCGGCTGCGAGCCCTTCCACCCTTTGCACCGCATAATCGAGAAAACCCTCTGGTGCCGCCCCTGCTCCAAGAATGGCCAGGCCCCGTGCATTCGAGGGCGAAGAGTGTGCCTAGAGATAGCCCCCGAGGTGGTTTTGGAAGAGGCCCGCCACGTGGTAGAACAGCTCAAACACGCTCCATGACGCTCACACTCTACAGACTGCTTTGGCCCTTAGCCTTTCTCCTCACACTGCTTCTCGCTCCCTTTTCGCAAAAGCTTCGGCGCGGCCTTTGGGGCCGCATTGGACTCACCGCCCGTATTCGAAAACTCAAACTCTCTCAACCGCTTTGGTTTCATTTCAGTTCGGCCGGTGAGTTTGAACAAAGCTTAAGCGTTATCGACACTGTCCACGCCCGCTCCCCCGAGATCCCGATCTTTCTCTCGTACTTTTCCCCCTCGGCCCGTGGCGCCATTGAGCGCGAAGCCAAACGCCGAAATCACCCGCCTCCCTGGCGAGCCGCCGACTATGCGCCGTTTGACTTTGCCCCGCTCGCAAGCCGCTATTACGATGCGCTCAACCCCCGCGCCCTCGTCGTCATTAACCGCGAGCTCTGGCCCGAGCTCACCCACCAGGCGAAAAGCAGGAGAATTCCGCTCAGTCTCATCGCAAGCTTCTTCGCCAAACACACGGGAGGCCAAGGCCCCGCCCTCTTTGATTTCGATTGGATCGGAACCGTGGATGAAGGTTCGAAAGCCTATCTCGAAAGACTGGGCGCCCACTCCGTGACGGTTATGGGCGATCCCCGAATCGAAAGAATCCTCGCCCGCAAGCAGACCCTTAAACCCTGGGCAGACTTCTTCACTGGCCAAAATCTCGTTCTGGGCAGCATCTGGCCGGATGATTTTCTGGCGCTGCGAGACACGTTTCCCGTCCTCGCCAAGAAGGGCTGGCGCCTCATCTTTGTCCCTCACGAGCCCACCCCCCGCTTCGTGAGTGCCATCATGACGATTGGAAAAAATTGGGGCGGTGTGCGCCGCTGGAGCCATTTCCTGCGCTCTCCCGATGATCAATCGCACCTCATAGTCGACAGCGTAGGAGTGCTAGCCGATCTCTATTCCATCGCCACCGCCGCCTTTGTCGGCGGCAGCTTCAAATCCCGCGTCCACAACATCGCCGAACCCGCCGCCTACGGAATACCAATTCTCACGGGCCCCAAAATCCAAAACTCGGCTGAAGCCCGCGAGCTCAAAGATCTGGGCTCACTCTTCGTGATCGATTCGGGTCAAAACACAGTCTCGATTCTCGAAAAAGCAGTATTGGACAAAGACACGATATCAACGATTCAAACCCACTTCTTCGACCGTAACCATGGTGTCGCCACCCGGTACGCCGAGAAAATCCTGACCTAGTCGGGACCAGCAGGGCCAGAGACCGCTCGACACCGTATCCATTCGAAAAGTAACACTCCGTTACTTTTCCTCTTGTGGCCCTCTTCAGTTGCGTGTTATGCGATGCGTAAAGGAGAGACCGATGAAAACAATGTCCCTGATTACGTTTGTCTTTGGCGCGATGGCTTTAGGTGATCAATCCGTCACTATTAAACCTGGCGAAGGTGTTGTGCTCGAGAGGTTGGCGGAAACGACTCGTGTTCACTGTGAAGGATCTTCCACACCAAAATGTGCCTGCGAATTAACAGTGCACAAAGAAATAGCCCCAACTCCCTTTTATTATCCAACTCTTTTAGTTGGCGATCGACAGTTGCTCTTGGGCTGGAGTTTTTACACGGCGGACACGTGCTGGGCCTCATTGAATTCGAACCCAGCCTGCAAATGATTCGATTCGGTGCCGAGCCTCGAAAGGCTCGGCACCGAGATGCCGTATCAGAATGAATAGATCGAAGAGATGGTGCCCATGTGTGACGTAGTGCTCGTGCCACCAGTCGTTGAGTTCATCATCGTGTATTGAAGAGCACATTTCAGCGCCTTAGACATCGCAAACGACGGCCCCACCGCGATATCCATCGCCGAATCGACCACCGCTCCAGTGGTGGTGCCTGCACCCACCGTGGCCTTTGACAGGTAGCCAAAGCGGGCGTCGAGGCTCATGGTATCGGTCATCGCGAAACCGATCAGAGCGCCAATGCCCATCTGACTGTTGCTATTCGCCGATGCCCCCGGCGCCGTCGAAGTCGGCGAGGTCGGGTCGTTTTTCATGGCGAACTCAACCCCAATATTCAGCTGGCCCATCCCGTACTTCAACACTGCATCGATGAGATAGGTCATACCCGCTGTCTTGGATTGCCCCAAGAACCCCAGATCGAGATTCATTGAGCCAAAGGCCATGTTCACGACCGCTCCAAACTCCGGTTGTCCACCCGCCGGGTTGGTCCCCTTGTCATGCTCGTTGCCCACTAAGAGGTTGAGCTTGGTGCCGCCAATCGCGTAGTCGATCAACACACCGGTCTGGACCACCGGAAGTATATTCGTCCCCACGATGCCCTTGCGGACAAAGACGCGGTTATTGGCGTCGTTGGCCTCTAGGCCAAACGGCGTGTCGTATTGGCCCATCTTCCAACCCACGCCCATGTTGTACTTATGACCCACATAGGCCTGCATCTTATTCGTCGCGATGCTGAAGGCGCCACTAGCTGCCTTTGACTGGAACGGCACATCCACGGTAGCCGAACACACGCCCATCTCACTGTTGATGTAGACCGCACCGTCATCCACGGTGAATCCGTCGCCAGTCCCGTCACTCTTCCAGTGATACTGCGCATCCACGAAACCGCTGACTTTGGTATCGGCCGCGTGGACGTTGCCTACGATTAGAAGCGCCCCGACTACTGCAATGAAATTGACAGCCCTCATGACCCCTCCCTTGGTAGTTTTGTCGAACAACATGATTACTATACATCACATGTATCTCAGTGCCGTGACGCGAGGCGGGGCTGGGACAGGGTTGGGGGATTGGTTGTGGGGGTGGCGCGGGGCGGGCGGGTCCTGTCAGCTGTGGGGTTTTGGCTGTCCCATTGGGGCCACCAAAACCCCTCCGCTGCCACCCGCTCCGTCCCGCGCCACCCCCACAACCAATCCGACCCATCCACATCCCCGCCTCAACGTCGCTTCGCTGATCGGGATTCGTGTGATGGAGATCAATGGGGTTCGACAGAACCGCAAGATCGGGTTGGGAATTTCATTGGGAGTCGCAAAAAAAACGTCTCGGTCTACGGTCTTCGTTTTGTGTTGGGGTAGGTGGGGTCGAGGCTGCGGTGGGTTAGGTAGAGGCGGTATTTCCAGTATTCTAGGCCCAGGATCCAGAGGAGACGAGGGAGACGTTCGGAGATGAAGTGAGGGCCCATAAGTCCGCTTGAGACGGGGAACTCGAGAATCTCGGTTTGGGGCATGAGGTCTCGAAAAATCGTGGCGGCTCGGGGCATGTGGTAGTCGCTTGTTACCAAGATCACACGGTTCGGCTTTCGGGTTTGGATGATCTCCGTCGACTCTAGGCCATTTTCGATCGTGGTCGTTGAGCGGGATTCCAAGATGATTCTTTCCCAGAGTTCATGGATTGAGTTGGCGGAGTCGCCCTGCTGATTGACCACCTCGGTGAGCGTGATACCCCGGCCGGCGCCTGAAATGAGAAGCCACTCACTCTTTCGCCGCTTCAACAGCTCGAATGATTTGGGGATTCTGGTCCTGTCGCCCGTCAATACGATGATGCCTTCGGTGCCAGGGTGGTCTTGATAGTCCCAGGCAAAAGAGAGGCGGTAGTTGGCAAAGCCAACCCGGGCAAAGCGGTAAAAGTCGTACGACAGGCTTACCACCGCCGCAAAAATCAACACCCAGCCAGCCCATCGGAGCCACTTCATTAACGCCTAACCTCTTCTTCAATTTGGACAAAAAGACCTTGAAATAGTAGCGAAATTTCACTAAAAATGAACGACTTTAATTGAGGTGAACTGTGGCCCGTCGATGTGTGTACTGCGGAAAAACTCCCGTAGTCGGAAATAAGGTCAGCCATTCCAATATCAAGACGAAGCTTCGACATTTCCCGAATCTTCAGAAGGTTCGTGCCACCTTGGATGGTCTGGTCCAGAGGGTTTATGTCTGCACCCGTTGCCTGCGCAGCGGCTCGCTGATTAAGCCCGTCGTCCGTAAACACCAACCGAAGCCCGCGGTTTCCGAAGCCGCTGTCTAGCGGCCGATTTTAGGACGCCTGCCCGTAATTAGGACTCCCGCGCGCGTGAATTCCTGTGTGAATTCGCTCCCACTACGTTTGGCATGCTTTGCATTGCGTTCTTCTGAACAAGAACGTGAGCCGAAGGGAGTTTGTGGAATGGAAGGTCTAGTCTTTGGGGCCTCCCCGCGTTTTCGTGTCTTCATGGAGTTGGTGGAAAGCTATGCCTCGACCGATTGGCCGGTCCTTATCTTGGGGGAGACCGGCGTCGGAAAGGAGCTCATCGCTCGTTACATCCACCGGCTCTCGTCCAGAGCGAGCCACCCCCTGCTCACGCTCAACGCTTCGGCCCTGCCGCCCCAGCTCTTTGAGAGTGAGCTCTTTGGCTATGAAAAGGGGGCCTTTTCGGGAGCGATGACGTCAAAGCCGGGACTCTTTCGGGCTGCCCACCGGGGAACTCTGCTTCTAGATGAGATCGGCGATATGGATCCTGGGCTGCAATCCAAGCTCTTAAGAACTCTTGAGTCAGGGGAGGTGCGCAGCGTCGGGTCCACGCGAACCGACCATGTGGATGTGCGCGTAATCGCCTCAACAAATGCGGATCTCTTTCAGGCCGTGAGCTCGGGAGCCTTTCGCCATGATGTACTGGAAAGAATCAGCGTCCTGCGTCTTGAGGTCCCGCCGCTTTCCGATCGTCCTGAAGACATTCCCCTCATCGCCAATCACCTCTGCCAGACCCAGCGCCTCTCGATTACACCCGAGGCTCTTCAGCTTCTCAAGGACTACGACTGGCCCGGCAATGTGCGCCAGCTTCGTAACGTGCTCGTTCGAGCCGGAGCCATGAGCCGCAACCAGATCTCAAGCCTACAGATCGATCAACTCGTTATCGAAGAGCGCCGGCGATTCCCAAAGGCGGTCCATGCCGACCGTGATGTGTCGCGTCTCACACTCGCCGACATCGAGCGACAATTTATCGAATCTAAGATAAGACTTTGCCAAGGAAACAAGAAGCTGGCGGCCAAGGAACTTGGAATCTCGAAATCGACCCTCTTTGAAAAAATCCGAAAGTACAAAGAAGAGGACACCTCTTCGCAGCTCTTTGCTCACTAAGATCTGGCTCCTTTCGCTCGTAATGAGCTCTTGGGCTCTGCCATATGGCCAAGAGGAACTCTGGGTGTTTGAGAATCTCGGGACTCCGCCACCAATCACGGCCCCCCTCACGGGGCGTGAAGGGGTGGCCGGCCAGTTGTCGAACTACCAAGGGTCGGCCATTGCGGGCTTCTCTGCTCGCATCGATGCCCGCGCTGTAGAGATTGAGGCCTCGGCCAAGCAAATCCTATTTCCCTTCGAGACGATGACAAGCCCCGTTCGCAATGACTGGAACAGCAAGGCTTCGATACTGGGCCTTGAGATTGGACGTTATTTCGTCTCCCATACGGAGGTTTTCGGACGCTTCGGGCTGGGCGGGTTTGCGTTTCTCCCCGACCAGGACGCCTACCTGCGCCTCGGAATGCTTTCAGGTCGTCAAACCGATCAGACTCTGTTTCAGATCGATTCCGGCGCACTTCTTGCGCTCAACCAGAGTCGAAGCTTTCTCACGGTGGGGCTTTGCTTCGGAGTGCGAATGGTTTCCGATTTGTGGATAGGGGCTCGCGCGTCAGCCCAGACACGTCTTGTGGATTCCAATCCCGCCGCAAGCGACAACGTAAATCATGAGATCTCGCTCGTGGGTGTGGGGCCGTGGATCGAATATCGCAGTGGCCTCACGCAAATGCGCGCCTCAGCGCTTTGGCACATTCGTTCCCGAAACGAAGTCGACCCCAACTCTCAGACCTCGACCGCCTGGACCGCAGCCCTACTGCCCGATTTCACGCTGTCGGCCGGAGTCCCCTTCTAGTGGCCGAGCTGACCGCCAACCCACGGGCACGGGCCCGCGACTGGGCCGAGCTCTTTCTGGCCGTCCATATCTGGGCGGGAAGTTTTCTCGCTTGTCGTTTCGCGCTCGAATCCTTTGGCATTCTCACCCTGGCCCTCTTGCGCTTCTTTCTTGTTTTTCTCGTCGGGCTTCCCTGGCTTTTGAAGCGGCGTTATCCATGGTCATTCCACAAGGCTTGGTTTCGCGACACCGCCCTGGTCGGCTCGACCTTGGGCGTGATGATCAGTCTCAACACTCTGGGACTCAAAAACTCGTCGGTCTCCAATACGGTCTTTATCACCACCCTTTACGTTGTTTTCGTGCCCGTCTTTGAATGGATTATTTCACGAACGGGGCCCTCCCCAGTCTTGTGGCTGGCCCTTTTTTCTTCACTCGTGGGCACCGCCTTGATGTGCCAGGTGCTTGAGGCCCAGTTCAACCCTTTCGATCTCGTCACGCTGGCCAGTTCGCTTCTTGCGGCTGCCCACATCATGCTCATCTCCCGGGCGGGCAAAAAGCACAGTTCAACGCTCGGACTCAATCTCTATCAAGCACTCTGGGCGGGAATCGCTACCTTGCCGCTCGCCTATTTCACCGAGGGGGTTCATCTCGCACCTTGGGGGATGAGTTGGTTCTGGCTGGGCTATCTCGTCACCGCGGTTAACCTCATCGCCTTCTCTATTCAGATCCGAGTGCAACGGGTGTTTTCGCCCACAACGGTGAGTCTCATCTATCTCATGGAATCACCGATTACGGCCATCATGGCCTATCTCGCCATCGGCGAAACTCTGCAGGCCACCCAATGGTTGGGAGGCGCGCTGATCCTCGCCTCGGGGCTTGCCACTATTCTCGCCACAACCCCTCGCCTCAAAGAATGGATACGGCGTTAGCCAATTTGGCGGAGCGATACGACCATCTCAATGGCCGTTTCAGCAGCGCTGCGGCCCTTGTTGCCCTCTTTGCCGCCGGCACGCTCACGGGCCTGCTGCTCAGTGTGCGTCGTCAGAACGCCGAAAACAATTGGGATGTCGTTTGTGATGGCGACCTGCTGACAACCCTGTGTCACGCTCGTGCAGATGTGCTCGTAGTGATCCGTCTCACCCTTAATGACCGAGCCCAAGCAGATCACCGCCTCAAAAACGCCCTGTTGAGCAAGACGTTGGGCCGTGATCGGAATCTCAAAAGCACCCGGCACCCAGCAAACCGTGATCTGGTTTTCACTGAAACCGGCCTCTTTGAGGCGCCCGAGGGCACCGTCGAGAAGCATCTTCGAAATTTCCAAATTGAAACGACTGACGACCAACCCAATGGTGAAGGTCGACTTGGCGTCCCTGCTATCAATAACTTTCATGTGTTCTCCTTAAAGAAAATCTAGAGTCTCATTAAACCCAATATTCCCCCAAACCACAACGTTTTTGCCGCGCAGCAGAAGGTGGAGCTTTCCTTTTGAGGAATTCATTGGAGTGGAAAGCGGAGAAGATGGCCTAATTTGTCCCTTTTCGTCTTGAGGTAGCCTTCGTTTTCCACCGTGGGCTTCATCTCGATGTGGACGCGCTCGACGATTTCTAGACCAAATCCGCTGATGCCGTAAATCTTGCGAGGGTTATTCGTGAGAAGGCGAATTTGCTTAAGTCCAATGAAACGCAAAATCTGGGAGCCGATTCCGTAATCGCGCTGATCCTCCCTGAAACCCAACCGATGGTTGGCCTCAACGGTGTCGAGCCCGGTGTCCTGAAGCGCATAGGCCTTGATTTTGTTGGCGAGCCCGATTCCCCGCCCCTCCTGTCGCATATAGAGGAGAACGCCTCCCTCTTTGGCGATCTTTTCCAATGAGACTGAAAGTTGCCAGCCACAATCACAACGCGACGACCCGAGAGTGTCACCTGTGAGACATTCCGAGTGGGCGCGCACCAAGGTGGGTTTCGCGGGATCGATCTCGCCGTGGCTCAATACCACGTGCTGGCTTCCATCGATCGTGCTCTCAAAAACGCGAATGCGAAATTCGCCAAGCGCCTCGATGGGCAGGCGAGCGTTGGCGACCTCTTTCACCAAGCACTCATGCTCCATACGATACTTGATGAGCTCGTTGATAGAGGCGATGCGCAGGCCATGCTTCTTTGCAAAACCCAGAAGCTGCGGCATCCGCGCCATCGTTCCATCGTCATTCATGATTTCACAGATGACGCCACTGGGTTTGAGCCCCGCCAGGCGCGCCAGATCCACGCTGCCCTCCGTCTGCCCCGCGCGCACAAGGACTCCGCCCTCTTTGGCCCTCAGCGGGAAAACGTGGCCCGGGCTCACGAGTTCGCGCGGCCCGGAATTGGGATCAACCGCCACGGCCACGGTGTGGGCTCGGTCGGCCGCTGAGATGCCCGTCGTCACGCCTGAGGCCGCCTCAATCGAAACTGTGAACGCCGTCTGATAAGGGGAGGCGTTATTCTTCACCATCATTGGGAGTCCCAAGCGATCGATGTCATCGCCCGACATCGCAAGACAAATCAGACCACGCCCTTGGGTAGCCATGAAGTTGATCGATTCCTTGGTCACCTTCTCCGCGGCGATGACAAGATCACCCTCATTCTCGCGATCCTCATCATCGACAAGGATCACCATCTTGCCGTTCTTGATATCCTCTAAAACATCCTTGATTGTGTCTAACATACGGTTCCCTTCCAGTGGCTCAATTGGTCCCGCACCATTTTATAAAAGAGATCAAATTCAACATTCACCCGATCACCGGCCTTGAGCATCTTGAGATTAGTTCGTTCGAGCGTGTGAGGAATGAGCATCACGGTGAATTGCTGCGCGACCCTATCGACTGTATTCACAGTGAGACTAACACCGTTCAGGGTCACCGATCCCTTTTCCATCATGAGGTCACAGGGAGCCTCAAAGGCAATTTCGCGATAGTCCCCGTCCACCCCGACCCGCGTCACGTTGGCCGTGCCATCAACATGGCCAGAAACAAAGTGACCACCGAGCGCGTCGCCCACCCGCAACGCACGCTCGAGATTGCACAGGCCGCCGACCTGATAACTGCGCGCAATGGTCGTATCAAGGGTCTCAACAGACAGCTGCACATCAAACCAATCCGACCCAAAATCCACGACGGTGAGACAGGTCCCGTCGATAGCGAGGCTTTCGCCTGGGGTGAATTGAGAAAAGCGAGTCTTAAGGCGAAGCAATAGACCCGTTCCTTGAGGCTTCACCTCTTCGAGCCTGGCCAAGTGATCAACAATTCCTGTGAACATGTCTCCTCACGGTACAGATAGCATCGTCACCCAAAATACGCCATTGGACCTCTCGCCCCGTGAAAGACAGGTCGCCCGGGGCGGCCAAAGCGTCTGGCCCCAAAAACTTAGGCGCGACCGCAATGATCATTTCATCGACGAGATCCAAAGACCATAAGCGCTGCGTGAGCCGCGCCCCACACTCCACCCAAAGATCATGCACCCCTTCTTGGCCTATGGTCTTGAGAGTTGTGACAAGATCCATGGCATCGTCACAGCGAGGCACCGCGACAAGGCGCGCCCGGTCCCGCGACCTCTCCTCGGGCCCACGGTGGAAGATCACAAGCTCCTTGGCGTGCGAAAAAACGTTGAGATCGGGCCTGGGCAAAAGACGCAGCTCGGAGTCGAGCACATACACTCGTTTTCGGCACGGCTCAACGGGCGCTCGCACGTCAAAGCGAGGATTGTCGTTCAAAATGGTTTGGGCGGTCGTGAGAATGGCATCCGATCGTCGTCGGTTGAGGTGGGAAAACTCATCGAAGGCCGGCCCGGAGATTTTCTCGCGTCGCCCGTCGGGCCCTGCGATCTTGCCATCAAGAGTCATGGCCAGTTTGAGGTGCACCGTCGGACGACCCGTCGTCACCCACCTGGCATAGCTCTGGTAAAAGGCGTCGATCTCCGGAAGGGCCAGGCGTTCCACCACAACACCATTTTCCCGCAGCCGCAGAGTACCGCCCCCTTTCACATGGGGGTTCGGATCGGAAAAGGCATACACAACCCGCTGAATTCCCGACTCAAGCACGCGCTCAGTGCACGGAGGAGTCAGGCCCTGGTGGTTGCAGGGTTCGAGCGTCACATAGAGCGTCGCCCCCTGGGCCCGCGCGCCAGCTTTCAAAAGGGCATCGACTTCAGCATGGGGCTTACCCCGCTCCCAATGGGTGCCCGCGGCCACAAACTCGCCATTGCGCACGACCACAGCCCCAACGGCCGGGTTTGGCGCGGTGAAGCCTTTTCGCTTAAGGGCCTCTTCTAGAGCTAATTTCAGGTACTTGGCGTCCACAAGCGACTCTTACCACACCCCCATTTGTTACAATAGCAAGGGTGCGAATTCTCATTTTGACGCCGACCATCGGTGAAAGCTACGGCACGGAGCAGGTGGTGAAGGAGACCGGTGAAGGGCTCACGGAGGCCGGGCATACAGTGCATTTTGTCGCGGGCCGCGGCTCGGGTCCCCTCCCCGCGTTCCCCGGCGATTTCCTGGATAGCCTCTTTGCCATCAACTCCTTTTCGTCACGAACGCTTGTGCGCGAAACCAACGACCGCCTGCTGCGATTAGCCCAAACATTCTCGCCAGACATCATTCATCTTATGGATCAGCTCGACCCGAAGATTCTCGAGCCAATCTTAGCCCGGTACCACGTTGTTTTGACATCACACACAGTTGCCACTACGAGCCCTTCGAGTTGTCGAGTGATCTTGGGAGACAAGGTCTGTGAAAAACGTAGCGGGTGGATGTGCCTCGCCTACAACAAGCGCTTCGGCTGCCTCAACTATCTGAAAGACGATATCCGGCGCGCGCACGCCGTACATGAATATCTCGCTCGTAAAAAAAGCCACCAGAGGATCGCTTCTGTTCTTGGGCCCAGTCGTTACATCTGCGACCTCTTGAAGGCCGAGGGTTGGAAGAACGTGAACCTCGTCCCCAATCCGGTGCCCTTGATCACGGCAACGACACTCGCCCATTCGCCCGCCAATCTCATGACCATCGCCAGCCGCCTCGTCCCCATGAAGGGGATCGATCGCGTACTGCGCGCTCTCAAGAAAATTGAATCCGACCCCTGGACCCTTTGGATCGCTGGCGAAGGGCCCGAACGCGCCAAACTCGAAGGACTCACCCAAACACTGGCGCTCGCGGGCAGAGTCGCGTTTCGGGGCGCTCTCCCGCGCACGAAACTGCACTCTGTCATCAGGAGCAGCGCGCTTTTTCTTCAACCCAACTTGGGCCCCGAATCGTTCGGTCTGGCCGCAGCCGAGGCAAGCGCTCTTGGCATACCGGTGGTCGGCTTTGATGTGCCGGGCCTCAATGAAACAATTCTTTCGGGAAAGACAGGGCTTCTTGCCGCTCGCGGTGATGAGAATGACATAGCTCAGAAAATTCACGAACTCTTGAGCGATCCTGCGAAGCGCCACACGTTCGGCTCGGCAGGCGCTGACCTGATGAAAAACACCTACACTCGCTCTCGCCACATCGCCGCCACACTCGCCGCCTACCAGACCGCCTAGGGCATCGGATCGATAAAGATTTCGTACCCCACCGTTTCTTTCGTCACGGGATCAATGGCCACCCCAACGGCGACCTCTTTGCAATCCGTCAGAACGTTACCGGCGTGGCCAGGGTGAAAGCTCCAGCCCCGCGGCCATTTGTCGCTCCCTGCCGCCTGAGACTCTTGCAAATTAAAGGCGATCTCCTTGGCAGTCCAACCTTGGTCAAATTTCATATACGCATTCTCAGCTCTAAAGAGATATTTTCGTTTACCGGGAAAGAGTGTGTCGTAGTCTTTCATATATTGCATTGGGAATCGATTGTGCACGACGTAGCCGTGTTTATTCGCGAGTTCCCGCGCTATGTAGGACACCTCTCGATTATAACTGACAGGCTGTTTGCCATTGCGCGCTCGATGGAGATTCACGAGTCTCACCACCTCGTGTTCGGCTTCACATTCGACATTGAACCGGAGAACCTCGTCCAAGTTCGAGGAGTCCATCCCACTGGGAAATAGACAGCGAGGATCGATGAGACTCTTCGCGTCCACCTCAGAGATTTCGCCTTTTGCCACAATTTGGTTATGAAGAAAAAGAGCTCTCTGTTTCCACCCGGTCGATTCCCCCCGGTACCAATCGGACGGCCGCAGATCGTTTCTCACAAAACTTGTTGCCCGATCTTTAGAGCCCGGTTTCACGACTAGGTTTCCGTGCCCATCACTGACCACAATTTGACTGAGTAGTGTTTCGTCCTTTACAGAACGACTGAGCCACTTCGCCCGGGCCTTCGCGAATTCCTGATACTGAGGCCATTCTGCACTGTGATACGAGCGCACTTGCTCGGCAGTGAAAGACTCCCACCGACGAGCCCACATCAATTTCTTCAGAAAGGGGTCATCGGGGTTCGCCTTCTGAAGAGCAGTGAGTTCCCGGATGTAGTTCGCACCACCACCGATTCCCACGGCGACCCACGCCACTTCGTCCCAGCTCGGGTCTTTGATGCTTGAGTCATGCCCGAGATTCAAACGCTGGATGACCTGCTCCGGGGTCATTCCATATTTTGTGAGGAGGTCCACGAGGAGCTTGTGGCTCTCAGTGCGCTCTCCCATTTCGACGAACAACTGGCGTTCACTCGCGTTTTTCGGTCCTTGCCCGCCATTTGTGATCCGGATGACCGTGTCTCCAAGCTCCCGGCCGGAAAGAGAGACGGATGTGGTGTCATGGCCCTCCGCCAAAGCTTCGAATGCAGGCAAAACGGCCATCATCACGGCGCAGAAAATGATCTTCATATGGTCTTCCTCGAATTTTGGGTGTGACCGACTCGCGTTGAACACAAGTAATGCAAAGACGCGGCCGCTCGCCGCGTGCGTGGTCACCAAAGGAATACAGTCGTGGGAGAGTCTAAATCTTGAGCGGCTGGCTGAACCGCTACTTCAGGTTAAAACTTTCGGCCATCGCCGTCAGTGCGGGAGCCTTTTCATCGAATTTGGAGAGTCGAGTTGAGGCGGTCATGAGATAGGCCTTGTTGCCCTCGACCACCACCCATTGGCGGTAGCCCAATCCAAAATCGCGCTGGTTTGCCGTGATCTCATAGGCCGCGCGCCCTCCCAACTGAGTGTCTTTGCGATTGGTGATTTGAAACCGTTGGTTGGTCAAGAATTCGCCGACGCTTCGATAGTACTTCTTCAAGCCAGCCGGAGTCTCAGTGTGGAATTTTGACACATCTTCGGCGACGACCGTGAAGCGGGAGTGGTAACGCTCAAAGCTCTCCTTCTCTTCAAGCCCTACGAGTACCTCGCTCTGGGCGTTGCCCTTGTCATTGTGCGCAGCGCCGATGCGCCAGTGGGAATCGTCATACTGGAGGCGAATGGGCCCCGTTGAGTAGACCGCGGCCCATGAGGAAAGTGAGACTAATGCGAGGAAAAGCACATTTTTCATCTCCCAACTTCTAACACAGGCCTCACGCGGGGCACAAATGCTTGGCGAGACCTGCCTCCTTGCAGTAGATTTTAGAAACATGGAAGTCGTCGATTCAAAGGATGTTGGCCTTGCGATAGGCCAAATATTAGGCGCTGAGCTCTTTGGGTTTGAAGACCTGCACTACGGCCTATGGACCGACAGTCTTGCACCGACACTTCGCAATTTCGCCGAGGCCCAAGAACGTTACTCGCTTTTTCTTCTCAACCGCATCCCACCGGGCGTGAAAACTATTTTGGATGTCGGCGCTGGGAGCGGCAAACAGGCCGAGCGCCTGATCGCCCGCGGCTACAACGTCGATTGCGTCTCACCAAGCCTTTACCTCTCCGCCAAAATTCAGGAGAGACTCGGAGAGAAGGTCACCCTTTACCCCTCCACCATTGAGAGTTGTGAGCCCGATCGGAAATATGATCTTGTCTTGTTTAGTGAGAGTTTTCAGTACGTGAATATGGAGCTCGCTCTCAAAAAGGCCATCAGCGTCCTCAACCCCGGCGGCCACATTCTCATTTCCGACTTCTTCAAGAAGACCGCTGGCCCTGAGGGGCCACTCGGAGGCGGGCATTTCATCGGTGAGTTTCGTGGGCTGCTTGAGAGGCTTCCAATGACCCTTGTCAGCGATCAAGACATCACCACTGAGACCGCGCCAACCATGGGGATGTTTGGCCAGCTCCTTGACACTACCGCTCGGCCGGTGAAGGACATCATCTGCCGCTTTATCGAGTCACGCCATCCGAGCCTGTACAAATTCCTAGCCTGGAAGTTCAGAATCCGATTTGCCAAGCTCGACAGCAAGTATTTTCAGGGCACACTCACGGCAGAGAGCTTTTCACAGTACAAGACCTATCGATTGTTGCTCCTTCAGAAGCGTCTGTCCCATTAATCCCTCAGCTCGGTTGCGTTTACTCCCTGGGCGGGTGCTTTTGGCCGTCCACTTCGTCCTCCGCGCTCGGCTCGGAGATGCCGGAACATGCCCGGTGGCATGTTCCGGTTCTGGTAAACACGCCTCCGGGGCCTCTCTTGTGCGTCCTCGCGGACAGCCAAAATCCCCTCGCCGATTGAGCAAACCCAACCGAGCTGAGGGATGAATTGTGCCGAAGGCTCCACATTCCCATCATTAAGCCATGTCGGATTCTGCATTAGACTGTTTCTACTCCAGCTCACTGCTCACGTCAGCTCTCAGCCAGTCCGGTACGTCCTAGTCACCCAATAACTCTACAAAGCTCTAAAAGAGGAGTCGAAAAAATGAGGAAACCTATACTTGCGACCTTAGTCGCTGTTGCCTTTATCGTGAGCAGCTGCGGCCGTATGAATCTCTCGTCACAGGCTACCCAGTCCGGGGGTGTCGCGCCGATGTCGGCCAACGATGCGATGAAAAATCTCGCTGCGATGCCAATGGAAGAGGGTGGGACCGCTGTCACCGGTGACAAGAGCGATCTTTCAGCTGAAGAGCTGATTCGCATCATCCAAGAAAACCAGGGCAGTCTGAACGGTCACGCCAAGGCGTCGCTCGATCTCTCGGGCCTCACCACGTTGCTCGGCCAGATCCAAGGCGGTGCCACGACGGTGCCGGCATTAGCCAATGGCATGGTCAACGCCAGTGGCGGTAGCCCCAGTTCAGCCAGTTCCGTGCTCAGCAAGATCTTGAGCGTGGCGAACCTGATTCTGCCGGTGCTGATGTTCGTGGCGCCCCAGTTTGCCCCGATCATCTCGGCAATCATCAGCCTGGTGCCTGTGATCCAGTCATTCATAGCGACGTTCCTCTCGGCGATTCATCCGAGTCCGACACCTGTCCCTGCCCATTGAGGAGGAACGTAACGTTCTGGTGTGAGGTACCAAGTTACTTTTCGGCCGAAAAGTAACTTGGTACCTCACCCTGGTGGTATGGTACCTCACCCTGGTGGTACCTCACCCTTCAAAAACCCAGAGTGAAAGTGGGTGGAAGGGGTGGTAGTTTTTTGGAATGGCTACCTTGGCGATTTCGCATGTGACCTTGGCGACTGAAGATGTTGAGCGAATGACCGGTTTTTTTGGAACTGTGTTTGAGGTTATGCCCTACTTCGCAAACAAAGAGTTTAGTGAGTTTGTTTTGAAAAGTGGGTTTCGGGTGGCGTTTTTTCGACCGGTTGGGAAAACCGCGAAGACATTTGATGCTTCGGGGTCGCGAAAGGTTTTCAGTCTGGGGATTACGGTGAGCGATGTCGATGCGTTTTTCACGAGGTACGAATCACTCAACGACAAATTGGGCGGAAGTCACGAGGGAGCACCGAAGAGTCATCCTTGGGGGGAGAAGAGTTTTCTCTTGATCGATCCCGATGGGAATCATTGGGAGGTGACCCAGTCACCCTCTCAAAATGGAATGCTCGTCAATCGAAAAGAAACTAGAAACGTAAGGGCTCAGTTACCGGTGGGATCTGGTCCCCGCTCGGGTGGAAGCAGGTCGTAGATATTGAGTTTGGGATTCTGAGAGATCTGGTCGAGAGCATCTTTGAGCCAGTCTTCGAGGGCGACTTCCGGCGGCAGTCTTTTT
>JACPWY010000023.1 GCA_016196825.1 Deltaproteobacteria bacterium | reverse complement strand
GCGAGCTTATAGGGCATTTATGCGAAGAAAAATTCAGGCGAAAGGAAAATTCGGTGGATTGAGAAAATTGCGCGTGATAGAAGGGCCATGATTTTGAGGAACCCTCGAATCAAACCCTAACGGCAAACGAGTCAAGCTCGTATGCTATCGCCATTTTTCCATCATTTACCCGTTCCAACAGATCCGATACTCCCCCTCGGACTGTCATTGGATTCCCATTTTTATCAAGACCATTCGATCGTTTCATTCTACCTTCCGCTGCGATCAAAATGATGGAGTCTCTCCTAACCCTTTCAAGAAAAGCGCTCCATGTTTTGTCCCGACGCCTCGATATTGGAACCGTACTCGATGAAACAAGCCTAAAGAACCACCCCACTATTGGGCGACTCATGGTGATATCGGCTCCCGGAAGAATCCCCGTTGTTGCGATTTTCCAGAGTAACGAAGCCGGTAACACCGAGAGATAAATAGGCTCAAAAAGACTCGTGTGGTTCAGTAGAACAATGAGTCTCGTCCCTTTAAACGTCGTCATCCCTCCTATCCAGCTCATTTCGATAGAATAGAAAACTTTCGCTGCGGCCTTGATGCACAATAGAACGAAAAATGTCAGCAGGGTTTTCATGGGTCGCTAAGAATGTTCCTGTTTCTTTTCTGAAAATCGTGCAGAATTATTAATTTGAGCACATCCTTTTTTAAGATACAAACGAAAAAGCCTCGCAAAGATTGACCCAGCTTGTGCTCGCGCGCCGCGTCCACTGAAAACCTTTCTCCAGCAAGCCTACAGAGTGTCGTTTTTTTTGATTGTTAAACAGGCCGGTGCTGTGAGGGGATTAGCAACCTATCCCAACGATAGGCTTTTATTGGCTGAATACTCTCGGATGGATTTGAAATGGGGTCGCGAGGGCTCGTAACTATGATAAGCGTCGCTACAAGAAGGAGCAACAGCACCTGCCACAAGTGCGAAATAACGATACGGTTATTTTTAGCTGCACCGTCCGATCCCAAGTCTTCCAGGCAACGGCGAATGCCCGCAAATGCCAGCGCTTCTTCCAGAATGACTCTTGCCCCTACATTTTTATTAAGGACCTTCTGCGATGTATCTGGGAAGTTGTTCTGAAGTTCGGTCGATAACGTCGACTCACCAACAATGAGAACAGGAACGCCCTTTCCGACAAAACGGCTTACCTGTTTTCGCCCAAGCTCTTCCGAAGCAAAATCGATAATGATGACGTCGAAAAACCTCTCACTTCTTAAGTCAGGTAAGTCCTTGGCTGATTTGCAGGTTACGAGCTTGATGCTGTGTCCCCTCGCAATATTCGCCATCTGTTTGACGAATCGATCGTCCTTATCGATCAAGAGCACCCATGGGAAATCGGAACTCGCTTTCATCGCAGAAATCCACCTGGGACTCGAAAGCCATTCGATTTCACGGGTATCCATTAGGTCCCTCAGATTTTGAGTTGGGTTTTTCATAACGCGCTGGTTTCCCAATTAATTAAAGCGTTGCCTCCGATTTCATGTCTTCTACTGAAGAGACTATTATTATCGCTCATTCCAGTAGAAGACATGAAATCCATGGCAACGTCTCGGTTAGTTCGGCCCGTAGTGATGTCGTGGTAAAAGTTTGGAAGGAGGCACCCCGCCGAACTTGCTTTTCAGGTAACCACGCACTACCTAAAAACAATAATAGCGAGAAACCGTGAACGTTTTATGAAACCACAATCTTCACAATCATCTAAGGCATTGATTCCGCTCCAAATTAATACTCGCCAAAAAATAGCGCCCCAATCGCCTCTCCGAAGTAATATGGGTCTCAAGTAACCATGAAAGGCTTCCGAAATTAGGGGTGTCACTTTTATTGGGAGGTGGTCATTGAGTAGTAGGATTTCAGTTCTCGTTGTAGATGATCACCAAGACTCCAGAGTTCGACTGGTGGAGGCCCTGCTCCAGCATGGTTTTGAGGTTGATGAGGCCGAAAACGGAACCAAAGCCGCTTCGAAGATAAAACGCGAGGCCTTTGATGTCGTGATTACAAATATTAGTATGCCACATGGGAACGGAATTGAATTATTGAACAAAGTAAAAAAACTTAACGCGCAAATCCGCGTTTTTCTGATGAGCGACTATCCCGATTTGTATGCCGAGTACCAGGGCTTTGAGCTTGCGGACGCTGTCTTTAGAAAGCCCGTTGACCTCGTGGAAGTGGTTCGAGCGGTTCAAAAAGGGAGTGGGCCTGTGGTCGTCTCATCGCTTGTTGCGTAGACCCCGTGCGCTGTGGTGTTTTAAAATATTTGACAAGACGGTTGTAGCCCCAATTTAATGAGGGTTTCAAATTTTTTACGGATAGTGAATCATGGATCCCACGATGCTCGATAGAGCGATGACCGCCTTCCATTTTCTTTCCGCGTACCATAAACATGAAGTGGTCGGGATTGAAAATATTCCGCGACAGGGACCAGCCATCATCGTTATCAATCATACGCTTGCGACTTACGATGCCTTTCTTTTGGCCGGAAGTATTTATCAACACACGGGAAGAGTGTGCCGCTCACTCGGTGACAAGGCAATATTTCAGACTCCGGTTATTTCAAAACTAGCTCTCAAATTAGGCATGATCCAAGGCTCGCCGTCAGCAGGCCTTCAACTTCTAAAAGAGGGTCATCTTCTCATTATTTCGCCCGGCGGCATGAGGGAATCTTTGCGACCGGAGAAAAAAAGGTATCAAATTCTTTGGCAGGATCGAATGGGGTTCATTCGTCTTGCCTTAGGCGCGCAAGTCCCAATTATCCTGGCTGCCTGTCCGCTCGCGGACAATCTTTACTCAGTTTATGAAAATCCCCTGACTTCTTTTGTATATCGACGATTCAAATTTCCGATCCCGATAGCGCGCGGCCTTGGTCCCACGATTATTCCGAGACCCATTGCCTTAAAACACTATGTGCGATCGGCCATTTCGCCGCCACCAGGGCCCGAACACATGAACGATACTCTTACTCATTTCCACGGACAGGTTATAGAAGAAATGCAGAAATTGATTGCCTTTGGCTTGGCCCACACTCCCGCCCTTCAGCCAAAAGAGGTTACTTTGCCTTTGTGATTCTTATTAATGATTCAGCCAACTTTTGGGACGCTCTCCCAACCCAGGGGTGTTTCAAAAGTCGTGCGCCAATTCGAAACGGAATTGACTCTACTACGCGACTTTCACAGCTAGCGGCTACTTGAGCGGCGCGCCTAGAAATCTCACCTAGAGCGCGAACGCTTCGACTTTTTTCACTCTTATTTACAAAAGCGTAAGCCGTTTTTGCGTCTACCATCCTCTTTTTTCGAGAGACTTTTTTTTTGCTTTTAAGATCTGAGACGAAGATGGGGCCATTCTTTTTTGTCATGCAGTTCCTTTCGGCGCCAAGAACTCTCTCAAGCCGATAAGTTCCTGTGCGAGAATATCAATGTCTTCTTTGGCGTTGGACCGGCGCGAGAGTTGAAACACCGACTTTCCCTTGGTTTGTGCGTGTTTAAAGGTGACGTCAGAGCGAATGACCACCGGCATGATGTGTGCCACCCCAATATCTTGAGTAGACGTAATATAATGGTGTCCGCTTTTTTCTCGTGAATCAAACTTGCTCCAGATGATATTTACCTCTTGTTTCAAATCCGGATACTCTAATTGGATTCCCTCAAGAGAGGAGAGGGTCAACTTCATCCCGTAAACACCGTACTCGTCTGCTGTTGTAGGAATGCAGATGGTATCGGCAAAAAGAGAGCTCAGGTAGGTGTTATGGCTCAGATCAGGTGGCAGATCAAAGATAACTACATCGTAGTTGTCCCGGACCGGGACAAAGAGGTTTCGGTAAAACATCCGTTGATTCTTTTTTAGGCTGCTCAGCTCAATCTCCAGGCGCGCATTGTCCAAGGACGATGGCACAAAGTCCAAAAATTGACCTATTGGTACGATGGAATCGGTAACCCCACAACGATTGAGCACAATATCAACGAAAACGAACTTTGGCTTTGCGATATCGAACGTATAGGTCGCGTTCGCCTGCTTGTCCAAATCGACGAGAATTTTGAGTAGGATTTCCCGAAAAGCGTTTGGTGGGATAAAACGCCTCTGTCCCGATTCCAGGACTGTCGGGTCCACACCCCCCACCCGAACATCCTTAGCGATTCCCCCTTTCACTTAATTCCCCTTTTAAAGAAGATTGGTATCCTATCGCACAAAACCATACTCGGAAAGTGGCCTCTCTTTTGCTGGCCTTCATAATTCGCGCCCGTTGACTGCCCCCGTTGAGACTGGTAACGCGCAGTGCTATAATTTAAGAAAGTAGTACGTTGGTTGCCCGCGATTGAAAGCCACTAGGTGGCGTAAGCTGCATACGTAAACGATCCATCCAAACGGCAGCCAATACATGAGTGATGATCTGAGCTCCCTGGTGCCCAAGAGAGGAGGCGACTCCAAAAACACGGCCCCCAGGGAGGCTCGATCATCGAAGAGAGGTGGCGTTGATTCTAAAGAAATATAAGGAAATGCCGCCTACAATCCGTGTGCTGTTTTTTCTATTCTTTCTCATTCCATTCGTTTCCCTCATGTTCGGTGATGCGCTGTGTGGTCATTTTGGCGAACAGAAGGCCTGGAGCATAGTTGTGTTCTCGATAAGCCATTGGGTTATGCCACTTCTGCTTTGCTATGCGATCATCTCGAGGCACCATTTGTTTTTGCCACTTTATCTTCTCCAATGCCTGGCCCTCGGCGTCCAGTCGTTTAGTTACACTCATCTCGTAAGCGATATTCTGATTATCCGATTATTTCTTATCGGCATGATGGTTTATGTGGGCATCCTTTTTGCGAACCGAGATTTCCTCTACCCTTTCTTAACCAGACAAGATCGCCGTTGGCGCAAACACCCGCGAATCGAATTGTGTCGTTCTATCGAACTACAAAGCCCGGATGAAAAATGGAACATCCCCGCAACCTTGAAGAACTACTCCGCCAGCGGAATGGCTATTTTTGTGAACGAGAAGCAGAGTGAATTATTGAAGATGAAACAGGGCGACACGGTCGTAGCCACAGTGCGAACAAGAGCGGGGACAAGCTCTGTTTCCGCCCAGATCGCGTGGATATCTCCCCAGTACCGACTGGGCCTTCAGGCTCTCGACCCCACACTAATGAGCGCATTAGCGATGCTGCTACAAAGTGAATCGGAGAGTAGGGTTCTGTCCCAAAACGCTCGCACGAGTGTTTTACAATACCAAATGAAGGCCTCTGGATTTTTCTTATGGGTCTTTTGTATTTTCCTCGCTTTTGGAATCCCTGCCTTTGGGTAACCGATCTGAAGGGCAGCAGGTTGATCCTTCTCCGATATCGCCAGCACCCCAAAACCAATGCAGCAACCCTATGACGGTGTAAAAAACTGTTTTACGGCGGCGGACATCGGCGCCTTCGCCGTGAGTGATACCAAACTGGGAAGAGAGCGGAAGCGATCCAGCCGACGCCGGACCAACCTTCCAGAAATTGGGGAGCCGGCGTACAGGCGATCGTGCATCCCGTGTTAGAGTAGCATTTTGTCGTTTTCCACTGGGATTGGTACCCACAGCCATAACATACGCCTCCGGTGGCGGGAACATTGCCGCACGTGCACTGGGTACCGCAGGTATTTTCAAGATAGAGATTCATTGTGCTGCTGCTGACGTAACGCCAAGTGGCCGCTCCCGCCTGGCAAGTGGTATCGGCAAGAGCATCATCATCGCATGTAGGGGTAAGTGTTAGCGTGGGCTCAAAATCATACTCCGAAGGATCTGACGCTAGGTTGGGGGGGGGGGGGACGGCCGCCTCATTTGGATCGAGGGGAGGAATCGACCAAGGATCGATGGGCTTGTACGATGGCGGTTCTATAGCCGCAAAAAGCGTCGTGGTCGAGAGGATAAGGATTGCGACTCCGGCACGGCTCCAGGCGGGAATTCTTAATGAGAAAGACGGCCTTTCGGAATAGATCCATTTATAGAGGACTAAGAAGCCGGCGGCGTGTAGGAGCCATCCCATGGAATCGTGGACGAGTGTGAGGGCACTGGCTACGCCGATATCGTGGCCAAAAAGGTGTAAGAAAACAGTGGCGATGGAAAAGACTAAACCCAGGCGCAAGACATTCAGAAGATAGAAGGCGATTAGCCCGGTCAAAAGACAATTGATCCAGAAGATTGGACGAAGCCTCTTGGGATCGAGCATGATGGTGAAGAGCAGGGCGGCGCCCACAAAGCCAACACCCTCCAGTCCGCTGCACCCGACACCGATAGCGAGTGTGTAGGCCGAATTAGAAATATGGACGTACTCCTCCTGGCGATTAGTGAGGTGCACGGTATGAGAAAGGTCGGAAAAAAATGGGCGGAGACCCCCGTACACAAGGAGACCGGTGAGATGCATGGCCGGAACCCAAAGAAAGGCGAATAGTTGACGAGCAATCAGTTTTGATCCGGCGATCGGAAGCGCGGCCAAAACGCGGTATCGATTTTTTTTCCCAAAAAAGTAGCTGGCCTTTACCAGAACAAAGAGGCCGCTCACCAGAGTGGTCGCCGCGGCCCCCCACCAGAGCCAGAGAAGATGGGACGCCTTTAACCACGAGAAATTGAGTGAGAGCGTAACAAAGGTGGCGACCAACAGTAGGTGAATGGCCGCAGTTGTCTTTCGAATCTGGAGGCTCACCGGCTCCTCCTGCTGGAGACGCAACATCAGGATCAGAAAGGCCAAGAGGCTGGGACACACATAATCGTAGTCGGTGAGAAAGGGAAACCCGATACGAACGTTGAGTATCGAATGAAGCCAAAACCTCAACACGAAAAACTCGAAGAACGGCACGGTGAGAATCACCAGGGAAGTTGCCCAATAACGTGGAATATTAACGCGTCGCAATACCATTTCGGATTAATTATATACGGCCCGCACGACGGAGGAAACCCAGTCCAAGACTACCACTCCGTTGCATCACAACTATTTGCTTCCGACCCGATTTTTAGGCTTTGTCGAATGAAGAGGTATCGAATATCCTTCCTTGAAGATGGGCTCAAACCTCAAACCTCAAACCTCAAACCTCAAACCTCAAACCTCAAACCTCAAACCTCAAACCTCAAACCTCAAACCTCAAACCTCAAACCTCAAACCTCAACGTGGTCGATAGTTCTAGATGGGGGGCCATCCATTGAACTACGATCAATGGTTTATCGAATTCACGAGGGGAAAAACGGAGGTAACTCCTTCGGAGCCATCGAGCGTGCTCGCGGTCAAATGTGTCCGTCGATTTATTGATTCTGGAAGCGGGCAAATATGGGAAATAGCCATCACTTACACCGATAGACTTGTAACTCGGTCTGGCCCTATTAGCGGTGACGGGGTCACCATTAAATGGGGGAATTGGAACACGCATCATGAAATCGAGATAGAACGGGTTAGCTAACGGTTCCAGTTGTCACAGCAGGTTCTGACCCGGAATGTCGTGCGGTAAAGAGAGCCCAGAATTGGGCCACACTGAATAACTTGAGATCATCAGACCCCACCCTGTGCACTTTGCATTTAGTGCAACCGCCTTCCAGCGTTTTCATCCGCACTGAGTCAACGCCCCGCCCGAGTTTTCGGGCACCCATAACCCCCTGAATTCCATCACTACTCACATTTGATCACCCGCGATCGCCCGGAATCTCGCTCAATAATATCGTCGATTTAACCTCCTAACGTCCGCTCCATGCACCTCACTCCCATCATTCCAACACGTTACCTTCTCCGCCCCGTCACTTGGCACACCTTGCAATACTAAGGGGTGAGAGGACCAATTTGTAAAAGGAGATGTCTATGTTCGATGAAATCCCATTCTTCACTTTATGCCCGCGCTGCAATTCAGAGGCGTATGACCGATGCCCTACCCATGCATTTTGCGTCGAGTGCAATTATTCGCCGGATCTCGATTACGTCGAGCCGGATGTGCCGAAGTGGGCGTTGGACATCGTGAATGACGCTCGGAGCGGTATTCGACGAGGTTGGGACAAGAACGCTGTCCCTGAGGTGGAGGTTCTTTGCTAGTCCCCGACCAGTTTGTGTCTCTAAAAACCTTAACAGGAGAAAGCCATGACAGTTGATACCAGTACTGAACTAGTTCCCCAAACCGCCTTCGAACTTTTTTCCGGTCGCCACCGAGCCGGACTGTTGCGAGGCAAGCGTTTGGTAGGCAACGCCTATCTATCCGCTGGCAGCGATTGTTATCAGCTGAAACTCATGATGCTTCCGGGAAATACCTACTACATGAAGAGAAATCGCGAGGGGGTGGGGTGTTTCACCGTTTACGCCGGCCACGTTCCCACCCAAGACCGGACGAAGTATCTAAGCCCAGTGGGTTATGGGCGAATGCTCGAAAAGACGAAGGACTTTGTGGAGATCTATTTCCCCCTCTTCGGGCGCCTAGTCTTTCTCGACATCTTTCCCAAAAATCGAGGTGGTGCATGAAGCGGTCGCATGTCTGCTTCTGTGTGCTGGCTTTGCTTGTGATGACACTTTTTCCCGATGTGGCGTGGGCGACGGTTGAGTCCACCCTCCAAAACTTTGGGAGTAAGCTGAGTGGCACAATCCTTCCACTCGTGGCGATTCTCGGACTTTGCTACGCAGGATTCTCCTTCATCACGGGCAGTCCCAACGCCAAATACCACCTGATCTACGCCGTAATCGGAATGGGCATCGGTCTAGGAGCCAAGGCCATCGTCGATATGGTCAGGCAGTTGGTGCAGTGATGTTGCGACAAACCCAAACAGCCAAATGCCTCGATAAACGCCTCATGGTCCTGGGATTTGAGGTGCCTGACCTATTGGCGATCTGTCTGTTTCTGTCTGCGCTTCATCTTGTGCTGGGGGATTTGGGTAACTCACTTGTACTGGTGTGGCTGCCCTCCGTAACATTCGCACTCGTATTGTGGTTTGGAAAACGGGGAAAGGCTGAGAACTTTTTGATCCACTGGGCGCAATTTCATCTCAAGCCCGGAACGCTTTCGGCATTCGAACCGGCGATGAAGTGGGCTCCCTACAAAGGAGAACTGAAATGGTAAGCGATCGTCTAGCTGACTATTTGCAGATCTGGGGTGTGGAGGAAAACTTCGTCGTGTTCGCCGATGGCTCCCTCGGATTTGGGCTCAACGCATTGCCGGTTGATTCGGCGCGTTGGGATGACGATCGCACCAACTCATTTTCTGAGCGCGTCGGGCAGTTTCTGAATGGGTTACCTGAAGGACTCAGTCTCCAATTCTGCCAGGAGATCGACGGGGGAAATGCCGGCCTCTTAAAACAGCATTTGGATTTGGCGGCGGCCGGTTCGGAAATGGGCCAAAGGTTGGCGAGTGATCGAGTGGAGCGGCTTGAGGCATTGGACGCGAACGGTGCAGTCCCGGTGCATCGGTTGCGTGTTTTTGTGAGACGAAAGACATCGGCTCCGCTGTTGGGAAAACCCCGACTTTTTTCGAGAAGTCGTCAGTTCGAAAAACTCTCGGAGGAGCAATTGCGCATTGAGATGGAAAGATTGGGGCAGGTGCGTGACACGATGATTCACGGGCTTCGTCAGCTGGGAATCGAGGCAAAAGTCTTAGCGGCAGGCGAGCTGCTTGATCTCATCTATAAACAATGGAACCCGGAGCGGGGCGTCTCTAGACCCAGTTACGATCCAACCGACGTTCGGTCATCGTTGTTGTTTACTGACGTGGCATTGTCTACGAAGGGCTTTGCTCTGGGGAGCCAACACTACCGGGTGTTGTCGTTAAAACTTCTGCCCGACGCAACGGTGGCAGCGATGGCGGCCCGCTTGAGAGAGCTTCCTTTCGGCTCAAAGCTAATGGTTTCCATTCAGACCCTCAATCAGTTGAAGGAGCTTGAACGACTCAAGGGACAACGACGAATTGCCTTCTCCATGGCCCGTGGAAAGAGTGATGAGGTTTCGGATCTCGAGAGTGCATCAAAGCTTGAGAATCTCGGAATCTTGATTGAGCAGATGATCGCGGATGGCGAAAAGGTTTTCAAAGTTGCACTCAATATCATTCTTTGTGGAGCTTCGGAGGGCGAACTCGACCAGCAGGCCTCGGAGGCTCTTTCGAAGCTTCGCGAACTTGGCGGCTGTGAGGGGATCGAGGAGACGGTCGCCAATTTTGACATCTTTGCCAGTATTGCGATTCCCAACGCCCGCGCCAAGGAGAGGCTGAAACACATTAAGACCTCTAATCTAGCCGATCTTCTCCCCCTTTATGGCCCTTGGCGCGGGCACTCAACGCCGAGAGTTCTTCTCCGCTCTCGACTGGGAAGTCTGGTTAGTTTCGATCCGTTTTCACCGGGCCTGACCAATGCCAACCAGATCGTGAGCGGCGGGTCTGGAGCTGGGAAATCGTTTTTGACCAACATTTGCCTTCTTCACATCCTTAAGGAGGCGCCCAAGATCTTTGTCATCGACATCGGAGGCTCTTATCGAAAGCTCTGCGATCATCTCGGAGGGCAGTTTATTCCGCTCGGACTCGATGGGAATTTGTGTCTTAACCCCTTTGACCTGTCGGCCGGTTCGTCGGCGCCCTCTAATGAAAAGATCAAGTTTCTCGTTTCTTTGGTTGAACTGATGACCAAAGAGGAGGGGGACACTCGACTTCCCAAGCTTGAACGAGCCGAGATAGAGGAGGCAATTCAAAAGGTCTATGCGGGGAGCGAGCCGCGTCTCTCAGACTTACGGAACGTACTGTCTGAACATTCCAATGTGGAGATTCGCCGGTTTGGACGAATCTTGGCGCCCTGGTGTGGGAACACGCCCTATGGAAAGTTTTTAGATGCGAAGACCAATATGGCACTGTCTCGGCCGATCGTTGTTTTTGATCTGAAAGGGATGGAGTCGCACCCCGATCTCCAGGCGGCAGCTCTCTTTATGATTACCGACTTTGTGTGGCGCGAGGTCCAGCGCGATCCGTTGATCATGAAATTTTTGGTGCTGGATGAATGCTGGCGCCTTTTAGAGGCTGGATCAGGTTTTATTGAAGAGGTGTTTCGGACCTTTCGGAAATACAACGCCTCGTCCGTCGCTATCTCTCAAAACATTGATGACTTCGCCAAAAGCAAAGTGGCCGGCGCCATCTTGTCGAACTCAGCGACGAAGTGGGTCCTGATGCAAAAGGGGGCCGACCAAAAACGGCTCAAAGAGGTCTTGCAGCTGAATGACAATGAAATGAAAGCCGTTGCCTCTTTAAAACAGGAGCGGGGCGTCTATTCCGAAGCCTTCCTGATAGCAGGAGATGAACGGGCGGTGGTGGCAGTCGAATCAACCCCCTTAGAGTATTGGCTCGCCACCACCGACCCCAAGGATGTGGCTGAAATTGCGAAGGCGTCGGCCGACGGAAAGTCCGACGTTTTGAAGGATCTTTCTGAGAGATACCCACGCGGTGTCTCCCAACAGAAAAAAGGAGTGTCATGAAGTACATCGTAATCGTTTTACTTGTGTGGTCGGTGAATGCTCGTGCGAGCATCTTTGGTGAGGAGAATATTCCGCTCTATCAGATTCTCTTCAACGCGATTCAGCAGTTGGCGAAGATGAACGAGATGCTCAACCAAGGGAAGGAGTCTCTCAATTTGATTCGAGAAATCAATAAGGGCATCAACGACTCTCTCAACATGATCCGAACGGCCCAGACAGATTGGAATTCCGGTACCTACAGCGAGTGGGAGAGTGCCAAGCAGGCGGTGGACGAAATTGAACGCATCTACGGCGCCGTACCCGCCAATACGTCAGAGGCCCAGGTACAAAAGGACGCTGACCAGAGTGTCGCGGAGGCCGTGGCTCTGAATAACACGATGTATGACTACTCCCGCGAAATAGACCGGTTGGGGGAAGAGGTGAAAATGGCGAGCCACACGGTGTCGCCAGGCGGGGCTCAAAAACTGACCGCCGAGACTCTTGGGGTGATGTTGCACGTCATGAATTCGAGTCTGAGGGCGCAGGCTACGGCTCTTAAACTTCAGGCGCAGACGATGGGTCTTCAAAACCGCCAAAATAAGGCTGAGACGAAGCACACATTAGACACGACTCAAATGGTCCAACGGGAATTTAATCGCAAGAGCAAATTCCAGATACCGAGGTTTTAGATGCTGACTGACCTGACATGGTTATCGCAGGAGGCCCGAGGAGTTCACCACACAATCGAGCTGTGCTTTTGGGCGCTCTTAACGTTTCTCCTGATTCTCGGTGTGGTTCTCGAGATGTTCAAAATGTCTTTAGGCCAATTGCCTTCACTCGGCACGCTGGTGGCGAGGGTTTTGATAGCCGTCATTCTGCTTCAGAGCTATCCCATGGTATCAAACCAAATTGCCGACGTTTCTGACGCGTTATCGACGCAGGTAGGTCATCTCAATCAATTTGATGCCATCCGGGAAAAGTTGGGCAAAAAGTTTTCGGAGATGACGCTCTCATGGCTTTCGGTCAAGGAGAGCATCACGATGATCGTCTGTTACGTCATCTTCGTGCTCTTTCATTTGTCGTACTATATCGCGGAGGCGTTTCTTCTGTATGCCTGGACTCTGCTCTATGTCTTTTCTCCGATCCTCATTGCCCTTTATGTGATCCCTGCCACCGCATCGGCGACTGGGGCCCTTTACCGTTCACTGATTGAGGTGAGTCTTTGGAAGCCGGTGTGGTCGGTCATCGCGACGCTTCTCTGGAGTCTGCCCCTTTCAGACATCAATAAGGGAGCGGCCGACGTGAATTTCTTAAGCGTGTTGAGCATCGTCGTACTGCTCGCCGCCTCATTGCTGATGACGCCTTATATCGTCCACGCACTGGCGGGTGCTGGGTTGAGTTCGTTATCACCAGGCCTCGGGCAGATCGGCATGGGGTCCTTGGCATTTGGACCTGGAAAAATATTGAACAGGGCGACCCAATACGGTGGTGCAGTAGTTGAGAGAGGTAAGTGGGCCTACAACGCGGGTCATACCGCGGCAAATCACGTGTCGGAAAGGTATTTCGCGATTCCAGGGGTGAAGAAATTGCCGCGATTCAATTTGAAGGAAAAAAAGCGGCCCCCACTGTTTGAGGAGAAAAGAAAATGAAGTACACAGTCGCCTGGTCTCAGGTCTTAACCCAAAACAATGTGCTCCGATTTGCGATCGTGAGTCTCTCACTCGCAGTCATCGGACTATTAGTTGCTCTAACGGTTGTGACCGCCCGCGATCCGATTGTCATTGAAAGAGGTTGTATGTCTCAAGTGGCAGCGACCGGTTCCACCGAACGAACGGACGCGGAACTGAACGCATTTCTATCGGAGGCACTCTCGGGGCGTTTTGATTCCAATCGATTACCCCAAGAGGGCTGGCTATCTTCCGAGGAAATCCAGTACCGAGCGCAGGAGCTGAAGGGTTTTCAGGAAAAGGAGATCAAGCAGCGGGTACTATTCAATCAAATCGAAAAGGTGAGTGGCCAGGAGATTCTGGTGGATGCCGACCGAATCTTGAGCGTTGGGTCTGTGCGATCGGTGCTGCCATTTCCGCTCAAGCTCACCGTGAGCTCAGTCGTGCGGTCGCGTGGTAACCCTTATGGGCTCAGGGTGCTTCAATTCAAATCTGTCACTAAACCGGGGGATAAAGATGCGAAGTAGCCTATTTGTTTTGTTATTGGCGGGTCTTTCATGGGCTGCTGTCACGCCGGCGGCGAAGACTCTCTACATGAGGGACACCGATGTAGCGCGCGTGACCGTGAAATTGGGGCAGAGCACTATTTTGAGCTTTCCGACCAAACCCTCGAAGGTCGTACTCGGTGGCAAGAACGTCTTCGGGGTCGAGTATATCGATAGTGATTTGGCGATCTCGGCACTCATACCTCACGCCCATTCAAATCTGGTTGTGTATCTGCCCGGGCGGCGATTCAGCTTTGATCTATCGGCCTCAACCAATTCAGGGGACGAAATCCTTTTGATTCGGGATGCGATGCTCAAACGAAAAAAGAAGGTAAAAAAATGATGGAGCAGGAAGCAAAGATTGCGAGCGCAAACGCTGCGAAAAAGCGCAATCTGGTCTTTCGCACATGGGACCGGACTAAATACAGTTTCAGCAGACAGCGGGTTTGGTTGGCAGTCATTATATTCTTCACCGCGTTTACCTCTTACACAGTGATCTGCGCGATGACCCAGATGGACCTGCAACACAGGAGTGAGATGGTACCGGCAATTCTTTACTTAATCCCGGACATGGTGTCGGCGGTTCCGAGGCAAAATTTAGCTGAAACCACAAAGACTAGGAAACCGATTACCTATTCTGGCCCGCAGGTCATCTACCGCGCGATGACCGGGATTCCGCCGGGGACTTTGGCCAAAGCAAGGCTTGTGACCGGTGCCTCAGATGGACCTGTGAGGGCCGAGGTTTTACAGGATGTCATTGTGAATGGAGAGCGGGTCATCGAAGCGGGCGCCCAGCTTCTGGGCAATGGCAATTCGACTGAGGAGCGCCTCATTTTACGTTTCGAAAAGCTCGTCAAAAGAGATGGAACCATTCTTACGATTGGTGCCCAGGCCCTAGATGGGATCGATCAGATTGCGGGCATTAAAGGTAACCGCGTGGGGAACGAGGCAATGAAGCTCGCCGCCGGGATTGGACTTAACTTTGTGGGCGGGTTGTCAGACGCGTTGCAGGAGACCGAGGTGAAGGGAGGAGTGGCTGTTAGAAAAAACACGGTCAACAACGCTCTTCTCAATGGGACGACGCACGCGGCTCTTGATCAATCAAAAGATCTCATGACTGGTTTACGGGAAAAGGCGCCCAGAATCGAGGTCGAGAAGGGTCGAAAGTTCCAGGTAATGTTTGATGGAAGTGGGGGATAAATGCTCAATACAGATGATAAGAAAGATCCGCGAATTGAATTCGCAAAATCGATTGAGAAGGTAGTTATCTTCGTTGTTGGATTCTTCAAAGAGCTCTACCTGGGTGTTCGCCATGGTCTCATCCCCTGGGGGTTGTGTGGCATCTTCAGCATTCTGGGCAACATCGGGTACGCAGCCCATGTCGACCGATCGCTATTCCGGCTTCTTCATCTCGGAAAAATCTATCCGACGAAACCCCTCTGGGTACTTCTCAACTGGGCAATATGGGCCTTCAGTGGATTTTGGGCGTGGGCTCTATTTCAAATGGGCTTTAAGCAATATAGGACCCGCGAACTCCACCGGGTGTTTTCGGAAGCCGGCTTGAAAAGCTCAACGGGGCGACTGCCGACCCTAGTGTTTGAAAAGACCTTCGATGAACTGACTCAGATGTTACGGGTCACCATTGCCGGGAATACCTTGGAAAAATTTAAAGCGGCTCGCGCCGGAATCGAAAGCAACATGGGGATTTTTATCGATGATTTCCGTGAAAACCGTAAGAGGGGGACCATCGACATCATATTCTCCAAAAATCCGATGCCACGGAATGTTGAACTGGCAAATGTAGCCTTACTTCCGCCGTGCAAGTTCCTAGTTGGAGAGACCCGCGCCAGCATCATTAAGGCCGACATTAGGCGAGTGCCACACCTCTTGATCGCGGGCCAAACCGGCGGCGGAAAATCGTCTTTCTTGCGCCAATTCATCACGACGCACTTGCTCAATTGCAAAAATTCGCAATTCATCCTCATCGATCTCAAGGAGGGACTTGAGTCGCACCTGTTTGAGGGGATTCCTGACGTTGCTGTATACGAAAATGTTGAGAGCGCCTGCAAAAGACTGGGCGAATACTCGGGTGAACTGCCGCGGAGGCTGAATGCGATAAAGGAGGCCAATTGTCTGGACTTCGACTCTTTTTGTGCGCGTCCTGGCCATGATCCAGAGACTGATCCCAAACGAGAATTTATTGTGGTTGATGAAGCGGCCGAGCTGTTTTTATCCAGTGACAGGACAAAGGTCTCTGAGGCACAGCAGGCCCGACGTGTGCTGAGCGACATTGCTAGGCGGGGGCGCGCTGCCGGAGTGCATCTCATCATTTCCACACAGCGACCGGATTCACGCTCCTTGGATCCGCAAGTGAAAGCAAACTTGCCGGGAGTCTTGTGTTTCCAGATGGCCAACGATGCATCCAGCATTGCTGTCCTCGGAAACGGACGGGGAACCGAGCTACCGCCCTATCCAGGTCGTGGCATTTGGAAGGTCGGGGCGGAAATGTTGGAACTGCAAACGCCTTTTCTGTCGCACGACGCCGCCGTGTCGTTACTGGCGCCACTTAAGAAGTCTTCTCAACAGTCTGATCAGGCGGACCAGCCGGAACAAAAGGTGCAGTAGATGAATACGAACAGCAAAAAAGGGCCTGATCGCCGGGCTGTCATTACTCATCGCGATGCGCCCCTCCTCCATTTTTTGTGGAAGTGGAAGATGACGACAACAAGTGCCATCGCTGCGAAGTTCTATCCCAACCTAGCGTTATGGACGGCCTACAAACGATTGTGGGTGTTGGAAAAGGCCGGGTATATCCGCGCGCGTTGTGACGAGACCCAGAGTTACTGTCTCTGGGCCCTAAACAAGAGAGGGTTTGCCTTCGTTAAGGCGCGGATGCCAAAAATGCGTGAAGAAGGGTATCTATCGGAGTATTTGGTCCACGATGCATTGGTGTCGGCGGTCCACCTCGGGGATGGTCTCATTGAGGACTCATCGGGACTGGAGTTTTTTTCTGAACAGGAGCTCCGTCGCCTGCATCCAAACGACTTTCCGGAGTGGGTGCCGAAGAACATGTTTCACCGATCGGACGGCTTCTGGCGTCTTATGAACGAGAGCGGCCAGCAGGTGATTGCTCTGGAAGTTGAACTCACCTCAAAGTGCGACGACGACTATGAAATGGTTGGCCGTTTCTACGGAGGCGAAACGAAGGTAGCGATGGTTTTATGGATCGTGAGTGGGGCGCGCTTTGCTGAGAAGATCCATCGCCTGACCAGTCGGGTGTCGAGAGGGCAGACCAAACATGCGTTTGTCGAACTAGACGCCATCTATTCAAAGGGATGGCAGGCATCGATTTCTTTTGGACAGAAGTCCGGAAAAACGATTGCTGAGGTTCTTGGCAAGTGCCTCCCAAGTAGTTCCCAAGTACATGGGACCCACTTGATGCTTGATGGGCGAAAAAGTCCACAGAATACAAAGTTTTGCGGTTTGCTCGGCGGACCCCGCTGAGCCTTATTGATGGGCCTATATGGCCGTTTTTGACCCGATTGATATTTTTTGTAGGTAATTTATGAATCAACTAAACCAAACTCAACAATCCAAACGCATTAAGACACTCCTTACTCTATCATTTCTTCTTGTACTCCCGACCTTGTCGTCATGCTCCGACTTTGTTGACCATCCAACACCTTCGGAACCCGCGCCGCACTCTGAACCGACTCCACCGACAGAGCCGTCGCCGACTCCCAATCCGGCCAATGGTCCCGAAACAGATCAGCAGAAGAACTGGCGAGCGTGTGAAGCCGAGCGCATGTGGGCGTTTAACAGCCGATTGATCGATGTGTCTGCTTTACGTCTCTACCAACAGCGCAACCTCGCCCCCGTGTTCAATGATGCGGGCGTTCGTCAGTCGGGCGTTGAAGGTTGGTATGAGTGTGCTCGTGCATTGGAGATGAATGGCTTCACCAATGCCAAGTAAGTACTCAAGTCTTTATGACACCCATTGAGTTCACACTCAATGAATAGAGCCCCAAAGTTTGAGGCTCGATGACCCGGGCGCAGATGGCGCCAAACTATTTCGGAGATAAAAATATGAAACTACTTCAAACGACTCTTATGACGTTCGTTTTCGGGGCGCAAATGCTGATGGCAGGTTCGGCACCGATGATGCGAACCCGCTGTAACGAAGACAGCCTTGATGTTGGACCTGCTACGGAGCGTACCGAATGGTCCGCAAAGTGCGGGCATATCACTGCTGATGAACGCCAATTCTCTCTCTTTGACGGAGGGAAGGGTCGTTCTCGGCCATTGCATCCACTCTATGGAAAGGAGGATCTCTCAGAGATATGGATTGCACCGGTCGATAGAAACGCACCCTGTAACGTTCCGGGCGGAATGACCGTCGTCGCATTCTGTACGTCGTCCTGCTACACGCCCGAGCAGGAGCTCCTCTTTCCGGAGGGGTTCGTTGAGATCAAAAAGGCGAAGGATGATGTGCTCACACACGTCATGACTTTGAGGGATAACTCAACCCTCGAGAGTCTCAACCTCATTGCCATGCCCGTTGAAAGTTACACGGAGGAGATACGCCCGAATTGGCAGGATATCCGGCTCTTCAAGATGAAGAGTGGCGGTGAACTGAAGGTAACTCGGAATCACCCCATCGTAGATGAATTTGGTGTGGTTAAGACCGCCGATAAATTCAAGGTGGGTGAATCACTCATTCACTATCTCAATGGGCTCGACCCGATTGAATCAATTCAAGAGAAGAGCTATTTCGGCAAGGTCTATAACCTTGCTCCGGATACTCGACTGCCAACGGCGAATGTCGTTGTGGCCCAAGGGTATCTCAACGGCTCTTCCTATTTCCAGAATGACGGAGTTGATCTCCAAAATCGCGAGCTCCTACGTCGAACCATACCAGACGCATTAGCTCACTAACCAATAACCCGGAAGGGCACGGGGCACCGTGCCCTTCCTATCTTTATTGAAAGGAACTTTATGGAAATTCGTGGAAAATATCCTCGGAAACGTACTTATTATCTACGGTGTGTGGCCAGTTGTTTTGTTGTGGCTGCTTTCGGCTACCTATCACTGGAGTGCCTGAAACGCACTCATCTGACTGCCGGGGCTCTTGTTCAGCCATCGTATAGAGAGACTCAAGAGCCTATTCAAGTCAGTGCACCTTTAAGTGCAAAGGCCGCACAGTTAGCGAGTCAGTCATTTCAAAAACGAATGTCGCGATTCGATAAGTTGCGAAACAAGGTTCTAATGAGCGCGGGCGAAGGCGATGAACGGCAGGCCCTATTCTCTGACCTTCCTACTATTGCGGAGGTGGAGTCGCGCCTTGAACGGGGCTCATCGGAGTCGCTGGTGGACAGACTCCGAATGATCGACTTCCTGGAGGCTGGCCTTTCTTGGAAGGAAAATACTAGTCACGCCGAAATTGTTAGCGCGATTGAAAGGATAATCTCCGCAGATAATCTGTCAGGTCTGTCGACGAAGACCAAGAAATCACTTCTCAGCGATAAGGTCGAGTTATTTGCACTCTTGGTGCAAGAGAAGCCTCATCGTGCTCAACAGCTGTTCGATTCTTCCGACAACGTGCTGAAAGAGATTCTTGATTATGCGATCAAGCGCCTTTCCCTTGGAAAAAGACTTCAGGAAGGAGAACTCCAATGAAACGAACCATCCTATTACTGAGCGCTTTGTTACTCACTCAATGTGCGTCCTTTGAAAAAAGTGTCGGGTTAGGAGTCGGCCTTGGTGCTGCAGCCGGCTTCGCCACTTCTCAGGCGGTCAATTACAACGCTAAAGGCGTGGTATTTCTCGGCGTCACTGGTGCTCTCTTGGGAGGCGTGGTCGGTGCACTTTTGCACCGAGACGGTGCAAAGGAAATTGCTCCTCAAGCCTTCAGTGTGCTCAAGAACAACCCACCGCCCCTCAGGAGCGCTGAGAAGGATGTTCTTTGGGTGCCCGATCGCATCGAGGGCGATCGATTTGAAGAGGGTCACCGCGTGTTCACCATCAAGAAGCAGGCCCATTGGCAATTGCGCGACGGCGAAAATAGTGAGGATGAGGGAGGTTCCGATGAGTGAGGAGTTTTCCAAGGCTTCAAAACCGGCGGTGCGAATCGTTCTGAGTGATCCGGTACTCGGAGTTCTAGGAAACTGGAAGGTCCAAATTGCTGAGCTCCATCCGGAGTTTCATCCGACGGATCGTGAGCTCGTCTCATGGGCCGTTGAGCGCGTCCCTGCCCTTTCAGGCCAAAACATCGAGGAGATCAAGGAGAGATACTTCAATAAGGTTGATGAACTCGAGGGAATCCTGAAGCAACTCAAAATCGCGCAACTCAGCGGCGATGAAAAAGCTGTAGCGTCCCTGCTGGGGCGGATCACACTGAATCGCACACCCTTAGGAAAGGGGGCGGCGAGAAAGTGCCGTTCCGCTTCACTAGGGACCGAGGGGGAAGGAGGTTCCCTGGGAGGTGTTGGTGAATGAATTATACACCGCATCAACACGGGCTCGATTGCCATTCGAACCCACCGCTCGTACCATCGCCCTCAGCAGTTCGGTCTTTGAAAATCTGGCGGATCTGGATAGAGCATTCGAGATCTTATTGACGAAAAAACAGTTGGCCGAACGATTGGCGTTTTCTCAGAGCTTCATCAATAAACTGATGAGTGAGGAGGCTTTACCGCATTATCGTGTTGGCCGCGCAGTGAGATTTCGGGTGCGGGAAGTTGTGGCTTGGCTCCAAAAAAGGAGACAACCATGACACCTAAATTCAACACCAAGGAATACAAGGGGAAGGCGCGAATCTATTCGCCTGTTCCCAAGGCCCCTCGCGTGAGCCGTTTGTGGAATTGGGATGAAGCCAAGCGGGAGTACAGAATTCCCGTAGGGAATACTTACTACGCTGCCAAATACCAAATCAACAGAAGCGGAAATCGGAAGCGGTCGTATCAGTCATTTCCGACGCTCGAGGAGGCCCGCAATTGGCAAAACGACAACACCGTTGGAACGAATGAAATCGTTTCAACTGGCCTTGTTGCTATAACGACCCCGATCGACGTTGGGCCGATGTTTCGGGATATCTTGAATGAGTGGAGGCGACGTCGTTTCCCTCATATGGCCTACAGCACGCAAGTCCAATACGACAAGGTGCTGCGGCTGCATTTCCATAGCCTTATTGGCCTTCCTGTCAGGGCGATCACTCCACAGAGGATCGATCTTTGGATGGATGAACTTAAAGCTGAGATGGATGCATCGACAAAACGACTAACCCGACTCTCATTCGATCATGAGCTCAGTCTGTTATCGACCATCTTGAGTTATTATCAGAACTATTACGATGACAGCCTGTTTCAGTTCCCGATCAAGCAGCGCCACAAGGATGCATGCCGTTTGAATCGCCGCAAGGCGAACACGCCAAAAGATCTATCGGAAGAAGAATTCCTAAAATTCCGAACAGAGCTCTTGGCGCGAAAGAACGGCAGAGCCCTTGCGGTGATGGCAACGGTGCAATACTTTCAGGCGCTTCGGATTTCTGAAGCGGCTGGTCTGTATTGGGAAGACATTCATTTCGATTGGACTTCACCCTGTAACTCTCGAATCAAGATAGTGCGTTCCGTTTGCTACCCGCACAGAGGCAACGAAGAAGCCTTTGTGAAAGGGGGCTTTAAGAACTCCGGATCGAATTCGGGGGTCAAGGAGCAGCCAATGTTTCCCGAGGTGTTTGAGGCCCTGAAAAGTCTCTACACCGACGGGTGTTCCGGTCTCATCTTTGGCCGGAATGAAAAGCCGCTGCCGTACCGAGTCATCCAGTGCCATTACAATCGTTCTTTTAAGAAGGCAGGTTTGCCTTACACCGGAACGCATGTCATGCGCCATGGTGGATGTCGGCGAGTGTTCAATGAAAATGGTGAGCTCAACATTGCTCAGCAGCTTCTTGGAAACTCGGATCTTAAAACCACGCTGGTTTATGCAAAGAGACAAGCGTCGGCTCTAACCAAAGTCGTTCACGGATATTGGGAAAAGAAGGCCTCGTTGCTTGCAGGTGCTTGCAGCGAAGTTTCTAAAAACTGATTCGTTAATGATTGCGGGAAGATAAAAAATAAATGGTGGAGGGGGGAGGATTCGAACCTCCGAAGGCAGAGCCGTCAGATTTACAGTCTGATCCCTTTGACCACTCGGGTACCCCTCCATTCAAAACTGAGATTAATCTAAAGATTAATCTCAGTTTAAGAACCAAGATTCTGCCTAAGTTAAACGCTCAAGCCTCAATACTCAACAGCCGGCGACCGGGCTTGAACCGGTGACCTGCTGATTACAAATCAGCTGCTCTACCACTGAGCTACGCCGGCAAATTTCAAAGAACTTCGTAGGTTTAGCCCATCAGAATCCATTAGGCAAACGGAGCGAATGGCGTTAGAGTTCGGTCCTTTCAAAAAAGGAGACTCGGCATGGAACGCTGGAATGCCCAAAGCCTTATCGGCTCGCTCGAGTGGCGATATGCCGTCAAGAAATTCGATCCCATCAAAAGATTATCGGAAGTGGAATGGAGGGCTCTGCGTCAGGCGCTGGTGCTCACGCCCTCTTCGTACGGCCTCCAGCCGTGGCGATTTCTCCATGTGAGTAATCGGGATCTTCTGAAAAAGCTCACACCGGCTTCGTGGAACCAGAACCAGGTGGAGGATTGCTCCCATTTCCTCGTCTTTTGCGGTCTCAAGACCTTCGGCGAGGACCACATCAATACGTTCATTAAGCGCGTGGCCGAGGTGAGACGCCAGCAGCCCGAGTCTCTCGAGAATTACCGCAAGATGATGGTGAAGGATCTCGTTGTCGCCGGCCGGAGCAAGATGATCGAGCAGTGGGCCTCAAACCAGATCTACATCGCGCTGGGCAATCTCATGACCAGTGCGGCGGCATTGGGCATCGACACCTGCCCGATGGAGGGCATTGAGCCCGAAAAATATGACCAAATATTGGGGTTACCCGATCAGGGCCTTAAGACCATCGTAGCCTGTGCGGTTGGCTTTCGCAGCCACGACGACAAATATGCAATGGCGCTCAAGGTGCGCTTCAAAGAAACTGATGTGGTGAAGGAGGTCTGACGATGTCACTGGTTCTTTGGCTTTTCTCAATCGCACTTTCAGCGAACCTGGCTACGAACAAGTTCTCGGAAGTGGCCGCCGGAATCGATGGTTTCCTCGCCACCCAGAAGGGGAAGCCCACGTCCGTTGTTATCGCCTTTGATTACGATGACACCCTTCTGTCACCCAGCACAGTGCTCGGGAGCGAGGGGTGGTTCAATTGGCAGGAGGAAATGGTGTTGAAGGATGAGAAGAATCCCGAGCGGATGGCAACTTCGTTCGAAGATCTTCTAACGCTCCAAAACCGATTCCTGGGGCTAGTCCGGATGCGTCCGACCGAGCCGATGATTCCTGACTACGTCAGGAGTCTGCAGCAGAAGGGCTACCAGGTCATCGTCTGCACATCACGTGGTCCGGCGGAAATGACAAGCACCGTGCGCGAGCTCCGCGTGAATGGGATCGATCTCTCCGATTCCGTGTTCGCCAAAATGAATGAAAAGTACGAGCCGTACTTTCCCTACAACATGGACCATTTGGGTGGAGCGGGACTTAATCAAGACGATGTGAAGAAGCTGGGTCTGAAAAAGCCCAACACTATCTCGTTCGCAAGCGGGATTCTCTTTACGGAGGGGCAGCACAAGGGGGCGATGCTGAGGACATTATTTTTCAAGTCAAGAATCCCGGTGTCGGCCGCGGTCTTTATCGATAACCGTAAGAAGCACACCCAGAAGGTGGCCGCGGCATTCGAAGGGCGCTCGACAAAAATGTTTACCGTGCACTACTTCTACAAGGACATCGACACGAAGCCGTTGACGGCGTTTCCTGATATTATCTCTCGATCCAAGGCAGAGTGGGCCATGATTAAGAGGTTTATTGAGTAATCCGAAAGCGGTTGTTCTTAAGGTTCTAAGCTCGGGCCATTGGCGAAACCATCGACTGGCGCCTAAAGGGCTCCATCTTCTTGATCTCGAGCACGGTGATCATCGCCATATTGACGATCTCATCCACGTCGGCCGAGCGCTGAAGCACATTGATGGGCTTATTCATACCCACAAGAATGGGCCCAACCGCCTCGGCGCCACCCATGCGTTGCATGAGCTTGTAGCAAATATTGGCCGATTGAAGATCTGGAAAGATGAGGACGTTGGCACCGCCCTTGATTTCACAGAACGGAAAGCTCTCATCAACGATCTCGGGCACGATAGCAGTGTCGGCCTGCATCTCTCCGTCAATCAAGATGTCTGGCCGGCGACCCTTCACGAGGTGCGTTGCCTCTCGCACTTTAAGTGCTTGCGGGTGGTTGTTGCTCCCGAAGTTGCTGAAGGAGAGCATTGCTACCTTGGGTTCAATATCAAAGAATCGGGCCTCTTCGGCGGCGCAAATGGCGATGTCCGCCAAATCAGAAGCAGTTGGATCGATGTTTACCGTGGTATCGGCGAAGAAGATCACGCGGTCTCGGAACAACATCATGTAGACGCCCGCGATCTTCATTCCCTTGCGGGCCCCCACAACGTGCAGAAAAGGTCGAATCGTTTCGGGGTAGGATTGAGTCACGCCTGACAAAAGCCCATCGGCGTCCCCTCGACGGACCATCATTGAGCCGAAGTAATTCTCGTTCTTCATGAGGGAGTAGACCTGTTCGCGCGTGAAACCCCGTCGTTGGCGGCTCTCCCACAAGTCAATGGCATAGGCCTCGCGATTTTCCGCGGTTGAGGGCGTGACGATCCTGACATGTTTCAAGCTCTCAAGCCCTAGCTTTTCGATCGCAGTTTGAATGCGCTTCTCATTGCCAAGAAGAATGGGCTCTGCGATCCCCTCCTGAACAATGATGTCGCATGCGCGCAAGATGCGGGAGTTGGCTCCTTCGGGAAATACGATCCGATGGGCCGGCCGAGAGTTGCCTTCATTGGCCGTGGTTATCTTTTCCCTGATCGAGGCCACAAAGCTCTGGCGAACTCCGAGCCGCCGTTCGAGACCATTCACATACTCATCCAGATCGATCTTTCGGCGAGCCACGCCGCTGTCGATGGCAGCCTTCGCCACTGCCGGGCAGACCCAAAGCAGCACGCGGGAATCGAACGGTTTCGGAATAATATATTCGGGGCCAAAACGGAAGCGCTTGCCTCCGTAGGCCTTCGAAACGGATTCGGGCACCTCTTGTCGCGCAAGCTTTGCGAGCGCGTGGACCGCTGCGATCTTCATCTCTTCATTGATGGCCTTGGCCGAGACATCGAGTGCGCCTCGAAAGATGAACGGGAACCCTAATACGTTGTTCACTTGGTTGGGGTAATCCGACCGGCCTGTCGCGAAAATAATGTCATTTCGCGCTGCTGTGGCCTCATCGTAGCCGATCTCGGGATCGGGGTTCGCCATCGCGAAAACGATGGGCTTCTTCGCCATCGACTTCACCATGTCGGGTGTTACAGCGCCTGCCACAGACAGCCCCACAAAAACATCGGCGTCCTTCATGGCTTCGGTGAGGGTGCGGACCTTGAGCTTTGTCGCAAAGGCCTGCTTGTACTTATTCATTCCCTCTTTGCGCCCTTCGAATATCACGCCCTGACTGTCGCACAGAAGAATATTTTCGCGCTTGGCACCCAGCTTGACATAGAGCTCTGCGCAGGAGAGAGCAGCCGCTCCGCCACCGCTGAAAACGATCTTCACCCGGTCGATCGGTTTTTCAACAAGAAGCAGGGCATTCAAGAAAGCAGCACCGGAGATAATCGCCGTGCCGTGCTGATCGTCGTGGAAAACGGGGATCTGCATCTCCGCCTTAAGGCGCTCCTCGATCGTGAAGCACTCGGGGGCCTTGATATCCTCAAGATTGATTCCGCCGAAGGTCGGCTCAAGAAGCTTTACGCACTGGATGAATTTCTCGGGGTCCTCAGTGCCGATCTCAAGGTCGAAAACGTCGATGTCGGCGAATTTCTTAAAGAGGATTCCTTTGCCTTCCATCACGGGCTTTGCTCCGAGCGGGCCTAGATTGCCGAGGCCCAGAACGGCCGTGCCGTTACTGATCACCGCGACCAGATTCCCCTTGGCGGTGTATTTGTAAACATCCTCCGGACTCTTGTGGATCTCGATGCAGGGCTGAGCGACTCCTGGCGAGTAAGCCAGAGAAAGATCTCGCTGGGTCTTGCAAGATTTCGAGGAAATGACCTCAATCTTTCCGGGTCTTCCTTGTGAGTGGTAGTCGAGCGCTTCTTTGTTGGACAATTCTTTTTTATTCATTGGCTCCCAGAGAATAGTAAATGGGGCCTTGTTTGCCAAGTCTGGGGCGGGGAACCAAAGAGTGCGTAACAGAATGAAAGTCGTCACGACGCCGAGTCAAACAGACCAAGATCGAGGACGCACACGGGAGGCGCCGGAGGCGGCCCTGAAAGGGCCGTTGAGGATGGCGACCACGGAGGACGAAGAGCTTGGTCTGTTTGGCCGGCTGCAGTAGACTTTCATTCTGTTACGCACTCTTAACGAGGGGCTGCGCGGAGTGCGAGTCTCAATGAGCCTTTGCGTTCCTGCTCGGGGCGGAACTCGACCTTTCTCTTCAGACTTAGCTCTACGACGGTGTCTCCGTCTTCGAGCGGGGGGAAGATTCGAACGTGTTTAATGAGGTCGCTCGTGGTCGTGATGGAATTGAGAGCCAGCCGATGGACATTTCGTCCCGAAATCCCCTGTAAGAGCAGAAGAAGGCGGCCATTTTCGGACTCCTGAGGGTCGTAGCGCAACTGAAAGGGGGGAATCCGAGGCGAGGGAAGTTTCCGGGAGCCCGCGGTGAAGGTGAGGTCGATTCGCTCGGTGTCTCCCTTCTTAAGAAGCTCAATCCTCTCGAGGTTCAGGTTACGAGTGTCGCCCCCAGTAAAGCTGCCGCTGGAGCGAAATACGGGCAGGTCGCGCTTCGGAGGGGAGAGCGCTGCCGTCGCGAGATTGAGGAATAGAAGAAGGTGAAGCATCGTTTTCCATTCTACACCAAGAGGGCCAATACCTTGCTAACCAGCGATGACATGGGGAGCGAACCTAGTTCGGAGGTTTTGAACCATCTGCCGTGTGGCGAAAAACTAACCTTCCGGGGGAGATTAATTCGATAGGCGTGCACGGTAATCTTATTGGTTGTGACCGTGTGTTGAGCTCTACCGAGTGGAGCGATTGATGCGGTGCATTTACCGACGGTTCTTTTGAGTGTTCCCTCTAAATCCTTGGCTGACGCGAGCGGAATGTGGGGAGTGTCCCAAAGGCCGCGCCACCATTTCTTATCGGGGGAGTTCTCTAGGTAGATCGAGTCTGCGTTGGTGTAGACCAGGCTCAACCAATTCAGTTTGCGCTTCTCGGTCTTTGCCTTTCTGACCGGAATTGCATCGACACGATGAGTTTCCAAAGCCACGCAGCCGCGCCTCAGTGGGCAGTGATCGCAGTCGGGCGAGCTTTTTCGGCAGATCGTGGCGCCCACCTCCATAATCCCCTGGTTGAGATCGGCCGGGGTTTGAGAGGCGTCGACCCATTTTTGAGCGAGACTCCACAGGCGGCCCGTTGTTGCTTTGTCGTCGATAGAATCCTCGATGCCGTAATACCTGGCAAAAACCCTCTTCACATTTCCATCGACGATCGCGGCCTTTTCACCAAAGGCGATGCTCGCAATGGCACCGGCCGTGTAGGGGCCAATACCCGGAATCCTGAGGAGTTCTTCCGCTGATGGTGGAAGGGCGCCGCCGAAGTTTTCCAAAACATGGCGTGCTCCCCGCCAGAGATTGCGGCCGCGCGAGTAGTAGCCCAGGCCCGACCACACAGCGAGCACAGCCTCTTCGGGCGCGCGGGCCAGGTCGGGGAGGGTTGGGAATCGGGCTAGGAATCGTTCAAAGTAAGGTATGACGGCGGCGACTGTAGTCTGCTGAAGCATTACCTCAGACACCCATGTGCGGTATGGTGTGGTGAGGGTGCGCCACGGGAGCGGGCGTCTATTTTTTCGATACCAGTTTTCGAGTTGGAGGACGACGGGGATTGCCACGGGCGGAGACTTTACATCGAGTACTACGGGGTCTCAAGGGACCCCGTAGTACCGAAAATGAACGGATTTGACTCCGTGGACTCCAGAAAGAATTCCGAGAGTCTCACTCTCCTTTTCGGACGAAAAAAGCCGAGGCTTTATCGCGTTGCGCTGGACATGGCGCAACGTGCCTTTCTTGCGTTGAGCGGGGCAGACTAGCTTTCTTTGGATATCCTGAGAACGCACATGAAAAGAATTTCGCGTCGTCTGTTTTTGGCATCCATGGGAGCTGGAGCCGGGGCCTTGGTTCTTTCCAATACGCGGGGCGTTTGGCGGCTGCCGGCGGGAATGAAGGTTCCGTCAGATCTCTCCCCGATCGATCGGACGAATGGGCTTGTCGCTCCCCAGCAGTTTGTGGGTGATGATCCGCATCCTGCGCACAAGGTTCTTTGGGATATCGAGGGCTTTATCAAATCTAGCGGAGGAATTCCGGACCCGCAGGAGACCGTGGATTTTGCTGTGGTCGGTGGAGGCATGAGCGGGCTTGTCACCGCTTACCTTCTGCGCCAGCATCGTCCCATTCTATTTGAACAGGCCAGGCGGCTCGGCGGAAACGCGAAGGGCGCATCGTGGGGAGGGAACGACTACCCCATGGGGGCCGTGTATTTCACGAAGCCCGAGAAGGGAGGGCGAATCGATCGGCTTCTCACCGAGATTGGAGTCGATCACTCCCCCAAGGAAATGGTCGAGGCGGTTGGGGTCGGAGGCAAGCTCTTTACCGATTTTTGGAAGGAGGGGACAACGCAGTCCTTCAGTCCCCTGGCGGACCTTCTCGAAAAGGTTGGAAATGAAAAGGAGGGGTTTGTTTTCCCCAAGATTCCAGGAGACCTGGCACCTCTCAATGGTCTGGATCGCATTTCGCTTGCTCAGTTTTTTGAGAAACACCTCGGGAAAAGCTGGAGTCGGGATGCCCGAACTTGGGTCGAGTATTACTGTTGGTCTTCGTTCGGCGGTGGGGCCCGTGAGGTGAGTGCAGCGGCGGGCCTCAATTTTTTGGCCGGTGATGCCGGCGGCACTTGCATGGTCCCTGGCGGCAATGCTGGGATCGCGGAAAAACTTTATCGGGCGATGGATGGCCAGGTCCGGCTGCGGACGGAGTCGATCGTTGTGCGCGTCGAACTTTATAAGGGCGGGGTAAGAGTGGCCTATGTGGATCGTGAGCAGAAGCTCCGCTCGGTGTTGGCGCGCAAAGTGGTCGTAGCCGCCCCGAAATATGTCGCGAAACACATCGTCGCCGACCTATCGGAATCGCAGAAGGCCGCGATGGGGGAGATCAAATACCGAGGGTATGCGATCGGAACCGTCTGTCTCAAGGCCCAGCCACCCGAAGGGAATTACTGTGATGTCTATGTTCTGGGGGATGGGGTGGCTGTTAAGCCGCAAGGGAGTCGACGCGGGACCGATGTCGTCATCGCCAACTTCGCCTCCGGGTTTTTGGGGAACACCGTTCTCTCGGTGTACCGTCCCCTAGCATTCGAGGGTGGTCGTCCAAAGTTGCTCGCGCAAAACGCCTATTCGGAACTCCGGACGGAGTTCGAGCAGCAGATTCAAGGCGAGATCCTGCCTCTTTTCGGTTATCACAAATCTCAAGTCGCCGATTTTCGAATGAATCGCTGGGGCCACGCGCTTCCCCTTGCTGAGGTTGGCGCGATCACGAGCGGGCGCTATGAGAGGGCACGACAAACTGTGGGAGGAAGGATCCTCTTTGCCAATCAGGACAATTGGGCACTTCCGGCCTTTGAAGTCTGTGTGTCCGAAGCCCTTAGCGCCACCGAAGCTTTATTGTCTCGAGAGACGGCCTAAGGTTAGCCCCTTAGCTGCCGACAGCGAGAAGTTCGACGTCAAACACGAGGGTGGAGTCAGGGGGAATCACGCCAGGGACGCCATTTTTACCGTAGCCCATGTCAGGCGGAATCGTGAGCTTGCGCTTGCCGCCTACCTTCATTCCGGCGACACCCTTGTCCCAGCCGGAGATGACTTGACCGGCCCCGAGAATGAACTTGAAGGGCTGTTTGCGATCGAGTGAGGAGTCGAACTTCTTTCCGTCAGTGAGTTTACCCGTGTAATGAACCGTGACCTCTTTGCCACTCACGGCTTCTGGTCCGGTGCCGGCCTTGACGTCTTCCAGTTTTAATCCGCCTGCCGTCTTTGAATTATCCACGGTTGCCTCCGACTTTTTCCCCGCTTTCGCCGGCTTTTTCTTCGCCGCTTCAACCTGCGCGCTGGAGAGAATTGCCAAAATACAAACAAGTCCGACTAGGGTAGAGTGTGTTTTCATGAGGCCTATTATACTGAGACTTTTTCTTTTGGGAACTGTGATCTTAGGCTGTTCCAGTCAGCCGCCGCGAAGCATGGCGGAACTTGTTCCGTACACCAATGACGCGGCCCGCGTGGAAGTGAAACAGTTTCTCCCGAATGCCTACGTCGTTTTTCACCATGCGGGCCCCAAGACCTACAATTCGCTCCTGGTGGAGATGAAAAACCGCGAGCTCGTTCTCGTCGATACACCGGTCGGCGAAAAGGCTACCCAGAGTCTTCTGTCGTGGATCGACTACAAGATGGGACCCAGGAAAATTGTGGCTATTCTTTCGAGCCACCGCTGGGATCGTGTCAGTGGCGCCGGAACTTTGATCCAGAGCGGAATTCCGGTCTTCGGCTCCCGCGAAACAGTAGCGTTGATGAAACGCGTGGATCAATCGATGGCGCCAACTCTTCTTCACATCGATGATGCTCGAATGGCCCCGCCGAACCACCTTTTCAAACTAAAGACCGGTCTTCACCTCATATTAGGGGCTGAAAAGGTGGACGTGATCTACCCGGGAAATGGGTATGTGTCGGACAATGTTGTCGTTCATTTTCCCGAGTCACGCTTAGTTTTTGCTGGCGCGCTCGTGCCGGCTACTACCCAGGCCGATAGCAGGAGTTGGATCTCTGCACTTAAGAAGGTCTCCAAACTGTCATACGAGTGGGTGGTTCCAGCGGAGGGGCGCAAACTTTCGCCCTATCTCTTGGATGACTCGCTCAAGGTTTTGGCACCGCCGAGTGAAGTGGCGACGCAGTGAGTGCGTTTTCTCGGCGCGGTGGGGAGCTGTGTTGTGAGGCTATCGCCGTCTCCGAATTGGCGAAGAAGTTCGGCACGCCACTCTACGTCTACTCGAAAAACGGAATTGTAGACCGGTGTCGGGGTTTTCGGGCCGCACTGGGGAATACGAAGATTTGCTACGCCGTTAAGGCCAACTCCAACCCCTCGATCCTGACTCTTCTTCACGCGGCGGGATTCGGGATGGACGTCGTCAGTGTCGGGGAAATGGAACACGCTCTTAAGGCTGGGGCCCTTCCCTCCGATATCGTTTTTTCTGGCGTGGGGAAGACCGATGCGGAGATTGAGCGGGGAATCTCATTGGGAATCTTTTCGTTCAACGTTGAATCACGTTTTGAAATGGAGGCAATCGCTCGGATCGTTGCGCGTTTGAAAAAACCGGTCCGCATTTCCTTCCGAGTGAATCCCAACGTGGACGTGATGACGATCCCGTACATTGCGACCGGCCTTTATGAGAACAAGTTTGGCGTGCCGGAAGGCGATCTGGCTGAGCTCCTCGAAATTGTCGAGGGAGAGCCTCTGGTGAAGCTCGTTGGGATCGGGTGTCACCTGGGGAGCCAGCTGCTCGAGCTCAAGCCCTATCAGTTGGCCAGCTCTCGGCTGGCCAAGATTGCGAGCGAACTGAAAGTGGCCGGCCACCCCATCGAATTTATCGATATGGGGGGTGGACTGGGTGTCAGCTACGTCGATGAGAAACCCCCGTCCCTGAAAGACTATGGCGCGATCGTAAGAGCAGAGGCCGATCGATTAGGTGTGCGCCTGGTGATTGAACCAGGGCGAAGCGTTATCGCTGACAATGGAATCCTTGTGGCTTCGGTCTTAGGGTGCAAATCCACGCCCAAAAGAAATTTTTGCGTAGTCGACGCCGCGATGAATGATCTGATTCGTCCGAGCCTTTACGAGGCTGTGCACCGGGTGGAGCCGGTTGTGGAATCGCCTGTAAAGGCCAAGTTCGATGTGGTCGGCCCCATCTGCGAGACGGGCGATTTTTTGGGGCGCGACATCCCCCTTCCGCAATTGTCCCGAGGCGATCTCATCGCGGTCCTCACGACCGGGGCTTACGGCATGTCGATGGCTTCCAACTATAACGCCCGTCCCCGACCTGCCGAGGTGTGGGTTGATGGATCTGATTCTGTCCTCATCCGCCCACGAGAGCGTCCAGAGCAGGGGTTTTAGCGGGGCAGGGCGTTTCCAGGAACAACGAAAGTCGGGCCACGCTTGGCGTGACGGTGTGCCACTCGGCAAGAGCTTGGGCCAACATCTTGGTCGAGAAGAGCAGCGGGACAAGATAAAACGGATAGTAAAACGCCGTGCGGATGGAGATTTGGGAAAATGCTGTTCCATAGGCTAGCGCAAGAAGACACAGAGTGAGCAGCGTGATGCCAATCAGTTCGTAAATGGCCTGTGTCCGGCCCAATTTTCGCGCAACCGAAAGACCTCGGGCACCGACGCCGCGGAGGCGATCTTGAATCGTACGGATTTGGAGCTCCTCGGCTGTTTGCGGACGGATGGTGCTGCAATTGAAGAGATGCTCGAAAAGAAGTTGGTTGGTGTTCACCTCAAGGGCTTTGAGTTCGGTGACCTGAGGGGCAAGCCGCTGCTGCAGAAATGAGTCGAACCTTACTAAAAGAAGTGCCCCCAGCGCCAGCGCGAACGCAACCCCTCCTGAAACAAGGAGAAGGATGAGAGCCGTTTCTAGGAAAAGTGTCGCACCATCGATTCCGTCGAGCACACTTTGGGTCAGAAACCGCTCCGTGACGGAGAGGTCGTGAGACAGAATCGAGAGCCGGTCTTCGCCCAGAGTCTCGAGCGGAATGGGGTGGAGCTCGCCACTTTTTTCCATAAGTTGCAAACGCAGGACCGGGATGATCTTGAGACGAAGCCATTCGCGGACAAAGGTCTTCACCCAAGCCGCGCTAGCAGCACCAAGCCCGGTTACAGTCCCCGCGATGGCGAGCGTGGTGAGAAAGGGGCGCAGGTTGTTGACCTCAATCCCGGGGAGTTGGGTGGCAAATGAGTAAAGGAACTGCGCTGGGAGCAGGGAAAGGGCGGAACAGACCGCGGAGAGGCCGCAATAGAGACCGACCTCTCTCTTGAGGGTTTTCACTTCCCTCAAGACGAGCCTAAATGCGAGGTGTGGTGCGTTCATAGCTCGCCTCTTTGAGTTGCAAGGCGAGTGCCAGGGGCGCGGCTCTCCAGTGGGCTGGGGGAATCTGGCAACAAGGGCCACTTCGGCCCTAGGGCGGTCTACTTTTGCTTGAGATCCTCGTCCCAGTAGGCGTGCACCTTCGGGCCCGTGAGGGAGCCGACCTTTTTCAGGTGCGAACCGTCAAACAGGAAGGTCCACTCCTCCACCGTTTCAGGATCGAGCTGGACCGAATAGTGACAGAAGGATGCGCCGCAATAACCTTCGCCGATGGTCCCCACTTTGAAGAACCCAAACTTTTCGTACGTGAGCTCCAACGCGTAACCCACGGGCCCCGAAGGCAATTGGTAGCTGAAGTTCAGCTGATTCCCCTTGATCGTAAATTCGAGAGTGTAGGTCTTGGTCGTGCCGTCGGCGTAGGTCTTGAGGCCTTTCCCGGCAAAGACGCCTTCTGGGAAACGATCCTGAGATACCGCGAAAGATGCGATGAGAAGAGATGGAAGAACCCACCGAAGAAGTTTGTGCATTTCTGCCCCCTTGAATTGGAATTAAAGGAGCACAGCCGGTGGTGTGTCAACGGAGCTATCAGTCGTTATTGTCGAAGAGTTCGTCGAGGTAGTACTGGCGATGGGCCTCGTACGATTTTCCGTACGGCGAAACGGCGCGCATTAGGCTGATGGCCGTGCCATCGGGAAAGTCGCCTTTTTTGTGATCGCGGTGAAGAACGCAGTGACCGAGCTCGTGCATGAGCAGCGCCTCTTTGTCTTCGTCGCTCGACTTGTCCCAGATCGTTTGGTTCACCGCAATCGTGGGGGTCGCGAAGGGGCGCTCCTGGCATTGCGCCCGAATTGTGTTCGGGAGTGACGAGTCGAGCTTGATCACGAGGTTGTCTACGTGCAGTTCCTGGCCGCGGGCCGCCGCTTCAGCTTCGAACGTACTCACGTAGGAAGCAAATTCTCCTATGTTGAGTTTGCCGCACGCCGAAAGGAGGAGCGCGGCCGCTGTAAAGAGCGTTGACACCAGTGTACTGATTCTTGCCGTATATTTTTGCATAGGTAGCCTTTAGAAAAGCAATCGCTGTGCCAAAAAAAGTATTGAAATAATTGGGTTTTTCGGGCCGTACGCCGTGATGGTTCTTAACAAGTGGCCAGTCTGTATACACCCGGTTTTCGGGGGGCGGTTTTGGAAGGTGTGGTAAATTTACGGAATGATTCGGGTGCCGCGTCCTCCTGCCATCGTTCGTGACGCGGTTTTGGTGATTGCGCTCACGTTCACGCTCGTTGAGCTGGTGCTGCGATTGGTCCCCACTCTCGTGGGAGACCCTTTGAAGAGCATGATCGAAGAGGCGGAGAAGGTGCCCTACTCAAATCGGCGTATCTTCAACGGGTTTCACGGAGGCGTCAGGCGCCTCCTTCCTCCCCTGATGAAGACCGACATTCTGGTGGTCGGCGATTCCTTCGTCTTTGGCAGCTATGTCAAAGAAGAAGACATCTTCACGAGCCTCCTGGAGAGGGGTCTCGGAAAGCGAGTGTTGAATCTTGGGGTGGGGGGGACTGGGCCCGTGCAGTACAACCGGATGGTCGAGGTGGGAATGGCTTATGAGCCGTCGACTGTGATCTACGGGGTCTTCGCGAATGACTTTAGCTACGACGCGCACCCTAAGATCCAGCCGCTCAAAACCTACACCGGGCGGAAACAGGAATACGATGACGACCTCTTCACAGCATCACTCAGGCCCAATGAGCGAGCCGCCCATCTTCTGAAATGGGTCACCAATCTTTCGCTGCAGTACCAGTTCTACAAGACCTTCGCCCAACCCTCGGCGAGATTCCACACCATTCCCTGGCGATGGAAGGGGCACTTCTTCATGTTCCCCACCAAGGAATATTGGGATCCCTACATATCCTATGGGAACCGAAACGTGCGCGAGGGAGTGGAGATCAACCGGGAGCTTGCCGGAGCGGCCGCAAGTTTCGCGCAAGGAGCAAAGAAGAGATTCTGGTTGGTGCTGTTTCCCTCCAAAGAGATGGTCTACGCTCCACTCGATCCGCTGATGGGGCCAAAGATATTCTCTGAGGTTCAATATCAGAGCTACGAGGTTCTAGCCCGGGAGCTCAAGGCCGATGGAGTCTCCGTGTTTGATACGACTCCAGACTTGCGACGACTCGCGGCTGAGGGGAAAAAGCTTTACCATTCTATAGATGGCCATTTCAATGAACTCGGCCATGCCGAGGTGGCTCGCCTTCTCGCTGGGTTGATCAGAACCCCGGGATCTTGATCGAGTTTTTCAGGGCCTTGCCGGCCTCCTGAACCTTTTCGGCTGCCTTGGCCTTAGCCTGGTCGGTAGTCTGCTTGGCCAGCCGATTCTTCTCCGCCTCGAATCGAGATTCCGCGGTACTTGCTATCTTCAGGGCCTCTCGGGCCACCTGAATTCTATCGTCGATGGGAGCGAGGGCTAAAGCCCTCTCCTTTTCAAACTGCTTCAGAAGGTCTGCCTTCTTAACCGCAATTTCGCTCTCCACTACCTTCTTAACGCGTTCGTTGAGGATAGTGATCTGCTTTTGAAACTCGCTGGAAATGGCTGTAGCCAACTTTTCTCCGAGATCACTTGTGATCTTAAACTTCAGGTCATCGAACGTTCCTTTGACCGAGGCCTTCATCTCGAATGCTGCTAGACGACCGGTCACCGATTTGAGAATGGCATCGAGCTCCGGGCGCGTGGATGAGGTTTTGTAGCGGACCCCAGCGATCATGGATGTGAACTCGCCCTCTATCTTATTGTCGGCCAGTAACAAATCGATTGAGGCTTTTCCACTGGCGTTCTCAATTCCCAGCGAAAGACTCGGATCGGTCGAGAGTATGGCATTCTCAATGGGGAATGCGTCCATCTTGATGTGCGCCCGTTCATAGGCGTCCTCGCTCACATGATCCAAAACAATCGAGATGTTCGCACCATAAATTCGGGCCGCCGGAAACTCCCCTTTGAGAGAAAAGCTTGTTGGTTTTCCGTAGGCGGGTGGATTGGTGTTGAGTCCCAATATAGAGCCCTCAATATTGCCGGCGCGACTGTTGGCCCCGACGTTAGATTGAATCGAAGCTTTTTCCACGAGAAAGGTCGGATAGGTGCGGACCTTGGCGAAGTGGATGTCAGTGCCTCGCGCTCTCTTGACCTCAACTCTCATCGACTGATCTTTTGCCCTCTTTGGCAGGTACTTGCGGGAAAGATCGGCCCAATAGATAGCCTCGGTCACCCAATGCATGAGGTGCGGCCCCAGAATGGACGGCGTAATATCCTTCAGCTCCACTGACGGTATGTGGAGCGATTGGCGCACCGAAGCAATGTCGGCATTGATGGCATCGTCAAAGGAACTGATCTGCTGGTTGATCTTCTGGACGTTGCCCGTGAGGGTCTCCTTGCTCTGATTCAACGAGCTGATATTGGATTCAATCGAATTCTTGAGGGTTACGGCTGTTTGAATGGCGGTGGCGATCTCCTCAGGGCGGCCTGGCTTTTGGTTCGCCAAAGCCTCGGCCTTTGTTTTGAGGTCGCCGAACGTGGACTGCGAGGGAAGGCCCTCGTTGAAGCGTTTCCACTCATTGGCTGCCTCGGAGAGCTCGTTACTGAGTTCGCTGTACCTCTTGAAAGAATTCGAGTTGGTCCCGAGTCTTTCGATATTTGCATCCAGATTTCCCGAGAAAATACCGGTGAACTGGGAAATGGAGGTCCCTTCGGCCTGTTTTCGAGCTGTCTTCTCGAGATTGTCGATAAGGCCATCCATCAGGCCGGGCCCTTTGGGCTTGGGGGGCGGATTGGGAATCGATCCCGATTCCTTTCGCTCGGTACCCCACTGAATTCCAGTGATGGAAGCCTCCTTGATGACGAATTTTTTCTCTAGCACGGGGCCAAAAAGAAACGAGTAATAGATTCTGTCGATCGAGGCCCGGTTCCTCATCGGTTCAAGGGGATTGGCGATCTCGATTCGCTTCGCTTCGAAGGTGCAGTTGAGAAAGCTCGTCTTCAGTTCGCCGATATCCACCTTGGCGCCGTTCATCGCTGCTCCCGCCCGCGAGAGCCAGTCCATCAGCTGGGAGTCGAAAAAAAAAGTGAGGTAGACAAATGGGCCCACAAAGAGAACGCCAACGGGAATGAGACCGCCCCACCGAATGAGGCCCGCCCCCTTAGCTGTCTTTGAACTGGGTGTATTTGACATAGAGTGGATAGAGTTTGGAAGACAACCAGGCTCGGAAAAGCCAGGTTCCCTTAAAGCGACGAACCACGGTCGCGCGGTACGTGTCGATCAAAAAGGCCGAAAGAAAATAGAGCGGTACGGTGAGAGCCACGCTGACCGTGACGGCGCCCATGATGATGCTGTTGTAAAAGAAGGTGTAGGGCACGACTGGCGAATTGTAGAGAAAGGTCCAGAGCCCTTCCAGGGCCTCGGCCCGCAAGACTCGAGTGCCTATCGTGTTGAAAATGGGATCCACTCCGAATGAAGCTGCCTTGAAGAGAGCAAATGATAAGAATACTGCCCCAAAATTGACTCGAACGATCAAAAGAAGAATGACGTAGACAAACTGGAGCAACGTAAAGGGAGGCGTTAGCCCCATGTAAAAGCCAAAGAGAAAGCCTAGGCTCAGTTGACGAGCCGATGACTCGGAGTGGACGAGCTTAAAAAACCTAAAGACTTGGTTGAGCAGGATCACTGGAAAATTATAGGCGTAAATCCTGCTTCAGGAAACGATCAATCGCGATCGAGCCGGTCATATCACCGAGCACATTGGTGACCGATCTTAGCCGGGCCACGAACCAATCGACCCCCAACAGCAGTGGAACGCCTTCGAACGGAAGCCCAACCGTTGTGAGAACGAGCGACAGTGAGATTATGCCCGCCTCGGGAACCCCGCCGACACCGACCATCGCGATGATGCATACCGCCGCAACGGTGATTTGATATGTGAGCGACCAGTGAAAGCCGTAAGCCTGGGCCATGAAGAGGGCGGCCACCACCTCGTAGAGCAAGATTCCGTCGTTGTTGAAATTGGTCCCTATGCAAGCGGCTAATGTCGAGGCTCCTCGACTGACTCCGAGGCGATCGAGCGCCTTCAGAGTTTCGGGAAGTGTGGCGAGACTGCTGTTGATTCCAAAGGCGTACAGAGCGGGCGATCGGGCCACCGACCAAAACTGTCGCAGCGGCATGCGTGCATAAAAAACGATCCACGAATGGTAGATGAATAAGACGTGCAACCCCATACCACCGACCGTGACGATGAAGTAGCTACCCAGTCCGGAGAGAACGGTGAGGCCGTGTGTGCCCATAGCCTTTCCCACGGCTCCGAAAACCGCAATCGGAACAAGGAGCACCAGCTTATCGATAAGCTTGATGCACAAGGAGTAACCCTTTTCACTCACGGGATTCAGCTTAAAGCGAAATCTTCGGCCGAGAAGGCCCAACGCCAGAGCGGAAAAAATGGCGATTGGCATCACCTGATCGAGTTTGGTGGATTGGGGACTTGAGAAGCTTGGCCGGGTTTCGGCGGTTACACTCGGTGATGTGAGGGGAAGGTAGCGCCCAGCGTGAAAGACGTTGGAGACGGCGAGGGCGATGGTGATCGCGGCAACAAGGTTGAGGCCCGTCACCAGCACGAGGTATTGAATTCCCTTCATCCGGATCTCAAACTTAAGAACGGCGTCCAAAATGGCAAAAAACACGAGCGGTGTCGCGGCCCATCGGAAAAGGGTGATGAGAATCTTCGCGATCTGGGAGACCAAACTCATCTCGAACCCGGCCAGGCCGAATGCGGCCCCGAGAATCATGGCGAGGAAGGTCAGCCCCGCTAGATGGAAGTTTTTCATGCCGATCCCGGTCTTTTTCAGTGTATAGAGCATGACATTCCATGAAGAAAAACCAAGAACTATTTGTGATTCCAGGCTTTGTGGGCCCCCCGCTCGAGGCTGTTATGGTGAAGTGGCTCACCAGTCTGGTGCCCATTTGGGAAGAGAGATACTCGAACCACAACCCACCACCGGATGGCGAATGGCAGCGCCGGCTGAAGCGTCCGGTGTACTGGCTCGGCAACTGGCAGTTCGCCTGTCTAGATTACTACCATCCGCCGAAGGGCGTGTTGAACCGGTGTGTGCGGGCTGAACCATACCCTGAGTTTCTGTCCAGCTTAGTCGGGAAGATGGAGGCGAAGATTCGGGCGTCGATGGGCACACCCCCGGGCTGGCACCTCAACACTTGTCTCATTAATTACTATGGAAAAGTGGAAGAGGACGGCCGCTGGGTGGATGTCGCCTCGGTGGGAGAACACCGCGACTATGAGCCGGGGCCCGTTGCCTCGCTGTCATTCGGTGAGAGCGCGCTTTTTCAGTTCGTGAAGAGCCGATCGAAGGGGTCAAGGGACGCGGTTGTCCGGGAGCACTGGCTCAAGAACGGCGAGTTCCAGGCGTTTGGGGGAACTTTTTGGAAATCTGAGGTCTTTCATCGAGTTCAGAGGGTGAAGAGAAATGGTGGCTTCCAATTCCCCGTCGTCCTGCACGGGGTGAGAATCAGGCGGATCAATCTTACCTTTCGTTTCGTTCCCGATGAGCACATTGTAGACGCCAATCGGTTGCCGCGTGAAGTTCGTGAGGACATTGTTGGTTACGTAAGGCAGCTCGCCCAAAGCTCCTCCCACTGGCGACAACAATTGCCGACACTCGCGTGACAAATTACAGCCCTCTCCCGTTTTTTCTGACCTGTTACCCCCTGAAAGTTCGCTCCGATATCTGGCACGCTCCTTGAAGTGTGAAGACCTCCGAAAGGGGCGGGTTATGAGACGTATTCTTCTATTGGTCATGGCACTCATTGCCGGTTGTAGTTTGAAGGAGCGGGCTTCTGATGACCCCGCCTTAAGTTTGCCCAGCACTCCTCTCAGAGCCATTCCACGAGTGGTGGAGAGCCCCAAGAGTGTGGATCTGGCCAATGCCTATTTCGACTACGACAAAGCGATCCTTCGGTCCGAGGCGAAAAAAGCGCTCCGGGCGGACGCAGAGTGGATAAAGAAACACCCACAGGCGACTGTCCAGGTGGAGGGGTACTGCGATGAGACGGGCAGCTACGAGTACAACCTCGCGCTGGGGCAACGCCGCGCCGACGCCGCGAAGTCCTATCTTAAAGGCCTAGGCGTAGCCGACAGTCGTGTGGAAGCGGTGGGCGTCGGGCGAATTCCGGGGGCGGGCGATGACACGCGAGCCAGAAACCGGCGTGCGGGCTTTATTGTGCTTTTCCAGTGATCCGCGCGCTGCGTTCCAGACATTTTTATCTCTCCCTCGCTCACGGGGTTGATTTTGCAACGTGCTCTCAGTGCAATGGTCTATAATGAGGCATAGGAGAACACCTATGCGCATGCTCCTTGTGTTTTTGGTTTCGGCTACGGGTTGGGCAAAGGTCACCATCAACCCTGGCACGCAAAACGTCGTGCCGGGCCAGTGCGTTTCATTTCGTGCCCATTTTTCGGGTCCTACTGAAGGTGGGAAGGTGCGGGAGATCGCTCTTCAGACCGATCAAAAGGCCCTTTCCCTATTTGCGAGCGGGGACTGTTCAGGGAGTAACTCCACCACGATCTCAGGAGACAAGCAGGATTTCAATTTCTCGGTCCAACCAGCGTCGACCGCCGGTGGCAAGATGGCCTTCCGACTCTTAGTCACCAATCTCAACGAAATCGCCTCCGCCTCAATTACAATCCTTCATTAAAAGGGACTTCCTCAGGTACCAAGTTACTTTTCGGCCGAAAAGTAACTTGGTACCTGAGGAAGTCCGTAGCTATCTTGTCTCCCAAGCAAATTTAGCGGTGCTTTGTGTGAGGCTGGCTGGCGAGGTGCCGGGGTTCAGGTTTCGTCTTTTTCGCCAGCTGGACATTCTCCGATACGATCGGGCTCGGCTGTTTTGCATTGAATTCAGCCAGGAACATGTCCGTATTGCGAACCATGTATTCATTAACGCCCACCATCATCGTCACGAAGGTGAGGACCGAAAAAAAGATCCCGTACTGATTATTCAGCGCGAATCTTCGGCCTTTTTTCGAGAAATTCTTGGCTATCTTGTTCATCCGCTTTTGGTACTTCTTCATCGATTTCATACTAACTCCTTGCTCAAAAGTTGGGGCGTTGTCGGAACTAGCATTTGCAAGGGGGGGACCAAAAAATGGGGCCTGTTGCCAGCCATCCGTAAATTCAATTGGTTAAGAGAATCTCTTCACAATCGTCGTTTCGTAGACACCCAATTTGATGCCCATGGCGTGTCCACCAACCGAATCGGGTGTGAGAAATGACTTGAACTTTCGAAGAGTTACCTCACTCCGTTGAAGTGCTTGTGATGTCACCGGAATTGACACTGTGGCGCGCGCTCTCTAAAAGGAATGTCTCGATGCCCAGACGAAAACGCCCTTTGAGGATTGTTCTGACCGGAGGCCCCGGCGGAGGGAAGTCCACGGTGGCCGAGCTCTTCCAAAAGGAGCTGGGGAAGGAATGCGTGCTCGTTCAAGAGGCCGCGACGGTCGTTTTTAGTGTCGGTTTTCCTCGGGCCGACCACGCTGGAGCTCAGCGAAATTGTCAGAGAGCCATCTACTATCTCCAAAAGAATATGGAGGACGCCCACGCTCAGGTGACCTCGGCGAAATTCATCGTCTGCGATCGCGGGACTCTCGATGGAGCAGCCTATTGGCCCGGTGGCCCCACCCGTTTCCTCAAAGACATGCGAACTTCCTATCGCGCGGAGCTTTCGCGCTACGATGCGGTGATTTTTCTTGAGACGGCGGCGGTGGGCGGAATCGCGGTCCGGGGTGGAAACAATCCTCACCGATTTGAGACCGTGGAAGAGGCTCGGGCCCTCGATCGTCGCGTGCGAAGGGTCTGGGATCGGCATAAGAACTTCGTTCTCATCCCCCACGAGGAATCTTTTCAAAGCAAGCTCTCCGTTTCGCTGGCGGCGCTATTTCGGCTTATTGGGCGTTGAATCAGGACGAAATTTTAAACAGACCGAGTTGATGCAGTACCGCTTTCGAGTCGGCTTCGGCCCGTCATCAAAAACATGCCCCAGGTGAGCGTTGCACAGCGAGCAGCGGACCTCAGTTCGATTCATCCCATGTGAGGAGTCGGGAATCAGGACGACATTTTTCGAATCGAGCAGACCGGAAAAACTGGGCCATCCGCAGCCCGATTCAAATTTCTCTTGGGAACGGAAAAGTTCTAGCTCGCAGCAGCGGCAATAGTAGGTGCCAATTCCCTTAAAGTCGTTGTACTCGCCGCTAAAGGGGGCTTCGGTTCCCGCCTGGCGGCACACTCGATACTCCTCAGGGGTGAGGTGTTCACGCCAGTACGAATCGGGTTTGCCCTTCCAATGGGTCATCGACGCTCCCATGCCAACAGCGAGCCATGCCGCTAAGTTTACGAACGCATTCATCATGGTCGATAATAACCCAATGGCAACCGCACTTCAGTCCAGAATTCTTGCCGCACAGGGCAAGATCCCATGTGACACCATCATCCGAAACACGCACTGGCTCGACGTGTTTACACTGCAGTTTCGAACCGGGGATGTGGCCATCCACGGTGGTCACATCGTTGCGACCGAACCGGGGCTCAAAGCCAAACGAGAGATCGATGGCATGAAGCGCTTTCTTGTACCTGGATTCATCGATGCCCATGTGCACCTGGAGAGCTCGATGATGGTCCCCTCCAATTTCGACAAATCGGTCGTGAAAAAAGGGACGACTACGGCTGTCTGTGATCCCCACGAACTGGCGAATGTTCTGGGCATCGAGGGAATCCAGTTTTTCCTGGTGGCCGCGGCGAAAGCAAATCTCGATTTGCGCGTCATGCTCAGCTCTTGTGTCCCGGCGACCCACATGGAGACCAATGGTGGCGGGACACTCTTGGCGGCGGATCTCGTCCCTCTCAAAGCGCACCCAAAGGCCCTGGGGCTCGCTGAAATGATGAACTTTCCCGGGGTCCTCGCGGGGGCACCCGAGGTGATGGAAAAGATTGAGAGCTTCATCGACAGACCGATAGACGGCCACTGCCCAGGGCTGCAAGGGCGGCCTTTAAGTGCCTATATTGCCGCCGGAATCTCCTCCTGCCACGAGTCCAGCGAACTGGAAGAGGCGAGGGAAAAACTCTCCAAGGGAATGTCGGTGTGGATCCGGGAGGGAAGTGTGGCGAAGGATCTCGACGCGCTCGTTCCGCTTCTCAATGTGGCGACCAGCATTGGAATCGGCTTCTGCACCGACGATCGCAATCCACTCGACATTGAAACGGAGGGGCACATCGATCACCTGGTTAGACGTGCGATCAATCGAGGCGTGTGCCCTGAGGTCGCGTTTCGCTCAGCCTCCTGGTCCGTTGCGAATCATTATGGTTTGAGAGATCGCGGTGCCATTGCTCCGGGCCGCCTCGCCGATATTGTGATCTTGGATGATCCCAAAACTGTGGCGATTCGAGATGTTTTTCGGCTGGGCCGTCTCGCGAGCGAAATCGACTTTGGTGCTGCTCCGGTGAGAATAATGGATTCAATGAAGGCCAAAGCTCCAGCCGATGCCGATTTGGCGGGGTCGCAAGGCAACGTCCATATCATCGAGGTGACCGCAGGAAAGATCCTCACCGGGCGAAGTGTGGGTCGTCATGACGCTCGGGGGGTCGCCCATTTGAGTGTACTGGAGCGCCACGGTCACGGCGGCCGCCCCGTCAACGCGTATGTGCGGGGGTTTGGCGAAAAATTGGACGGAGCGATCGCTAGCAGCGTCGGGCACGACAGTCACAATCTGATAGTAGTGGGGTCAAATGTGACAGACATGAAGACCGCGCTTGCGAGTCTCATAGAGTGTGGAGGGGGATTTGCCGTCGTGAAGGATGGTCAAATCCTGGCACGGCTCGAGTTGCCGCTCGGAGGGCTCATGACCTCCGCCGAGCCGACGGCAATCGTAGATCGTCTCAAGACATTGCGACAGGCCTCACGATCCATCGGCTGCGAATTGCCGGAACCGTTTCTCCAGCTCGCATTCTTGTCTCTGCCCGTGATCCCAACGCTCAAGCTCACCGACAAAGGCCTTGTCGACGTAGATCTCTTCCGGATTATTTCGGTTGCAGCGTAGGGAGTGAATCTAGGAGTGGATTGAGGGTTGCCGCCCAACTTCTCTTGGGCAGTTTGTTGCGCTCTTCTGGTAAGAAGATCGTCAGACTCTCCCGAGCCCGAGTGAGGGCAACATAAAGGATGCGGAGCGATTCCCCATCCTCGAGGGTGCGGTCCTCATTCATCAGAAGTTGGTAACGCTCGCTCTCAATCCATTCTCCTTTTTCTCGCCAGCGAAGGGCAGGAAAGCCATCTCGATCAAGCGCGTACACGGGTCGCCGGGTGGGCGGCTGCCTCAGACAGTCAATAATAAACACGTGGGGGAACTCAAGGCCCTTGGCCGCATGGACCGTTGAAAGGATGACACCATTCGGATGCCGGTCGTCGCACGAATAGAGCAGGCCCTCTTCTAAGCTCTCCCCCAGAAGAAAAACCGCGCTGGGAACATCTCCACAATGAGCAAATAGGGTGTTGAGCAGCGAGAGGGCTGCTGTTGCGTTCGGCACCGATCCCAGTCTTCCAAATGCCAAGGAGAGAGCGACCCTCAGATCCCATTCATCAGACTCAACAAGCGAATGGAACCAGGTCACCCGATCATCCTGTCCTTTGAGACTCTTTTCGAAAAGGGAGTCACCCACTTGCGATGATAACCTCCACAGCTCCTCAAGTTTGTAACCGACCAGAGGTCCCCTCAGAACGGCTGCGAATGCCAGATCATCAAGAGGATTCAAGAGGGCGTTGAGAAACGCAAAGACATCCAGACAGATATAGGATTCGTCCAGCCGAGCCGTGCGTTCGCAACTGACAGATATCCCCGCCCGTTCGATCTGTGCTTTCACTTCCCCAATGGGCGAATTGGTCCGACACAGAATCGCGATGTCCTTGGGTTCCACCCCTCGATCGACAAGGCGCAAGATCTCTTGCACGATGGCTTTGTTCTCTGAGGTCGCAATCTCTGCTCGATTCTGACCTGCCGAATATCGTCGCACAGCCAGGGGTTCGTGGAGATGCAGTTCAGCGGATGCTTCACGTCCCGGAAGCATCGAAGAGTTGGGGAAGTGCGCTGCCGAATAGGTGTTGAGCGGAACGAGGAGCTCAGCCCGGGAGCGAAAGTTGTAGGTGAGCGCCAGCGCAATGCCACTACTCTGCGGAAGCCGGGCCATCTGTTCAGAAAACAGAGCCGCCTCCGCCTGACGGAAGCGGTAGATCGATTGTTTGGGGTCGCCCACGAAGAAAAATTTGTGGGGAGCGTCACCAACGAGGTTCTCCAAAATGCGAAGCTGGCGCCGGCTCGTGTCCTGGAATTCATCAACGAGGACGGCGGCGTATTGCCTGCGCAGGTGCTCCCTGACACTCGGCGAAGTGCCCAGAACCTGTTCGCAGTAAAACTCAAGATCGTCAAAACTATAAAGACCGGATCTCCTGAGTCGAGTCTCCAGTCGATCGATGAGCGGATTGATGGCCGCTGTGAGGTCGTTCCAAAGTTCGCCTTCGAATGAGGATGGTGCGGCCGTGACTCCATGCTCGCGATAGAATTTCGCCGCGATCTCCTTGACGATCTCCAGTCCAAAGCGATCGTCGAGGCGCTCAAGCACCTCCGGCGATGTCTCTCTGAGCCAGCGCCGGTATTCCTCTCCCAAAACCGCGTGCCATTGGGCCACGTCGAGAATCGCCTCAATCGATGGAACTCCCACCGTGGAGCCATGTGCGTCCAGTACTCGGTAGCAAAAGCTGTGGATGGTGCCGATGGAGGAGGTAGCTTGCGCTGTCAGGACCATTTCCTCAAGCCCTTCATGAGTCAGCTGGGCAATGATCCGCGACCGCAGCTCCTCTGCGGCGTCGGTGGTGAAGGTGACGGTCAGAATAGCGTGAGGAGAGATCCCGGCCTTCACGAGACGAATGTAGCGGCCCGCGAGCACCGAGGTCTTGCCGCTGCCGGCTCCCGCGACAAGGCCCACCGGCCCCTGTGCCTCAATGGCCGCCTGCTGCTCACCCGTCAGTGCCATGCCGCCTCCGACAAAGGGTTCCAAACTGGCAACTCTGGCAACTCGCACAGGAGGGAGTGGGAACAAAGTTGCCTTGAGCGATGAGCCCAGCAATGCGAGCGATGTGATCGCGACTGGTAGCCATGATTCGTTCAAACTTCTCGGGCGAGACAACATGTCCCCGGGTTAAGAGGCCCTTCGCCTCCTTTGGGACGAGCTCTTCCTTCAAGAGGCCTCGGCGCACTTCGCCCTTCTTAAGATCATAAAATAGAAATCCAATCACCGATGGCAATGACTCAGTTCCAAAAAGGTAGAGCGGCACTTGAAAATCCTCCCCGCTCTCGATGTGGTTCGGAGAAAAATCGACCGTCCCCGTCTTGTAGTCGAGAAGAACAAATCGATTGTCGGGGGTGCGATCAATCCTGTCGATCTTCCCGCGAGCCCGAACGCCACCCACCACCGCTTCAAATGGCATCTCAAGACTGTCTGGTGTCGTTGGCCCTAAAATGGCCGCCAACTGCTTTTCGATCTGCGGGACCTCGGCGGCTATCCTTTTGAAGCGCGCCCTCAAGCGCGTCATCGTAGGGTGTGAGTCGGGTAATGTGGGGTGCGCCGTTTTCACTGTGTTCAGGAAAAGACCGTTGAGGTCATCAAACGATCGCTCACTCTGGCGAAAGAAATTCTCCAGGGTTCGGTGGGTTGCATCCCCCAGCAGAAGAGCAAAGCCATTGGGATCAATGGCCGAAGCGTCGCGGAGCTTCAGGCGATTGGAGTAGAGGTAGATCGACGGACACCGGGAATAGTTTTGAAGGGCAGTGGCGGAAAGGGGGCGCTCTGGGAGAGAAAGATTTCCGTCGTTCGGGGCCAGGGTGCGATTCACGACCGGCGCAAGCGCGGTTGGCTCAATGTGGGGACAGAGCCCCCAATCCGGCGGAGCAAAGAGAGTGCTTGCGAGACCGCACTGGGCCACGACTCGAGCCCGGAAATCGGTGCGACTGGGCAGCGGAAAACCCTGACGAATGAGGTGATTGCGTTCATCCTCGCGCAATAGCGTGGATCGCTTCTGACGAAACGGATCATCTGCGAGTAGAGGAAGAATCTCCGAAAAGGGTCGCTCGGGCGGAATGAGAAATGGCCCGATGACCACATCCCCCACCTTGGGAGAAAGCGTTTCGAAGGAAGCAGGGGGAACTTCCGATTCGCACAGCCACCCCCGCTGGGCTTCGCTAATCGCGTTTTGAGCTCGGCATTGTCCCCAATAATCGTTCCACCGGGGATCGCGTGCCTCACGATCGGGGTTGAGTAACGCGAGCGCATGAATCTTGAGTCTGTCGAGAATAGGAAACGGAGCCTGCCGCCAATGCTTCAGGGGGTGGTCTGGGCGTTGGGATGGTTGCGGCAGAAGCGAAACGGTCAGACCTCTTGAGGCGAGAATCACCTCGAGCGAATGCCGATGGTGATCCTCACCACAAAAGGGAACGAGTACCTGTTTTTTTCCGTCGGAAATCGCTCGGCGGGCTTGGTCGGCCAGGTGCTCCATTCGGACTGCCTCTGTTCCGGTCATGTGATGGGTGTCGGCACTGGAATGGTCCCCCAAACCAGCGAGCTCAATTTCAGTCACGCTTTCACTCACGTTGCGGAACGCTGTTGCGAGTTCCGAAAAAATCAGAGAAGGCTCAAGCGATCGCACAAAGATCACCTCGCCGAAGAGACGGTCTCGAGAGGCCTTCAGCTGCCCAATGGCCTCCCACGCCAGAGCTACAGGATCGCGAGAAAGCTCAGTAGAAAAATAGGCATGAAGCAACGCCTGAAGGAGGATGTTCTTAGGGCTAGGGGAAAGAAGAGAAAAACAATGCTCCACATGTTCGGGCAGAAGGATGAAGGTCTCGCGCAGCTGCTCGATCGTTTCCAGGTAAAGGCCGGCACGGGGCCGCTCGGAGGTTGGTAGCATTTCCGTCAAAAGGGCTAGTCGCTCAGTCCGCGGCAGAGGCGCCTGTTCTGCGCGTGAAAGAAGGAATTCGGTCAAGACCTGCGTTGGCGGGGACGAAATCCCAGTGGAGACACGGAACCAGTCTCTGGCGACGTGATCTTCAAAAAAATAGGTGGTCTTATCCACGAGCATCGGGAAAGCTTATTTTCCATGTACAGCTTACACACCGCGATTTGTCACGTAGCCATGCGCCTGCGCGGCGCACGCTCGCTGAAAGACAAGCGTCAGATCACTCAAAGTATTGTCAGTCGGCTCAGAAATCTTGGTTTTTCGGTCTGCGAGTGCGGGGCTCAAGATGACTTCAAGACGGCCCACATCGGCTTTTCCTTTGCCGGCCATTCATCGCAAACGGTCGCGCGTGTGGTAGACGAAGGGATGCGCCTCTTCGTGGGTGAGTTCGAAGTTGTCAAACGTGATCGGGAGATTATTCAGCACGCACCCACCGACTCCGACGACTTGAGCTGGATGGCTGGAATCGAAGGCGATCTCAAGGATTAACGGTTCGGCTGCACTCTTTTCTCCCTAACCTAGAAAATTGTTTGACCCACATGACGCATAGTGTTACCCGGAAAAATACTAGGCAAAAACGCTGGCAAAAGGGGTTACCGTGGTTGGGAACATCATCGTCCTAAGTCTTTTGGTTTCGGTGCTTTCGATGGGGGCGGGAAAAGCGGGGCAAGCGGGTAAGGGGGCCAGACCCGTGAGTTTGACCCAGTGTGGGGACCTTCTTCTGGTTGAGCCAGGAGCCTCAGTCTCGGAGTTCGACTTCCTTGGGCAGGTCTATACCCTCGAGGATTTGCTCTCTAACGACCCCAAAAAGAATATTGCGCTTCGCCACCCCTCAATCGTATGGAACGCCTACCAGAAGGCGTGGGCTATCATTAACCATTACGGTCACCGCACGATCCTGGAGCCCGACTTTCGGGTGGAGCAGGTGAACCTATGGAACGCGTTCGCCACGCCAGTCAGCCCCAACGGCCCCCAGATTTTTGGCCAGTACGTCCCAGTTGATAACGTTGTGACTTTCCTCCGCGAAGGTGCCTCGGGCTCAAGCCCGGCCAAGGTGTTGTCGCTGACGGGGCCTGCCGGCACCGGGAAGACGGAGCTCCTCAAGGTGCTTCATCTTCGGAGGGCGATTCTGTCTTATGAAAACCCCGACTTCTGGGAGTTCCGATTCCGCTGGAAGAATCTGAAAGACATTCCATCTTTGGAGCCGCTCCAGGACCCCACTCAGCAGGATGAGCCGTTTTACCACCAGATGGGGAGATCACCCATTGTGCTGCTCACAAAGGAGATGCAAAAAGCTGTCGTGGAGCTCGCGACCCCCGCGGCGGAGCGATTGACTGGCTTTGAGCCGCACCCGTTCCTGATCCGCGATCCGCACACCAAAGAGATCATCGAGCGCATAATTGCATTCTATTACCCGGGCAAGGCCCCTACGCAGATGGAGTACCTATCCGCAATCTCCAGACATGTTGAGATCTACCGATTCGTGGTTGATCCCGATCAGCCGCCGGTCTTCGTGCGCAACCAGGGCCGCAACATCGATTGGTCTAACCTCTTCATGGCCGAGGATCCGGCTCGTAAGCTCGTCTACGGCGTGGGCAATCCCTTAAGCTACGACTACTCGGGTCTCATTCTCCAGGCCGACGGATTCGGAGCCTTCTTCGACGAATTCTTTCGTCAAATTGTGAGCTTCCGAGACGCTACTTTGGAATTCAGTCAAAACCGCGTTGTTCAGCGTGGCGGAGCGAAGGCCGTGACAGTCGACGCGTTCGCGATCCTCGCGGACAACGATGAAAGCAAAGACAAGGCCAAAGACGAAGGGGCCGCCGGCGCACAGCTCGATCGGGGTGCCAACCTCCCGATGCGTCTGACGATTAACCCGTACCAAAACGCCAAGGTCATCCTGGCCATGGCGATGCAGGAGTGGGGTCCGGGCAAGTTCACGATGACCGATCTTTCGAAGAAGAATGCCAAGCCGGAGCCGGCCGACGTGAACGTCATTTTTCCAGAGGTGGACGATAACTCGAAGTTCCCGGATATCGATGGTCGCTATTCGATCCATTGTAAATTGGGATCCGGCCAGAACGTCCTCGTTGCGCCGAGAACCCTCTTCCTTCTGGGGGCCACGGCTGCCGCGACTCGTCTCGTGACGAGCCCGTCCTCCTTGGTCAAGTTCGTCAGTGAGTTTGACATTCTTGGGAACAATTCCAATGAGTTCACGAGTCCCGTTACCCGTTTGCAGGTGATTCTGGGCCAATTGCCGGCAAGCGATGCGCTTCGAACGGAGCTGAACAAAGTGAAGGATCTCCTGAACGAAGGTTCAGAAGGGATCTCGGCCCGTTCTTCCCAAACCTGGTTCTTGGCTGCGCTGGCAAGGGCCGGCCGCAACGAATCCACTCTGACGCCGGCGCTTGCCAATGCGGTGTTTGAGAAGCTCATGGACCGCAAGGACTTCCTCAACAAGACAATGGACGTGAGGGCTCAGTGGATCAGCCTCAACAATCAGGTGAAGGCCGGTCTCCTTCTTCCGGCCCTAACAAGTGATGTGTTGACACTTCTGTCTCAGCGCACCGATGTCGATAGTCTGTACGCCGAGATTGAAGCTGAGTTGATCACGCTGTTCCAAAACCAGGATGCCCAAAAGCGGGATGCCACTGGGAACAACAATCTGGTCGATATTGAATTCGACCGGTTGGACAAGATCAAAAAGAGCTACAAGGATCTCACCGGCCGCTCCCTGGAGCCGGGCGAAGTCGCTTCCTTCAAGCTGGTGCCCGGGCGAAAGCCGGAAGACCGTCACCCCGGCCTGCTGAATGCCATCCAGACCTGGCTCTATCGGACGGAGATCAGTGCGAATGCATTGGATCAATATCTGCACTACTTCGAAACGGCGACGGGCCCCGAGACGGTGCGACGAGCAGCCGATCGCGCGAAGTCCGAGATGACCCAGCATGGCTACAACCAGCGGGCGCTTCTCGAGGCGATCTCCATGGCGCGCGACCTGATGCGGGATCAGGAACGGCGCGAGGGGGATAAATAAGAGAGGGGGACTCTGCGTGGTGCACACACTCCACATTCTCATCCCCCTGCTGAGTCTCGGAAACCTGCTCTGGGGGAATTCGACCCACCTCGTTCGCGGGACAGGGAACCGCAATCCGTATCTGGTTGTTTACGCAAGCGACGCACCCGACACAAACAAGGCGCCCGGCATTTACAAGGTCGATGACAAAGGCCCGGGCGCGCTGATTCTGAAGGGGAACGTTGTGGGAGCATCGGCCACGTTCTCGGGCGTTTTGAGTGCCTTCCATTTAGGAGCCGTGACCGGCCGGGAAGAGGCAATGGCAATTGTGGACGGGCGCATCGTCATATTCTCAACTCAGACAAAAGCCGGCAATCGCGACACCTATGTTGAGATCGGCTCTCAGCGCGATAAGGCCGTTGATATTCTCACCAAGCGGCCCGTTCAGCTGCCCTTGATACAGAGCACCTCAGAGGTCAGTTTGCAGTCGCTTCAGCTACACGGGGACTTTGGCTATGGCGAGCTGATTCTTCTCTCCACCAAGAGCAGGAACGCGTTGGGTGATGGTTTCACGCTGGCGCTCATTGTCTCCCAAAGCTCAAACGCGAGTCTTCCAGTGGTGAGTGATATCTCCGTAATCGATTACGCGTTTCTCGACTCGAAAGGGCTGGCGCAACTTCACACTCGAAACGGTTCGAATATTGTGTCTCAGCAACTCTTGCGCGCCTATAGCGCTCCTCAACGGCATGACTTTCCGCTCATCACTTTGTGGCGCGAACAGGTGAAAAAGTATTCGCGGCTCATCGCTAACCCCAATCCGTCTCAAGCCATCAATAGGGAAAAGCAGAGTCTGGTTTCCAGGGTGCCTCTGTTCGACGTTATCACGGGGGGCGTCGATATCCTGGAAGTGCCCGATCAGTTTTTGATGGAAGAGCCGTTGGCATTCCGCCAGCATTTTAACCCGATCACGGGAAATGCGGTGATTGCAACGGGGGCCAATGCGGTGAATGGGCAGGCCGTTGGCATTCAGGGAACGGTCGATTTCGACGACGACGGCAATCCCATCGCCTACACGTATTCGGAAAAAGACGCAGATGAACACAACGCTGTGATTCTCTCCCGTGCCGGTCGTCTCTGGGCGGCCCTTCCCATCGGGGGGGACCATGACAATGTCGGATTTGTCGATCTGGGAATAGACACCCCGGATCGCCGGCAGAAATTTTCTTTTGTTCATCATCATTTTCACCCGCACAAGCATTTTCTCTTGATCTCCCAGAAGACTGCGATGTCCTCAAAGACAATCTGCATGACAATTGACGAGGCGGGGCAGCACCTGAATGTCGTCAATAAGACCGAGATTTTCGATAGGTTTGTGGATGCCAAAGAGCTGAGGGCCCGACTGATTCCTCATGGGCCGAGTGAGGACGATGATCCGACGCAAGTTTTGTACGATATGGTCACGCCCGTGATCCAGAGTCGTCGTTACGATCCGAAGACCGAAAGGACGACACCATACACGGATCTTCTGACTGGAAAGCAGGATTACCTCTTTTCAGTTGCCCGGCTTCAGGTGGCCCCTGACATTCTTTTTGAGGAATACGATCCCACGGGGGCCACTGAAATCAGAACCGGCCTCTATGTTGACCTAGGCGACGAAAAGCCTGCGTTTGTCCCCGGACTCCTGCTAAAAAAGAAAAAGCGATCTGTCTTTCTTGACGACGACGCGAGCAAGGCTTTTGCGGGGAACCCCTCCGCCCACTTCCGGATCCTTGCGGTTAATCCTGATGTCAGCCGCAAAGGGGGATCCAAGGAGTTTCGCATTGTTGGTGTCGCCAACCCCGAGAGCGATTTTTTCGGTACCACCTTTTCGTTCACAGTTCCCGCTCCGTTTGAAAACCTCCGTGGCGCGAAGATCGTTTTGGGTCGGCGTAAGAGTGCATTCCAGATGAGCGTACTAGTATTCCTCGATGGATCCAAAAGTGCCTCCCGGGGGATTGAAAAAACGGGCGGGGTTCTCGTTCAGAACTTCAATTTGGAATTTGCTTATCACTTTGCGCCCAAACGCCTTTTGGTTAAGGAGGTTGGGGGGCCCGGATGGTTAGAGCGAGAGAGCGTGCCGATTGCGACCATTAAGGACCGTCTGATGCCGGATGGCTCGGGAAGTTGGTTCTGGATTGACGATCCCGCTTTGGCAAACACCGAGACTCGCTTTGCTGTAAAGAGTCTCCAAAACCCCGCCGAAAAGGTCTATCCACGACGGGCTGGGAGCACGGTCGCACTTCGTTGGGAGGAGTCTCTTGAGACAAACTGGGGCGCACTCCTCGGAGGGAGCGATTGGCTCATTTTGGGAGAGTTTGCACTGACTAGCGCTTTCCCCGATACGGAAAAGGCCCTTAAGGATCACGAAGAAAAGGAGTCGGATAAAGGATTTCCCGCGCTGGATGACTTTTTGGATAGGGCGGCAGCCATGGATGGTTTTCACGGGCCAACGCTTCTCCTCGTGGATCCCACGATGAAGGCAAACGTGCTTCAACGCATGCGAACGCGCCTTGTGACGAACCGAAGTGGACCGTGGAGCTTCTCCTCTCGCCACGCGCAGCACTTTTATTATCACGAGGCAACGGAACAAGGGGTGTCGAACGAGCAGTTTGCCGAAGAAGCGCGAAAAATCAGGGCGGACAACACCTCAAAACGGCGAAGTCTTTTGGTTGTCGATATTGAAAAGGTTCTGCCGAAGGATGCGCGCCAGAGGATTGCGGACAAGAATCGACGGTCAGTGGCAAAGGCAATCAGTTCCGGGGGAGAGGAGCCTCCAGCGACAGAAGAGGATGCCGATCAAGAAGATCCAGCGGAAGAAGAAGAGAAGAAGGCCGCCAAGGAAGACGAATCGAAAGCTGGGGATGACTCTGACGACGCCGATGGGTCCCTAGCCGAGGATGAGTTTTTCGATGAGGGCAGTGATACCGTGAAGAAAGTTCACGGGTCGCCGCTTCTCCTTTTGGCCACAGGGGGAGAGGACCTGAAACCCGAACGAATGGCCGGTATGGCGGAAATCCCCAGTTTTCCTTCGATCGTTGTCGCGACTCCGGAAGAGTGGCGGGTGGCCCAGGAAATCTTTCCGCGTGAAGCGGCGGCCTTCTCCCGCTACAGGGTTAATGGCGATGTGCTCAGCTCTTCATGGACTCTTTGGAACCCCGGAACCGAACGGGCTTCGAAACTGACCAAGGCTCTGAACAGGGCCGCGACCTCAAAAGAGGAGCATGAGGTCTTTCCGGACCTTGAGGCCCTTCTTGGGGACATAGTGGATCTTGGAAAGTCCCCCAAACGCCGGATACTCATTGTTCCTGACGAGATCAAGGCGTTATTGGACAAGTTGGTCTTGACTCGATGGGCATCGGATTCCCGTTCCCTCATGGGGCCTTGGAACCACCATAACCCCGCACTCAGCCTCTTCTACGCGACACGGATACTGAATGGTGCCAAGGAGGGTGAGACACGGGACCTAAAGCAGGAAGACATATTGGATAATTTTGACTCCATGAGGGCCATAGCAATTGATCGTCGGCCGGTGCTCATTGGGGCCCTCGATGAACTCCTTCGAATTGGCCGCCCCATGGCCGCGGTTCCCGACAATACCTTCACGATTAAAGATCATGGGATACGCACCAGCGGAAGCTCTCTGGAAGGCAACACTGAGACTGACCGTTCCCGCGTCCCCCATGCTTTATGGTGGATTGCGACGGAGGGGAGGAAGATTCAACCCAAGGTTTTTGAAAAGAAGCTGGGGATGTCACCGTCCATCAACTCACTTTTCATCGGCAGCGAACGAGATTGGACCATTCTTCAAAGTGAAACGGAGTGGGAGAGTCGGTTCGGTCTGGCGAACCAGTTTGAAATCGTCCGACTAGAGGCGCCCTCTTTGAAGCGGCGGCTTGATCTTGTGAGCTCTCTCTTCAATAAGGATTTCATCAAGCGGTATGGGTACGAATACCAATTGGAGAGTATCGTTGGTGCCGAGGCCCAGAATCAGATTGTGAGTCTGATTGTGAACCGCGCGAGTCAAATTGCGCGGCAACATGATATCGATGAAACCGCTGCCTTCATTCGGGCCTATGCGGAACTCTCTCGCACTTTGACATCGGATTCCCGTCTGCGGGCGGAAAAGAAAATTGATAAGTATTTCGTGGAGAGCCTTTTCGCCCGAGTTTTCCCTGTTCCCATCGCCCTGAACGCATTGCCCCCCACCGATCCTCTCCACAAACTCAAGGATCCCGTGAAAGCGGGCGTGGCGATTCAGAATCTGGGTTATGACAGCGCTATTGACCTCAAGATTCGCGTTATCGATTCCATCTTGGGCCAGACTCACGGATCGACACCAGGGCGGCCGATTCCGAGTTCAACGATTCTCTTTGGTGGCACATCGACCGGCAAGACTTATCTTTTTGAGGTCCTCATGCAGTACCTCGGCCTCAAGCAATACGACCCTGATGTCGCCGACAACGAGGAGGCGGACTACTACATCGTGAAGGTGCGTAACCTTCGGGAAAAGGAAGATCCCGCCGCCCCGGACAGCCGCGGAGTTGACCAGGAGCTCGAGAACATCAGTAACTTCTTGGCGGGGCCACGTGGTCACCGGGCGTTCCTTCTTTTTGATGACATTCATCTCGCGAAGTCGACGCCCATCTACACTAAGATTATGGCCTTCATTGAGTCTTTGTTTGAGGCCAAGGAAGGCTACATTACGGTGAAGAAGAGGGGAAAAACCGAACGACGCGAAATTCCCGTCCGCAACTTGAACCTCTTTCTCACCATTAACCCAAAGCGAGATCAGGAGATCCGAGACCGATACGCGGCCGAAGGTGATCTCACGGGTGAGATTCTCGCCGCTTTGGCGAGGAGCGATTACTCCGTGGAGGATTCCTTTTTAGCGCGCTGGAGCACGATCATCGATATGAGTGAATTTCCGCTCGAAGCCAGGGCCCCCGCACTGGTGAAAGAGGTGCGCAGAGCCCAGGAAGAGGACTACCGCGCGAATCCCCATATCGTCGTGGTGACCCCAGGGCTTCTCAAGTCCGTCGTGACGGGCAACAGAAAGGCCAACGCACGCGAGTTCCTGACCGCAGCCTCCCGTGGTCTCATTCAGCTGGATGGCGATGTGCCCGATGCGCCTGTCTATTTGGCTTCCGAGGCGCGCGCCAAGGATTGGGGTGAACAGGTTTTTGACACAGAAGGCGACCGGGTCGAGGCGTATGTAAAGGAACACAGGGTGATCAAGCCGGTCTCCGACAAGGAGTACGGCAACCAACTCGAGTGGATTCAGCTCAATGTTGACGCCTTTAGGATGCACGCTGCCCACGCGGCCCTTCAGGGGGCGCGGCGCGATCCTTCGTTGAGCGTCGACAGGATGATGAGGCGCAATATGCTGGTGCCTCTCTTTCTTTCAGCGTTTCAGTATTATGACCTGAAGCCCCACATTCCGCTCTCAATGATTCAGATCGAACCCGATGATTTTGGCGGGAGTAATTCGGGTGAGCGAGATTTTATTCTTCGTCTCATTGATTCTCGGGCCGAGGCCGACGCCAACTTTTTCCCGTTGAAATTTGGCCCGCGGCACGGGAACACGCTCCCGAGAGTTGACGATTTCCTGGGCAAGGTGGTTAAGGAGAATCGCCAGTTTAACCGGGCCGACGTGATCTCCGAGGTCTCCCGGAAGATCTATGAAGCGTTGGTCCCGATGGCGGCCGCGTTCTACCGCTCCGACTCTCTCTCGCCCCAGTCGCAAGGGTGGTTTGACAGGCTCGAGATCGAGGATCCGAAGCAGCTACTCATTCTAGCGGGGGATCAACTCGCTGCGATTTATCGACAATTGGGTGTGCAACTCTTCGACACCAATCTCGTGGAAATGTTAGGTGATCGCCCTCAAATGACGTCGTATGACCAGGCGCATTTCTTCTGGATGGCGATGGACCGAGCAGTGCTCGAATTCCCTTGGGCTCGCCTCAACCGATTCGTTTCGGACCGTCTGAAGGAAGCGGCCGTCGATCCGAGTCTAGGTCAGATGGAGACATTTCAGAACTATCTTTTTCGGAACAGGTTTAGCCCATTTAATCCCACCACGGTGGATGCCATCACGCAAACATTTGACAGCCTGAATGAGCGTTTCTTGCAGAACGAGGGTGGAAAAAGTCAGAAACGAGACATGAGCCCCGAGCGATGCTCAGCATTGATTGCGGGGGCTGGCGTATGACGAGGCTGTACACCCTTTGCCTTCTGGCGTGTGTACTTGGGGCTGGCGGAGCGTTGGCCGGGCATGCTGCACGCACCTGCGGCGAACACCTTTTTGCCGGGGAAGGAAAGATCATCTCGAGTGGTCGCGATGCCGACGTCCTGGAGGATTTCAACGAGATCAACCGCGTTCTCTTTGGACCAAAAGGCGTGCTCACTCGACTGGGGATCAATCACCCCGACCACGTCATGCATTTCTGTCCGGGCAACGAGATCAATTGCCTTGTGGCCAACAATCACCACGCTCTTCCCTTTTGGCTCGATGGAGCGAACATCATTCAATCCCTGACGCGAGGAAGCGGAGTTCTCGAATTTGTCTGCCCCAGTAACTGTCCCTTGAGGTCGTTTTACAAAGACACTTTGCCTCTTGAACAACAGCTCTCGATTATTCTCCATGTGGCGGGTCACTACCATTTTATGCATCACTCGCGTCTTCACCAAAAAAGTGAGGTCGACGTTCAGGCCGAATCCTACGCGCTGGCAGGCTACATTCAGAAATTGATTGCGAGCGAAGACCCCCTCGAAGTGAGCCTGTGGATTCAGTATCTGAATACGCTGGCATGGTCACAAGATGTGAGCCGCGGCGTCCATAGCAATCCCGAAGAATTTGAGCCCGAGAGGGTTACCGACAGATTCTTTCTCGATCCGGAAAATCGCGGGAAGCGGGTTTCGATTCCACTCAGTCCTTCACCCAACATTTTTCAGGTCTATGTTGCCAACCTTCCTAGGACGTTGCCGGTCTGGAAGCGGGAATTAGCAAAACGTTTTGAACGGATCACTCGGTATTATTCAGGCGCCATTCCAACGAAGATTATCAACGAAGGGTTTGCGACCATCATGCAGGAACTGGCCGTTGAACATCTGCCCGAGAAGTATCGTACGTTGAAATGGGGCCTTGAGATGCATGAGCTCCACACGGGGGTTACTGCTAAAAACATCGGGAGCCCGTATTGGTTTGGGCGAGAGCTCTATCGGAACCTACGGCGTCAGTTCAATGCTCGCAGTGAGAACCAGCGGCTCGAGCCTATCGAGCGCGATCGTCGGTTTATTCAGTGGGTTACCCACGAGGTGATCGAGAGAAGGGATCAATACGACACGATTCTCTTCGCACTGGATCAGACCTGGTTTCATGAACAGAAGCTGGCGATTACCCGTAAGGCTAATTGGGATGAGTGGGATCACGATCTTCCGCCGCCGGAAAAGGACGAAGATAGCACGCAGCACCGCGTCGTTTCGAAGGACCCCGATCAGTTGAGACGCCAACTCGCGCGGGCTCTGGCCGATTCCGAGCGCTCATTTCCACGCGTTCTCATCACTGACTATACGGACGCTGAAACCGGGAACGTGGCTTTGGGTTTTGCGGAGGGGAGCTTCGGGGCTGGGATTCCTCTTCAGCGGGATTCTATGGTGTCGACGCTTCTGGTCCATGCGCGAGCGAATGAAAAACCAGCTCAGCTGGACACTGTGAAATTCAGCCAATGGGACGAGCGTAAAACCCTTTTTCAGCGTTTTGCGACACAACCCATCTTCGGCCCGCCGTATTATCCTCCTTGGGAAGACGAGCCGCAGGTCCCCGCCACAAGCCCCATCCGCGTGGTTGTGACCCCACAGGGGCGGGTCACTGTCCTTGAGTGGGTGGAAGTACGAAAACGCGAAGAGGTCGAAACCCCGGCAGCTTGGAGAGCCAATACATTTTTGACGGAGGATTTCCAGAAACGCCTCGACACCTTTGTTCAAGAGATCGATTTCGGTCGGGAGATGGATGGTTCCGTAAAAGATTCGACGATTCGGTCCATCGCCGCGGCGGCCGCTAACTCAGTACCCACGGGCATGATGTTCCACGCACCGACAGCGCCCGAGGCGATTTTGCGATACAACATCGAGCTGAATCGTCGGCTTGCGAAGGTCCTTCTTGACGCGCTCACGGGGAAGCGGCAATTCGTCCGCACCTCTCGAGGAGTGGCCGTGAAGGCATTGCCGAAAATTCCGCAGTTTCGCTTTGACCGCAATGCCATGCAGGTTCTGAGTCGGGCTAAGATGTCACAGGGGAATCCGAGCTGGCTCTTTAGCCGAGTGGAGAATCCCTACACGGAGGACGATGGCCACAACCTGAACGAGACCGAGGCGAACGAGGGTGAGAATATCTGGGGCCCAGACGATCAAGGTGATGGGGATGGAGTGGGGGACGGCGATGGCGATCCCGAGGATGGGGATCAAGGAAGACCAAGGCGCCCCGGGGATCCATCAGACGGCCAGGGGTTTGACCCGAATGATCCCTCTTGGGTTGTGATTCCACCTGAGCTCTACGCGGAGTTTTTGGCAGAAAAGGTGGAGCTCCCCCGGTTGAGGCCCAAAGGCGGCATTTCTCCGTTGAAGGACATGATTGAAGATGGGGCTGTGGCGAGGCGCGACGGCGAGGCCGTCATGAATGAGATTGCCCGCCGCGCGTTGATTCGGGCCCGTACGCGCGGAGGAGAGAACGTCAAGAAGATGTCGCGTGCTCAGCAGATGCGGCTTGGCTTTCGATATCTTGAGCCGGGCGACTGGCGGGTGGACGATCAGGATGTCACGCCCGATCCCGATATCAACGCTGTTGTACACTTCATGCTGGATGGCAGTGGATCGATGGGTGGTGACCGGCTCATGGTCGCCAAGAAGATGATCTACGATCTGAAGACTATTCTCAAGAAGCGCTACCCCAAGGTTGAGTTTCGTTTTGTGACATTTGACACGCGCGCGAAGATTCACGAGAGCGAGGATGAGTTTTTCAAGTTCGAGCTCCTGGGTGGCACCGATTATCTGGCGGGTCTCAAGGCGGTTCATAAGTCGCTCGAGAAGTTTCCGCGTGCATTGTGGGATCGTTACACGATCGGTGTGGGTGACCTTGAGGACGGCAACGTCGATGAGATTATCAATAAGTTTAAGGAAATCGCGGCTGATTGTGAGTACTCGGGTATGGTCCGTGCCAATGGGTGGGAAGGAGATTGGGATATGGGAAAGCGGTTTGAGCAGCTGGCCCAGGAGGACCCGTATATCGGCTATCTCGATCTCGAAGGCCTGAAGTATTCCCCGAGCGATTTCCGAAAGCTTTTCAAGAACGAGAAAAAATAACGGCCGAGGCTCTTACTAATGAGGTCATAAGTAATGGGCGTCTGCTAGGTGGGTCTTTCGCAGATCGTTGACGATCGCCTCGAGTTCCTTGAACTCATCATTCTTGCGAAGGCGGAAATCGCGCGTCCAATCGCCGCGGGAAAAATGGATGAGATGGCGCTCTAGGCTGATGATGGGGCCAGTGAGTTTTCGCGTGACGAAGAGAGTGGACGCAAACGTCACAAAGACCGACGCCAAGAAAAGTATCAGCAGCGCCCACTCAAGGAGCCTCTGTTCGCGCCTGACGATCTCTACAACTTGGGCTGAAATGCCGAGCTCATCTCCCATGAAGAGATTGTAGTTACGCTGGACAAACCAGGCGACGACGAAGGTTAAGATGAGGTTCATCGCGGCGGTGATCAGGGTGAGGATGACCGCGTACTTGAGTTGAACGGGCATGCTCTTGAATTGACGCTGTTCGGTGTAGTCCACCGATCTATTCTATCAACTGAGCCCCCAAAGAAGAAAGGTCGGTGAGCGAGGAGGGGGGCTCGTCGAGTCGACTGAGGGTAACAAGAGGCGTCTTAAGCTTGAGAAGAAGGTCGCGGGCCCTTGCTTGTGAGGCGTGGAGCTCGGCGAGGTGGGCCCACCACTGGGCGGCTCGCGGCCATTGGCGGCTCTCTTCATCCGTCAGGGAGGGGGGCTCAGGTTCAAATTGGTTGAGAAGAATCATTCGCAAAGCAATAGACTCATCCGTCAGGGCGGTCTGGACGAGGGAACACTCTTTGACCCGTTCTTCGGTTGCGATCGTGGTGAGGAGGAAGGCGCAGGCATCGGATCTCAAAAGCCGCATGAGTTCAAAATTGCGGCGCTGGAAGCCGGCCTGGAGTCCGTCGATGTCCTTGAGGAATCGCTCGAAGGCATCGAAGAAATGGCTGCCAAAGATCCTTTGCAACGCCTTGAGCGCGAGGTGGGTGCTTCGTCCGAACAGTCCGGCTACGAATGAGGTTTTCCCCGAGAACCAGTTAAGGACAGAGGTGTCCATGAAATCAAACATCCGCCGAGGGGCGGTGATCAGATCGAGTGCGTTTTGGGTCGGGGGTGTGTCGACGACAATCTTGGTGTATTGGGACTGATCCACAAATTCCAGGATTCGCTCCATGGCGGCGTATTCCTGGGTTCCGCCTAATTCGCGCGAGAGTGTTTGGTAGATAGGGTTCGAAAAGATGCGCTGTTCTTGGTCGGGATCCTTGGCGATGCGGTGGATAAGTTCATCGAGAAAACGGTCGGTGTGGAGTTGGCTGGCCCAAAGCTTTCCGTTGGCGAGAGGGACCGGCGTCAGGCTATTCTCAATCGTCTTAAGGCCGAGGGCCTGCGCGAGCCGTTTGGCCGGGTCGACGGTGAGTACGAGCGTGGGGTGGCCGCCTTCCGCGAGCGCAACGGCGAGCGCCGCGGACAGCGTCGTCTTACCGACTCCGCCCGGACCGCCCACTAGAAAAATGCGTGAATATTGAAAGACAGGATTCATGCCACCGATAGCCTCTCAGCGAGATCCCCGATTCGATTCAATCCGTTGGGGATGACGGGCAGGGCGAGCGAGGGCAATCCCACGGCGGCCAGTCCGGCGAGTGCTCCTTCTTCTTGGTGGCGACGGGTGTCGTAGGATCTTTTCAGCAGAGTCACGGTTTGCAAGGAGCTCTCCTCAATCGAAATATCGGGCAGGAGTTGATTCCTAAGGCAAAACCCAAGCGGGAGCGCTGCGATTCCCAGAAGGCTGGTGCGGAGCTCTAGAGCTTCCGTCACGGAGAACTCGGTTGGTGTGACCACAAGATCGATTCGCGCTTCGGGTGAGGTGAAGAGTGTATTGATCCGTTCCGCCTTCTCGTGGACGAAGCCGTGCTTGAACATGTGGGAGACACCGCGCGGAGATCGGAAAAAAGAGACGGCGTGGCCCGAGGAGGGGAGATCCACTATCAAGAGGTCATGGACGCGGGAGTCGACGAGCTCCCAGATCTTCCCACCAATGACCGTGTCGGATAGCCCAGGAGCGGCTCGAATGAAGGTGCGAAGGACCTTATTGTCGAAGATACTGGTATAGAGTCTTTCAAATCTGAGAATCTTGAGAGCGTATTCGCGGAAGCAGCCCTCTGGTTCAAGCGAGTAGAAGGGAATGCAGGGTGGGGGCGGCTCAGAAGCGAAGGGATTGAGTGAAACGATGGCGACTTTGGCGCCTTGGCGGAGGGCTGCTGTCGCAAGCGCCAACGACAGAGTCGTCTTTCCTACGCCGCCCTTTCCGGTGAGAAAGACGAGGCGGCGTTTGAGCGTGTCTGAAAGGTACGGGCCCACGCGGGTGATCTTAGAGGCCCTCGGCGATAGAGTCGAGGCCTTCGAGAAGGTGTGTGAGATCCAGAAGTTGGGTGAACGGGTTCATGAGGGTGGTTCGCAAGTAGGCGCCTTTTGGCAATTGCGTTTGGACGAGATAAAATCGGCCGGAGCGGATCATCCGGTTCCTGATCTCCCGTTGAGCGGAATCGGAGAGGGGAGTGCCATCCTTCATTGCGCGGAAGCAGACGATGTTGCTCTGGGGTTGGACTGCAAGCTCGAATCGGGGGTGCTCCTTGATCAGACCTGCGAATTCCTGCGCAAGATTGTATTGCCGGGTCACGTACTCTCCCAGAACCTCCTCCCCATGAAGCATGAGGGCAAAGTAAAGACGAGTGGCGAAGGCACGCTTGGTGCATTCGAGGGTGCGGTGGGAGATGTTATACCACTCCTCATTCTTGTCTTTTTCGAATAGATAGGACGCGCTTTGGGAAAAGGTGCTGGAGCTGTCGCTCTCTCGGCGAAAGAGAACGGCCGAGGTGAGGGCCGGCATCATGAGCATCTTATGAGCGTCCCACACGACTGAGTCCGCCCGCTCGATCCCGTCGAGGAGGGAGCGATAATACGGGCTCAAAAGGGCCGAGGCCCCGTGTGCACCATCCACGTGGAGCCAGAGACCGTGGCGCTGACAAAAATCTGCGATTGATTGAATAGGGTCGTAGGTTCCTAGCGCGGTGTTGCAGCTCGAGGCGACACAGGCAAAGACCTTCTGGCCCGATCGAGTAGCGCTGTTTAGCGCATTTTCGAGTTGGGACGGCACTATCCGGAACGCCTCATCAACGGGGACCTCGATGATCGAATCGCGGCCGAGGCCCATAATCTGGGCGGCCCGCCTGACCGAATAATGCGAGAACCCCGACGAAAGAATGGCCAGTTTGGTCGTGTTCCCTTTGTTCCAGACATCAAGACCTGTCGCATTTTGGCGTGCGCAAAGCAAGGCGGTGAGATTGGCTAGGCTGCCTCCCGAGGTGAAGACTCCGTCGCCCTCCACAAAACCGAGGTGTCGATTCATCCAGCTTATGACGGCCTTTTCCATCATCGTCGAGGCTGAGCCCATTTCGTAGATGGCGCTGCTGGAATTGAGGGTCGAGACGATGAGATCGGCCATTGCCGCACTCGGGAGGGCGGGCGCGTTTTGGTGGCCCATGTAGTGAGGGCTCTGGAGCGAAATACTTTGCTTGAGGAATTCGCTCGTGAGGCCGCCAAAATCGAGCGAGCGGTCTTTGAGGGCCTGGGCCCAAAAGTCTCGGCGTTTTTCCGGCGGTTCCCAATTCAGGACCGGGCGTTGGCCTGTGGTTGAGGTCTCAACGTGGCTAGCGAGCTGCTCGATGAGCTCATGGCCCCATTCGCGGAAGCTGTTAGGAGAATAGAGCGATTTGGGATCGGCCGGCATTGCGCGCGCATTATCTTAAGGTGGGCGGAGTAACTCAAGTCTTATCGCTACCGTTACGCGGTCCATCATGGGTTTCGGTTCCGATCTGGAACCAGTGGGGGCAGGCGATATTACGCATGGAGTCGTGCTTGTGGAATGTGTAAAGGGTTGGCAAACGGATTGCTTAAGAGTTGGACCATGAGGTGGTGTCTACTCATTCTGATGCTGACGTCGAGTTCTTGGGGATACGTGCTTCGGGCTCGCGCTGTGCCGCTCCAGGCGAGTTATCAGGGGGCCTTGCCGGAACTGAGGGTTGAGGACGATGGGCGGGTACAGGTTGGCTCGAGCCGATCGAACCGTCTGTGGAGGACGGTGAAGCAGCTGTCGGAATTTGAGATCGAGACAATAAAGGCGAAGCTCAGGTCGGTTCCCCGAAAGGCCCAGCTGAAAAGGTGGTATTCGCGCACGTTCTGTGCGGCTCCTCCCCTGTATCAATATCGATTCGATGGCAATGACGGTGAGGTCTTTCTCGGGCTGGGGGACATTTGTCTGGGCGGCGGGGTGGAAAACTCCAATGCTCGCTCGCTCATCAGTCTTCTTGGGCGTGACCTGGCCGAATCGGCGATGAATTAATCCCTCAGCTCGGATTAGTTGAGGCGGGATTCAATAAGTTTGGCGACTCGACCTGAGAAGAGAAGGCCGGCGTGGCCGACTCGTTTGAGTTCCACATTTCTGACTCCCTTCCACCACGCGTGTGAGCGGGGGCGGACGACGATGTCGAGAGCGCCGGAGATGGCTAGCCCCTGCGTGTGCCGCGGCGGCGGACCAGCATTGAGTCGGCGAATGATCGGGCTTTCGGGATTCAGATCACGCACGTTCGGAAGAATGGAAAGGCGGGAAAGCTCCGTCCCGCCGTGTGGTGTTCCCAATGTTATGAGATTGCGAACGGGGCCGTCCCCACCCTGAAGCTGCACATAGTAGCGGGCTATGATTCCGCCGAGAGAGTGGGCGATGACGTCGACCTGGGGGACGTTACAGCGCCGGCGGAGGCTATCGACCGCCTCTCCGACCTGTTCAGCCATTCTGGGAATGCTGTGAAAGGTGGTCATAAGGTTCATCTCACGAAACTCACGCCACCCTTTGAGCGCAAGATTCTGGACAATCCAGGCGAACGTCGCACGGTTGTGGAGGATGCCATGAATGAAAAGAATGGGGACCCGCTTTCGGCCGTCGGAGCGTTTGAGTGAGGGAACGCGCGGAAGAGGGCCGATGATACCAAGTGGGTAGAGCTCGTAGGTGAGAATGCTGGCGCCGGCCTCGCGCGCGATGGCCCACGAGAGACCGGCCGTTGCCTTGACACCGCCTGTGAGTCTCTCGGAAATGGGATCTCTTTTCATGAATTGGTTTTGAAGTGTCTAAGATAAATTTTGGGACTGCAAGATGCATTGCGAAAGGCCTAACTAGCGAATCTCAAAAGATACTTTCGCTTGACGAATGATTTCGCTCGAAAGATTCTGATGGCCGAAAAAAAAGATTCTATGCCAGCGCCCATTTTTCCAGAAGCCCCAGAAGGTGTGAGTCGAAGGACGTTCCTGTCGTGGGTCTCCGTCGGGTGGGTAGCCTTTTCGGCCGCGATGGGTGCCTCGCTTACAGCGGTTGGCCGGTTCTTTTTTCCCAATATCACATTTGAGCCGCCGCAGCAGTTCAAGGCCGGATTCCCCGATGAGTACGCGGTCAGCAAGGTGGATGAGCGCTTCAAGAAACGTTACGGCGTTTGGATCGTTCGCAACGAGCGCGGGCTCTATGTGCTTTCGACCGTCTGTACTCATTTGGGTTGTACTCCAAACTGGCTCGAGGCCGAGGGGAAGTTTAAGTGCCCTTGCCATGGCAGTGGCTATTATCCCACGGGCATCAACTTTGAAGGCCCGGCCCCGCGACCTCTCGAGAGGTTCAAAGTAGCTCGGTCGGAAGATGGCCAGATCCTCGTCGATAAGACGGCGAAGTATCAATACGAAAAGGGTCAGTGGGAAGACCCGGCAGCATTCCTGGAGTTGGCGTAGCGCATATGGCGAACCAGTTTATTGAATCGATCACGAGTTCACAGGCCTGGAAATCGATCTTTCGGCACGGGGCGCCCAACAATCCGAAAAATCGCGTGCTCGTGGTTCTGATGAATGTGTTTCTGCACCTGCACCCGATTCGCATGAAGAAGTCGGGTGTCCGGATGAGCTTCACCTGGTGCATGGGTGGAATCACCTTCTTTCTGTTTTTGGTGGAAACGATCACCGGTGTGCTTTTGATGTTCTACTACCGACCAACCGCTGATTACGCGTACGCGGACATAATTGCGCTGCGCGAGCACGTGCCGATTGGCATCATGCGCGAGATTCATAGGTGGGGAGCCCATGCGATGGTCATCAGTGTGTGGTTGCACATGTTCCGCGTGTTTCTGACCGGCTCCTACAAGCCGCCTCGTGAATTCAACTGGGGTATAGGCGTGATTTTGCTCGTGCTGACGTTGCTGTTGAGCTTCACGGGATACCTTTTGCCTTGGGATCAATTGGCCATTTGGGCCATCACGGTCGGATCGAACATGGCGCGGGCGACTCCGTTTGCCGGAAATGAGGGGCCCGGAGCGGCGCTGATCAATTCCTTGATGGGGTTTGAAGTCATCCACGCGGGCAGTGACGCTCGGTTTGCATTGCTGGCTGGTCGTCTGGTGGGGGAGGCAACTCTTCTTAGATTCTATGTGTTACATTGTATTTTTATTCCGCTGGCGGCTGCGGTCTTGATGGCGATTCATTTTTGGCGCGTGCGAAAGGATGGGGGCATCTCGGGGCCTTTATAAATCGACAATATGCACATCGTGGAACTCATCACTGGCACCATCAACTCGCTTTGTCAGCCCTCCCTTCTTTTTACAGCCGCCGTCATTGTTTTCTTTCTGGTTCTTTTTAAGTGGCGCTCCAAATTTGCCGAGGTGCGGACGATCATCTGGATCGAGGTGCTCATGGCGGCATTTATCGCCGTGTCGATGCTCCACCCGACCTTTCGCGATATCGTTACAAAGCCGGACAACGTTCCGATCGTCGGCATGCTCTTTCTCATCGCCTTCTTCACGTGGCTCGCCGTCAGCAAGATGGTGAAGAATGATGATCGCATCGCGGCTGGACAGGATGTTGAGAATAAGAAAGAGGCCAAGGAGCTTGTTTTCACGTGGCCTGATCTGGTCTTCAGCGAGTTTCTTTGTTCGATAGCGGTGTGGGTGGGGTTAGTGGTCTGGTCGATTCTTTTGAAGGCGCCCCTAGAAGAGCCGGCAAACCCAGTCGAGACTCCGAACCCGTCCAAGGCGCCCTGGTATTTTCTGGGTCTTCAGGAAATGCTCGTTTACTACGATCCCTGGCTGGCGGGAGTTGTGTTTCCGGGGCTCATTATTGTGGGGTTGATCCTAGTCCCCTACATCGACATCAACCCGAAGGGTAACGGGTACTTTACGTTCAACGAGAGGAAGTTTTCGATCACATCGTTTCTCTTTGGTTTTCTCATTTTATGGATTCTGCTCATCGTGTATGGCACATTTCTACGCGGTCCGAACTGGAACTTCTTCGGACCATATGAGGTTTGGGATATTCACAAGCTTGAGGTTCTGAAAAACGTAAACCTCTCCGAATATATCTACCGCGAGTTTAGACTTCTCGGCGGAAAGATGCCCGAGAACGTTCTGGTTCGGGAGTTTTTCGGTTTTGTGGCGGTGATCGGCTATTTCGTTGGCGGAATCTGGCTGCTCCAGAACAAACTGCTGAAAGAGTTTTATGAAAAATTGGGCAAGGCCCGGTTTTATATATTGGCTTTCCTCGTGCTCTCGATGGCCTCGCTTCCGATCAAGATGTTTCTGCGTTGGACGATCAATCTGAAGTACATCGTGGCGATTCCGGAGGCCTTCTTTAACATTTAGATTATGGACGATCGTTTCTACAAAAAAGAGACCCTCATTAAGGTGTTTGGTTTCTTGGCGGTGGCGATGCTCGTGGCCTCGCTTTGGATGATCCTCGACGACTTCGGCCGAGAATGGAAGGGCTACCAGAGAGAGTTTACGGTCCTGAAAAAGAAGAAGCTCGACAAGGCGGTCGAGGATGCCAAGGCTGCCATTGATGCTGGCAGTCTGAAGAAGGCTCAGGAAGAGTTGGTCAGCGCCGAGGGTGTGATTAAGGGGCACCAGAAGGATGTCGATGATGCCGATAAGGCGATCGATGAGTTGAAGACGAAGGAGAAAATTGCAACCGGCAAGTATCAGGACGCCAAGGCGATTTGGGACGTGCAGAAGTATCACTACGAGGCCGACTATGGCCATAATGTGGCGGAGGGTCACGGGGACCACCTGGGAAAAAAGGCCGAAAAGGCGCTCACCAGGTTAGAGGACAATTGGAAGAAGGTTCTGGAGGTCCGGAATCAAGCGAGCGTTCTTCAGATGGAGCTGATTGACGCCCAGAAGAAACGGGCGGGGCTCATTGCTGCTAGGACCGATGCCGAGAAGCACCTGAAATTGGTGCGTACCGAGCTCGACAAGCAGGAGCTGGCACGCGACGCCGAAAAATTCACGCTCACCAAGCTCATTCGTTCATCGCCAATCATTGATTTGGCGAGTCCTGTGTTTCGTCTTCAGCAGATTGTCTTGCCGGGGATTCGCGATGATTTCTATTTTGCGAGTGTGCAGAGAGTGGATCGCTGTACGACGTGCCACCTGGCCATCGATACACCGGGTTTTGAGGGTGAGGCGAATCCTTTCAAGACCCATCCGAAGCTGGATCTGATGCTGGGCAGTCGGTCTCCGCACCCCCTCGACACGATTGGTTGTACGGCCTGTCACGAAGGACGGGGGCAGGCGACGCACTTTGTGAGGTCGGCGCACACCCCTCAGAACGAAGATCAAAAGAGGGTCTGGGAGAAGAAATACGGCTGGCGTGAGATGCATCACGTGATGGAGAAGATGATTCCTCTGCAATACACCGAGGGGAAGTGTCGGACCTGCCATAAGCAGACCGAATACGTACCGCGGGCGCAGAAGTTGGACCGCGGCGTGCAGATGGTGAAATCGGCCGGTTGTTATGGTTGCCACCGAATCGAAGGCTGGGACCATGTTCGCAAGCCGGCTCCGTCACTGAAGAGGGTGAAGGGGAAGCTCACTCGAGAATGGATCCTGAAATGGATTCGAAGTCCGAAGTCATTTAATAATCATGCCAGAATGCCGGCTGCTTTCCATCAGGCCAATATTACAACCGATGAATACAAGGCCTACAATGATGCTGAGATCGTGGCTTTGGGCGATTATTTAATGGAACTCTCGGAAGATTACGCGCCGAACCACCCATTGGCTCTTGGGAGTGTGGAAAAGGGCAAAGAGCTGGTGGCTTCAATCGGTTGTCTGGGTTGTCACCAGATCGATGATTTTGGCCAGACCCGTGGCCGATTTGGGCAGGCGCCCGATCTGTCGATGGTGGGGAGTAAGGTTTCACGCGATTGGTTGACCAGCTGGCTGAAAGATCCGCGCCACTACTGGGCCGCCACTGTGATGCCTTCGTTGAGACTCACCGACCCTGAAATCTCTGACATTGCGGCCTACTTGATGTCCAAGAGGAATTCGGAGTTCGAGGGCACGGCCGCTCCGGCGACGACCGAAGAGACGCAGCGGAAGGTGCTTCGGCTGTATGTTCAGCGAGATCCCAAGTTTGCCCCAGCGACCGACGAGAAGGTCGACAAGTATATTGGGACATTGGATGCGCACAATCTATCGCTTGAGCTCGGCAAGAACTCGGTGATGCGCTACGGCTGTTTTGGCTGTCACGAGATCAAGGGGCTCGAGAAGACCCCCGGTATTGGCGTGGAGCTGACGGAGGAGGGGACTAAGCCGGTTAACAAGCTCGACTTTGGATTGCTCCACTTCGAGCACACCAACTTTGCTTGGTTTGACAAGAAACTTGAAAACACGCGTATCTTCGATTCTGGGCAGGTGAAGGAGTACCTCGATCTTTTGAGGATGCCGAACTACGAGTTTGATGAGCCTGAGCGCGGAAGCCTCATTACCTTCTTACTCGGCCAGACAGCCCAGAAGATTCTGCCGCCGGCGGCGAAGGTTTTGAATGCTCGTGAAGCCAAGATGGAGGAGGGCTTAAGGGTTGTTCACAAATACAACTGTCAGGGCTGCCATATCGTGGAAGGGATGTTTGAATCACTTGCCGACGAGGCCCCTGCGCGCGAGGAGCATGAGAAGTTGAAGCGTCTTCTCGAGGGGAGAATCCTGGTTCACTACGAAGAGGATGACTCTTTAGGGCCGCCACCCCTAGTGACTGAAGGGCGCCGGGTCCACCCCGATTGGGTCTATCCGTTCTTGCAGGATCCCGGCCGAACGCCCCTTCGCACCAAGCTCAAGGTTCGGATGCCTTCGTTTCAGATGCCTAATGAAGAGTACAACCAGATTGTGAGCTATTGGGCTCACTATTCTGGTGACGCTGAGTATCCCTATCGACAGCCCAAGGCCGTGGAGCTCAGTCCGACCGAGATGGAGGCTGCGAAGACGTTATTCACCAAGCTTCAGTGCCTGAACTGTCACACCGTCAATCGCAATCCGACTCCGGAGGAGATGGAGGGGGGCAGTAAGGGTCTTGCGCCTGATTTCATCCACGCTAGTAAGCGCTTGCGCAAAGAGTGGGTCGTGGCGCTCTTGCAGGATCCCAACAAGATGATTCCGGGCACTCGAATGCCCGGCTTCTGGCCCGACGGCCAGTCACCCGTGCCCGATGTGCTGGGCGGCGATAGCAAGCGGCAAATAGAAGCGGTCGCAAAGTACGTTCTGTGGCTTGGACAAGGCCACAATTAATTTCCCTTCTGGTTCTGCTCGGTGTCGCGTCGTACACCCATCTCAAAAACTTAGGCGACGCCTACCTGTGGGAGGATGAGGCCCAAACGGCGCTTGTCGCCCGGACTGTTCTCAGTCGCGGTACGCCGTATGGCACTGACGGTCGGAATTTTTTTAGCGCCGAACTGGGGGCCGAGTACGGGAAGGATCATCTCTGGCAATGGCACATGTGGTTGCCGTTCTATGCCGTGGCGGGAACCTATGCGGTGTTGGGCGAGAGCACGTTTTCGTCTCGGTTGCCGTTTGCTCTGGCGGGGATAATCTCTGTTCTTCTGGTGTTTTTCTTTCTCCATGAGCAAGGCGCGCTGGGGCCGGCCCTTGTTTCGTCGCTTGTGCTTTCTCTCTATGTCCCGTTTCTCATTCTGAATCGGCAGTGCCGCTACTACAGCTTTCTGACGCTTTTCACGGTGGCCGCCCTGTATTTTTATCAGCGGTGGTGTCGTGAGCGAAAACGAATTCAGGCCATACTGCTTGGGATTGCACTCAGTCTGCTCTTCCACACTCACTATCTCCACTGCGCGGCGGTTGCTGCCCCCATTCTTTTGGATTGGGTAGTGTGGGATAGAAAAAGTGGCCGGCAAGTACTCTGGGCCTTGGGAATCTTTGCGATTCTGTGCGTTCCTTGGGTTCCCTTTATTTTGGGGATTCGCTACGGAAGCGCTTATGGCGGGCAGATGGGGTGGGTGCACTTTTGGGAAGAGTGGACGGGGTATTTTCGGTATGTGCGGAGGTACATTGTTCCCTGGCCGTTGTTTTTGGGCCTGATATGTGCCATGGGAGGTGGCGCTTATCGACGAGAAAGCGCGCTGCTAGTGGGTGTGGGGATGCTGACTCTTCTGGGACTCTCCATCACAAGTCCCGCGCCGTTTTTTCGGTACCTCGCTCCTGAGATGGCGCTTGCGGCCATTCTCCTGGGCTTGGTGTTGAACGGGGTTTTCGGAAAGGGACGGTGGGCATTATCCTGTCTTGTCGTTGTACTTGTTCTAAGTCGCGCCGATACGCGTGGGTTCTGGGGCGAGATTCACAATGATTATCGCGGGCCAGTGAGGGCAATTGTGGAATTGCTCAGGAGGGAAGCCAAAACGACAGACCGAGTGGTGATCACGTACGACGATTTGCCGGTAAAGTTCTACACGCCCCTTCGCGTGTTCGGCGGCCTTACCGGTGAGGACCTATCAAAAGCCCGAGGCGCCGAGTGGGTGATCCCGCGTCACACCACAGTTTGCGACAAAGACCAGAAGGTGAAGGATTTCATCAACGCCAACTTCGACCTGAGCCGCTATGAAAAGATCACGTTGCCCGCAACCGACACCATGACAGAAAACCGGGAAGAACCAGCGCTCCATCTCTTTCGCTCGCCCGAGGGGGAGCCACGGGTGGTGGTCTATAGAAAACGGTGATCGAAATGTTGGAGCGCTTCACATGAACTCCAACCGATGCCAACGGCGGACTTCATCACTTCATTCTCTGGGATAACTTTCGAGACAAGGGCCTCGTACAATGACAATCTGTCAATTTTGTGCGGTCGGCCGAACCATCTGAACCATTTCGTTTCAGGAGGAATTGACTTTGGATCTTGCCGAGTGCGATATGCCGCGAATGCCGATAACAGACGAGCATGGTTTACACAATTACCGCGTATGGCTGCAGACCATCTTTCATGAAAGATGCCGGCGAAACCCAGCCTATAGTTTGCGTAGCTTCGCGCGCTCACTCGGTGTCTCCCACCCTTCTCTCTCGCAGATTCTCAGTGGCAAGCGCCCCCTCACACAGAAGAGCGCGTTCGTTATCGCCAATCGCCTAGCCCTCCCCCCTAACCAGCGCCGCCAACTCCTCGCGCTGGCTCAGGCGCCTGGTCAATCCGGCGAGTTTTCTGACGACTACCTCGTTTTGGAAATGGACCAGTTTCAGCTCATTTCAGAATGGCACCACTACGCCATTCTCTGCGTTCTTGAGATTGAGGGTAGCTTCGCGGATCCGGCCTGGATCGCCACTCGACTGGGAATCGACAAACGAGAATCAGCAGCGGCTTTGGAGCGGCTGGAGCGTCTGGGACTCATTCGCGACGGGAAGCTTCTTCCTCAGCGTGAGAGAAGGAATGTGGCTACACCCACGGAAACCTCACCAGCCCTTCGCAATGCCCATCGGGAGAACCTCAAGAAAGCGGAAGAGGTGTTGGAAACCGTTGGGGTAGAGAGCCGGGACGCCAGCTACATCACAATGGCTATCGACCCAGCCCTGATCCCAAAGGCTAAGATGGAGATTCGTCGCTTCCGACGAGCGTTGGCCCGGCAGTTGGAATCGGGAAATAAAAGTCGAGTCTACACACTCGCTATTCATCTTTTTCCAGTGGATTCAATAAGGAGTGCCCAATGATGTTGCAACTATTCTACAGATTGGTTCTCGTTGTCCCAATGGCTCTGTATGCCGTGAACGGCCATGAAGGATCTGGCGGCGGCGATCCCGTGATTCAGGGTTTTCGCGATCGCATGGTGTTTGCCGGAGATTTTGTGAAGGCTAATCGCCCTGGAATCGGGCAAGCTGCGCGCTGAATCCCTCATGGCGCGTCCGGCGGAGGTGATCAGTGTCCCCGTTATCCTTCGCACAGAAATTTTTCTCCACCAACCAGGCCAAGAGAACGCCGTCATCGAAAAAGCGGTCAAGAGATTTTCTGAACTCTTTCCCATTGAGTGGAAGGATCATTACCTCAAGGAAATCACCAGCCAACTGGGCGGCATGGTTCCCATTGTGAGCTCAAAAGTTCAGCGGCAGCGCCATAATGTAGTGACCATCACTGATCCTGGGGGGAATAAGGTGGGTTACGTGGTTCAGGCAACTGCCAAGGTCTTAATCGCCGTAGACGCCAAGGATCGAAAATTAATGAGAATTAAGGAGACCCCCGCCATTTCGGGAAACGTGATCAATCTCCCAGTGGCAAACAGTGTCGCCGCGCAAGCGGCCTACACCCAAGCGATCCAGAGCTTTTACGATGCCTGTCTCGTGTGGCGAGAAGAGATCAAAAAGCGCTATGAGCAATCCCCAACCGATCGGCTTGTGTATACCCAAAATTGCGCGGAACTTCCGTACCCGAGCGTCGAGGTTCATCGATGGACCACGCGAGTCAATCACGGGAAGTTTCTCCCCACCATCGTTTCTCAACAAAACGAGGCTTGGACGGTCCAATATCGCCTGGAGTCGCCGTATGTCCATGTCTTGAGTGCAACCGATCGGGGAAGTTCTCAGGCGACTACGGAATTAGGGGCAAGACCTGCCGTTTCAGTCTCTGCAGCCGGACTTTTTGAAGGTCAGCCGCTTTCTCCCGCGGAGATGTGGGAGAAAATCCACGCGCTCTATGAAAAAAGTCCCCCTGCTACCGTTGCCGATCTTGGGATCAATAAAGTTTGGCGAGGACGTTCCTTTGCAGGGGATGATTTTTATTTAAAGACACTCACCAATGGAGAAGATCCACGCCTAGGTGGCCAGGCGTTTAGTCTGGTGCAAAAAGTGTGGCCGCAAACTTTCCAGCAAGTGGATTTTCAGCTAGCGGCTTTTGGTCGACAACTGATGACTCAGAATCTTCTGGTGCCACTCGCTACCGAGGAAAGGGATTTGATAGCTGCCATGAAAGCACACGCAACCCTCACGATACCCCGAACCTATTACTGGGAACCCGGAGGGATGCTTCCCGCCGACAAACGGAGAGAGTATCGCTTTCGAAGGGTAACCTGGCCCGATCGAACGCAACACACCTTAGTAGCGTTAAGTATTTGCCCAGAGCCCGAAGGATGCAATTCGGTTCCGATGGGGCAGCCAACCAATGGCATTCACTTTTTTGAGAGCCATGACTCTCAATAGGAAGGATGCGACATGTTTTCCAGGGTGCGGCGAGTAGTGTCCATGTTGCCATGGGTCCGCCCGCCTGGGTCACTTTGCGTTCCATCAGAGCGTCTTTAAAGAAAACAGCGGCCTCACTGTGGGGTAGAGCCACCCCAGAGTCCCCAACCGACTCTGTGTAAAGCAGACCATTTCCAACGCATGTCAGTGAACTGCCCGCCCAAGCGTTTGCTATTCCGATCAGACTAAAGCAAATAAATGACTTCACGGCTGTCTACCTTCCGTATACTTGGACGTCAGCTCACAGGCTGTTTGCCAGTGGGCTGGTCTATCGGGAATGGCCGGCCGCGGCACGACTTTGCGAACAATCTTCAGCGTGGCCACATCATAACTGTGGAAAACAGGCGCAAATCCATCGGCCACAGTACTGATTTCATATGCCTCCCCATTGCGATCCGCAGTGTAAAGAACTCTCCCTACTCGATCGGCTCCCTTCATGGCTTGGATGAAAGGAATTGGGCAGTCGGTGAAAACAACCGTCAGAAGTTGCCGGGCGTTATGGTCCAGTTCTTGTTGTACCGGGTTTGCCAAAAGGGATCCCGCAAGAAGTGCCAGACCGCATACGCTTGCTTTGAACTTCATTATCTACCTCCATGTTATCGACGATCAACGTTTGATCGTCTCAAGTGACGGACTACCTGGTGTGAACAACCGATGTAAAGCGCAGCTTTCCTGAACATCAGCAAATTTGCGGAAATCGGTTCTGAACCAGAACTCTGGGCCCGAGGCGCCGAGTGGGTGATCCCGCGTCACACGATCGTGTGCAAAAGCCAATGAAGCTGGAAGGATGCATTTGGAGGGATAGGAAAACAAACTTCTGGGTTGTGAGTGTGCCTTTGCTCGACATAAGTACCCAAGGACGCTCTCAAAAGAATGCTTTGGTGATGATTGAAGACGCTGTCCAAGTGGAAGCTGAAAAAGAGGGGTTAAGAATACATGCCAAGTTGGGTAAAGAAGCAGGCACTTTCCTAGTATCCGCCAATAAACCCGATCTTCTCATCACCTTCCTACTCAGGCGACAGCGTACTTGTCATGGCCTCAGTGTGCGTGATGTAGCCCTTCGCATGGACTCCAAATCACCGACAGCCTACGCCCAATACGAACAAGGAAAGCGCACACCCACTTTGGGAAAGCTGCGAGAACTCCTGCACGCCATTGATCCTTCTTTAGAACCGTTCCTTAAGGCGAGTTAAGTCGGCTTAGAACGCTTCGGTCTCTAGCTTCGTACTCAGCAGAACATCGCCCGTAGTCGGCGGTCGCTGTCGCGTACCGACGCGCAGCTAATTGCCCGGGCAATGAAACTGGTATTTCTTTCCTGCCATTCTCTCGTTATCGACGATAGATCAGCTTGTTTCACGTTGACATATCGTCGATATTTGTGAGATCTATCGTCGATATTGAGGTGCTTCATGATGATTTCTCGCGTGATTCTCTCCCTGCATGAGAAGACCCTTGGCGTCGCAAAAGAATTCAAACGCTGTGAGAGACACCTCATCGATCTGTTGAATGAGATGGATAGGACTCGAGGATTTGTTGCCTTGGGTTATTCCTCGATGAGGTCCTATTGTGTGGGCCCGCTAGGCCTGAGCGATTTTCAGGCCTATTCACTCGTAGGCATTGCCCGAAAGAGCAGGGAATGTCCCAAGATGCTTGAGCTGATTGATCGAGGTTCATTGTCGGTATCTAATGCCACGCTGCTCCTTAAAGTTATCAACAAGCATAAT
>JACPWY010000022.1 GCA_016196825.1 Deltaproteobacteria bacterium | reverse complement strand
GTCTCGCGGCAAAGGCATGATCGAGGCTCCTCTCTTCTCAGGAAGCGAGTACATAAATAATAGGCTTGGTGTCAAGGGGTGAGTCGGCAGCTCTCTCGGGGAACGCGCTCTCGGCTGCGGCCGATGGAGCAGTGCTTTAACCGAACCTTTTCGTCTCTACGTCCGCAGCCTCGCTCGCGCTCCCCTTATATTACTCAGGTGGTGTTTCATGGTAATGGACAGTTCATTCAAGGAGCTTGCTGGCCAGAGGACCGGCGTTCCCCTATCCCTTGGAGGATCAGACCGAGACTGTCCCAGCCAGCAGGAGAACGGAGCTAGAGAGTCAATAGAAAGTTGTCCCGGTGAGGACCGATATAAGGCGATTCTTCCGTTCATGCTTCTTGGCAAAGGAAAGGAGGAAGACCGATGAGATACTACATAGGTGTGGATTGGGGGGATCGGCTGCACCAGATCTACGTGATCGATGAGGCTGGGCAGAAGGTGTTGGAGAGGAAAGTGGAAGAGAGTACGCAGGCGATGGCGGAGTTTGGCCGCTGGCTGCGTGAGCGTCAGGCAGAAGGCATAGAGTTTTGGGCAGGTATTGAGAAGCCCCACGGGCGTATTGTGGATTTTCTGTTGGATCACGCCGTGCTGATCTATCCGATCAATCCCAAGGCCCTGGATCGGGCCAGAGACCGGTTTCGGATGAGCCAATCCAAGAGCGATTGCTTTGATGCTTATGTTTTGGCGCAGTTTGTGAGGACCGATCATGTTCATTTGCGAGCTCTTCAGCCCAACTCCGAGCAGGCCCAGGAGCTTAAGATGCTCGCCCGAGATCACCACCGGTTGGTGCGCCAAAAAACTCGTCTGCTCAATCAGATCGAGGTGACGCTCAAGGAGTATTACCCTCGCCCCCTGGAGGTTTTCTCCGATCTGGAATCGAACATAGCGCTGGATTTTCTCCAGCACTATCCCACCCCACAGGCCCTCTGTGCCCTTAGCCGCAGGCAATGGAGCCGCTTGGCCAAGCGCCAGCATCATTTGGGTGAAGCACGCTGTAAGGAGCTGTGGGAGAAGCTGAGCCAGCCGCAATTGGCCATTGCCGAGCACGTGGTCAGAGCCAAGGCGCAACTGCTCGCGGTTCTGGTGGTCCAGCTCAAGGCCTTGGTCCAGGCGGTGGAGAGCTACAGGGAGAAGATCGAGCGTTTTTTCGCCTCTATGGCGGCGGCTAAGCTGGTAAAGACGCTGCCGGGAGCAAAAAGCGGGACCACCGTAGTCATGCTTTGGGCTGAGCTGGGGGATGCCAAGAGTCGATGGGAATCCTTTAGGCACCTTCAAGCCGAGGCGGGAGGGGTGCCGGTGACCAAATCCAGTGGCAAGAGCCGTGTGGTCCACTTTCGCTTTGCCTGCAATAAAGTGCTGCGATACGCTTCGTACTGGTTTTCGTTTAACTCGCTTAATCGCTGTGAGTGGGCGGACAAATACTATCGTGACCAACGGGCTAAAGGACACAGCCATCATCAGGCGCTTAGGGCTCTGGGAGCGAAGTGGCTTAAGATTATTTTTGTCATGTGGAGAGATCATAAGCCGTACGACGAAAACTACCACCTGGCGAACATCGCTCGACAGAGAATGCGCCAGGCGGCGTAAGAAAAAATAAACGGGGGGCTTGACAAGCCTCATAGAAAGTCTCGGTCGCTCCGTAAAGCGAGGGGGCTTGGCGAGCGACCCGAAAGCATCGGTCGTGAAGGTTCGGATTAACCACTCCACTATTGCTTTCGGGGAGCGAACCAAGTCCCCAAGCGGCCCATTGCTTTGGGCGCACGAAGCAGGCCCCCGAGCGATCCTATTGCTTTCGGCGAGCGGGGCGAGTCCCCGAACGATCCTTTTTGACCAGCCCGTAAAGAGAGTTTTTCAACACTGTGTTAAAATCAGCCATGAGGCGTGAGGCTAGAGGCTTGACAAAAATTGCGAATTGCGAAATTCGAATTGCGAAATTCGAAATCCGGAAATGCCTGTTGCCTGTCGCCTGTTTCAGCCAGAGGCTGATCCGCCAATTTTTG
>JACPWY010000025.1 GCA_016196825.1 Deltaproteobacteria bacterium | reverse complement strand
TGCCGTCCCGAAGACTAGGACCGAAAGCGCACGAATTCCTCTTGGGCAGAGACACTGTCTCCATGCCGGATATGAGCCTGTAGTCTACTCAGTTTTTCTTGTTGCTGTTTTAACTTGTGTTGGTCGGGTCCATATGAGCCAGCGGATGCTCGCATTCTTATCGAGCCAGTTCCCCGGCAATCACCTCAATTCACCTCGCGCGCCGTCCGTAGCCCTGCCACTAATCGAGCGCCCAAACTACCGCTATTGCTGGATCGCCAACTTTTAAGAACGAGCCGGCCCAGTGAATCCCGCCGGCATCTATGTGTTCGACATGAACAGCACGCAAGTTTCCCATGATTCTGGGACTCTACCTCTGCGCTGGAATGTATTCCGCCAGAGTGTGTTCAAATAGTCACCACCCTTCCGCCTCTTTTCGGGTCGTAAACAATGGCCTGGTGATTGCAGGTTTATCCAAGCAAGATTTCTTGACCGGGAGAAACCATGCAAAACATACGGATTCGATTCACCGCGATGCTTACGACTCTGGTGCTGTGGTCGGGCTTAGCGTTAGGGGCCGGCACGGTTGTAAAACAACAGCTGATCGATAGCGAGTTCGACGTCGCTAATCCAAAGATAGACAAAGAGACCGGGCTCAACCGATCGGTTGTTCCGAAAAATCCTTCTGAAATATTGGATTCCAAGCGCGTCAGATCCACTACGGCAATTTCGAGCGTGGAATTCTATAAACCTGAGGAATTGCGCTTGTTCACAAAGGGCACAACTGTTTACATTCAATTTGGAAACCGAGACCAGGCCGCTGCCTGTAAAGTACTCCTGGAGAGTCGGACCGAGAGTAAACTGATCTATGACCTGTACAATTCAAAGGTCAGAGTTTTTGGAGATGGATTCGCAAGCCATATCACTATTCCCTCCTCAGTACTGAAAGTGAAACTTCCGACCGGGGAACCGATCCCCCTCGACTCGTATGTGAAAAACCCTGGAAAATATCAGATGAAGGCCGAAAAGGACCTCTCCGCCTATCCACGACACGAACAGAGCCCGTCACGGGACGGCAAGGCTCATGTGGCAGGCTCAAAGAAGGTTGAGCCGTTTTAGTCCAGAGGGGTGATGGCGAAGAGATAGCTGTAGGAACTCAGCACATTCTCGGTTGTGGGGGCTTGAGTGCCACGCCACTCAAAACCACCCGCTTCTCCAAACGCTGAATCAAGGCTCCCATAGGGAGTGACTTTGAAGAGACGGTAGTGAACCGACTGTGGATTGGGGGCCGAATAGCCCTCCGTGGACTGAAAGCCAAAATAGTAGTTTCCCTGCGAATCTCGATTGACCTGCATGTTTCCCAGAGGGCCGTTGGATGCGGCATTTTGCAAAATAGGGGGAAACGCGGGTGTCGCCACACCTGCGTTTCCAAAGGAGCTGTCGGGGACTCCAGAGGAATTCATTCGCAATATATATAACGAAGGATTCGGACCGGGGCGTTGGCCTATTGCATGAACCTGGCCTTCAGGGGAGAGCCATAGGAAATCCCCTCGAACAAACTGCTCATTGGAAATCATGTTTTGGCAACTCCCTACGAGCGTGCCATTGTCGTACAGACAAAAGCGCCAATCCATCTGCTGGCTATTGACCACGACAACCAAGACTCGATCGTCTGGCTCGAACCGAATCTGCGTGATGATGTCATAGCTATCGATCGGCCCCACGAGTGTTTCGGTCACTCCTGCATTGCCGTAACTGGCATCAAGGTGACTCAAGGGATTCTGGGCGGTGCCGACCTTGAACTGCGCAATCGAAAGAGTCCTGGAATCTTTGACCGATGCGATTCGGAGAGAATCCGCCTTCAGTCTCCAGGCTAGCATGTATTCATTTGTTGCCGGCGCCTCGATTCGACCGCAGTCCATTCCTCCGCACTCCGGCCTCACGTTTCCCGAGCCCATGGCAGTCCAGGCGATATCGAATTCAGGAGAGCTCTGGGTTCCGGCGATAGAGTTGGGGAAGAGCAGGTAGTCCTGAGCTGCAATCAGGGGTGGTGCAATGGAGAGCCCCTGACCGCCTTGGGGAATCAGACCGTGGGGAGGCCAGAGGACTTGACCGTTTCGGGCACTGAAAAACCGGGTTCCGCCCGATGTGTTCATTACTAAGACGTCCACCAACGGACAGACTCCCCCCACAATGCAGGGAAGGTTGGGAAAAAATCCGACAATGCGACTGCCGTTAATCATCGTGCCTGTGGAATAGGGATCGCTCTGGTCGGGAGTCAAATGCCTAATGTAACCCTGGTTTCCAAACGAATTGGTCAGTTTGCCATCCCTTCCGATTCCCAACATCCAGAGATGGAAGTTGTTGCCAGTGAGTATATTTTGCGACGACCACGTAAGAATCACGCTCGGTCGAGAGGCCAATGGAGTCGACTTGAGGCAGAGCAAATATCCCTTTTTGTCGTTAAAGCGGGATTGACCACAAAGGCCTCTTTCTGAATCAACGGCCAGATTCGATTTTTCGTTGTAGCGCCGCTGGAGCGTTCCCGCAGGGGCGGAAAGCTTGGTGATTCCAACGGGAATTGGCTCACCCGGGGTGGTCGAGTAGGTGCCGCTGTGCTGGTCTGTAAACGGGGTGTTGTCGAAGATCTGAGAGCTGCTGATGATGAGTGAGTCGGCCTGACGCGACTGCGCGTGCCAGGCAAATATCTCATTAATATAGAACGCCTCGGTTCTGTTGATATTCTGCGCACGGCGCTTAAGGGAAAGGTGGCTACTCAAGCTCATGGAAAGGCTGAGAAGAGCCAAAAGAGACACGATTCCCAGCGCAACAAAAATAGGTACGAACCCGTCCTCTCGATGGTGGATCACCTTAGCTTATCGGCACTGAGACGCTGTAAGGCATAACGCCGAGCGTTTCACCCGCCTAAGAGTGCTTTACTGAGGCTCGGCGAGACTCCTCCACCGGGGCGACCTGTTGATCATGGCCTCAAGGCAGGTTTTTTCGAGCCGTTTCCAATATTGACCATAGTAAGTGACCATGGTAATATTTTTTAGGTGTGTTAGATGAAAACTATCGCTGTATCCAAGTTTAAGGCAACCTGTTTGGCCCTTCTCGAGAGGGTGATGAAGACGGGTCAACCCATTCTCATCACCAAACAAGGCCGGCCTCTGGCCCAAGTGGTTCCACCCCCGCCGCCCGGAAAAAAGGAGTCGTGGCTTGGGTCTGGAGCGCATTCGGCCCGTATCAAAGGGGATCTCATCCAACCCGTCACTCTGCCCGAAGATTGGTCGGCGTTGAAGAAATGAAGAGTTTCTTATTGGACACGCATGTCTGGGTTTGGAGTCTCGTCGAACCCAAACGTCTCTCTCCAAAAGTCAGAAATACTCTAGAAGATGAAAAAGCTGAACTCTTTCTCTCTCCCATTACTCTATGGGAAGCCATCCTTTTGGGAGAAAGGGGAAAAGTTGAAATGAAGCCGGATCCCGTTCAATGGGTTCGCGACAGGCTTCTGGCGTCTCCTCTTCGCGAGGCCCCGATCAATTGTGAAATCGCAATCCAGTCCCGAGCGCTCAACCTTCAATTGCAAGATCCAGCGGACCGTTTCCTGGTGGCAACAGCGATAGTATTCAATCTCACGCTAATCACTGCCGACCAGACGCTCTTGAAATGCCGGACCATTTCCTGCCTTAAGGCCACTTGATGGAACTAAAACTGTTTGAGCGCAGTTCAGTTACTGCGGAGCGCTTTCATACTCATTCGCAAGCTGGCGTTCAATTTCCGGTGAAGAACGGGAACACTGATCCTGAATGCAGAATTCAGGATACTGAAAATTCTTAAAATCGGTACGCCTTAAAACTTCAGAGGGGACCATCCGTTCGATCGATTGGACATAATCCTTTTTCTTGTCATGGAGAATCAGAATTCCGAGTCTTACATTCTTAAAGAAAAAGCGGTTGTCTGTTGTGTGAGGATTGATTTGCGGGTGTTTCTGCATTTCGAACTTAACATTGTGAAATGAAGACTTTGTAAACGCCAAGGACCGCTCCTGTTCCCCCTTTCTTACATCCCAGCCTACCGCTTGAACCACGTCCGATCCGGTTGGAAACTCTACCGTTATTCGATCTTCGGCCAAGAAAGGCGCTTCCAAATAGGACCACCCAACCGTGTCGGATTTGATCGGGTTGGCGTGAGTAAAATCTAGATAACGATCGGGTTTCCCAAGCAATTTGAGAACATCGCCTTTTCTTGAGATACCTGGGCGAATCTGGTGAAGCATCGACAACGAGTAATGTTTTGTTGGACTCGCTGCGAAAACGTTTCCAGCCCAAACGAAAAGCACCAAGGACTTCAGCGCCAACAAGTTAATTTTCATTTCATGCTTCTTAACTTCTAACCGGACTGAAGCTTGCCCGCATTGAACCAGTCAACGCAGGTATCTGCCGCACTAACCAAACAAATCCACGAATAACCAACTACAAAAATGCGCACGCTGCGGATATAGCAAATTGCCGGAAACATCTCTAGAGCAGAAACAACCCATTGGGAATGCTAAAATGCACGCCACCTCAGGGCCATGCTATTTCCGCGGCCGTACGTTCCGGTCTCCCCACCGGCCTCACTCCCCCCTGGACATTACCTCCCCAACCCCCTAACCTTTTTCCATGCGCTTTCCATTCATCCTTCCTCTCCTTCTCACCTCCCTAGCGTCCGCCGTTCCCACCCGTTTTGAGATCAAAGACGCGGGCCTGCGCAACCTCATTTATTGGGTCAACGACGCGCCGCTAGAGAAAATGATCGGACTTTCCAACGCCATCGATGGCTGGGTCGAGCTCAATCCGTATAAAATCCGCGAGGGCATCAAGGGCGCCTTCTCCACCGATCTCCGTACGCTTGAGACCGGCAGCGAAGGGCGCAATGAATTTCTGCGAGAGAAAGTTTTTCAGGCGGCTGACAATCCAATCGTGACCTTTGATATCACAAAGCTACTGAACGCTACGGGTGATGTCGCCAAACGGGACGTGCCTGTCGTCGCCAAGCTTGAAGGTCAGCTGAAGCTGCGAGGCGTGCAAAAACCAGTCACGCTCTTTCTTCGTCTCAACTATCTTCCCGAAAATGAGGACACAAAAACGCGGCTCCCCGGCAATCTCCTTAAAATCAGCACAACATTTGATGTCGATCTGAGCGAATTTGGTCTCGCGATTCCGGAAGCCCAAGCGCCACGCATCGCGCGCCAGATCCAGGTGGCCTTTGATGCCATGGCGACCGATGTGGTGACGTCAAAATTGGTTTTGCCGATCCCTGAAGGGCCCAAACCCAAAGACCCTCAGACGCGCACTCTCAATCGCGTGAGGATGCCTTCGAGCGAAGACTCTCAGTAGGTGTTGCTACGAGCCTTGAGGCTTTTCAGCGCGAGTTCACGGCATTCCGACTCGGAAGTTTTCCGTGTTTCGGATTTCTTGATCTCCATGCATTGAACGAAGAGGCGCACTCCGTTTTCAGTCGGCTCGGGTGCCGCTGTGGGGAGGGAGGGGCGTTGGGAGGCTAGATACGCCTGAACGGGCACTAGCCTCCGCTCGCCGGTCGGACTGGACTGGCTTAGTGTTTTTGATTCTTGATAAATTGAAGGGATTCCTTCAGCTTCTTCAGGCGATCCTGAAGCAACTTGACCTTCTCCGAGGCGCCGAGCTTGTTTATGGCGTCGGCGAGTTTGATGTTTTTCATGTTTGTCTCCTACGTGTTTAGAAATGGATGGTGGTGAAAGGTGTGGAGCGTGCTGGACAACGGCGGGCTTGGGCACGAGCTCCATCCCCTTTTCCTTGAGATGGATCCACGCAAACCCCAAGATTCCCACCGCCAGAATGCCGATGATTGTGTCGCGCAAAGTGCTTCCCCCCGACCCGTGTCAGGTGTGCAAAGTCTCGGCCAGGGCGTGCGGGGGACGTGCGTGCGGGGCCGGCGTCTGTAGCCCTGTTCAGGGTGGACCAATTCCGTCACCACAACGCCGAAAATGGGCTTTTGCCCTTACTTATGACCTCATTAGTAACAATGGACTCATGAGTAAGAAATCGCGATAGCGGAATTTTGGGCCTATAATGCCTGCGATGCCAACGCCCCCCAGTCTCCCGACCGTTGCAGTCCTCTTTCTCAAACTTGGCGCCATGGGCTTTGGGGGACCAGTTGCGCTCGTGGCACTCATGGAATCGGAACTGAGCCGGCAGCGCAAGTGGATCTCCGCTCGCGACTTCACTGCTCGCTTTGTGATCTGCAAGCTCTTGCCGGGGCCGGTCGCCTATCAGATGGCGCTTTGGATCGGCTACCACGTCCGTGGGATCGCGGGCGGACTCGTCGCCGGGGTGAGCTTTCTTCTGCCGGGCGCGGCTCTCATTCTTTTACTCGCTGTGCTTTATCAATCGATTGCGCACCTCACATTTGGGCTGAGCCTCATTGCTGGAATGCGCGTGGGAGCTTTGGTTGTCATTTGGGACAGCGCTGTCAGGCTTTTTGAACCATTTTATCGAAGGGGCTTTGCGTGGGTGCTCATGGCAATCGGCTTTGTGCTGATGCTTGAGGCTCCGGGGCTTGAGCCGGTGATTATCTTGTCAGGCGGAGCGGCGATGGTGTGGCTCAAACGGCCCGCCCGCCTAGAATTTTCGCCGTGGCTTCTCGTGCTCCTTTTCTGGATCCACTTCAAGGCGGGCGCCTTCACGTTTGGAACGGGCCTTGCGATCATCCCGGTCCTTCAGCACCAGGCCGTTGAGGTCTATCACTGGCTCACCACGCACGAGTTTTTGGACGCTGTGGCGTTTGGGCAGGTGACGCCGGGTCCTGTGACACTGACCTCGACCTTTATCGGTTATCGAGCGGCCGGATTTCTGGGGGCCTTTGCGGCGACTTTAGGAATGTACCTGCCCGGGTGTTTGGTCATCCTGGGTGTGATGCCCTTCGCGTTTCCTCGGCTGGAGCGAGCTCCGTGGCTCTCCCTTTTTTGCGACGGCGCAATTCCGGTGGTCATCGGCTGCATTTTCGCGGCAAGTCTTGCTCTTGTGAGCTCCGCCCTCGTCGACAAAAGAGAAATGATCCTGGGCTTTGTTCTGCTAATCCTGAATGTTCAGCTCAAGCTCTCGGGTTGGAAGGTCATAGTCCTCTCGACGGTTCTCTATCAGCTGATACATCTCACTTAGCTCTATAGAAAAAAGATCAGGCTGGTATAAGTTCTCAAAGACGAGAATGAATCGCCTGCGGTGGTGGGGGCGAGCGGTGGGTTGTACTCAAGAATACGATCGCTCGCGAAACCAAACCCCAGCTTCATGCTCCAGGGCCTGACGAAGAAATAGTACGAAACTCCGAAGGAGAGGCGCTTCTGCCCGCGATCGGGCCGAATAGCATATTCAAACCACGGTGTGATGTAGTTGTAGGCCCAGAGCACAAAGTGCGGCTCGAAGAGGAGGCCGTAGTCGATGAAGCGAGGCACGTATGAATTTCCAGCGATGCCAAAGGCGCAGAGAGTGCCAAGCAGATCGACTCGAGTGAGGTGGGGCGATCCCAGCCAGGCGTTTTCCCCATGGCTGTAGAGGCGCACGCCGGCACCGATGCGTTGAAAGTTGAAATTCTCGTTGGGATCTTTTTGCTCAAGGGCCGAAAGGGCTTCCCCTCGAAGAATGATTGTGTTCCAGAAGGAGAGGGTTACGTCTGCTGCGACAAAGACTCCCTGGTAGTGGTTGGGCTCTGTGGGAACATGCATCGTGTGGTCGACGAGGTAGTAACCGATCTCCGCGCGGGGCTCGATCTCAAAGTTCCGAGAGTACTGAGCGCGCAGAAGGCTTAGGCCCTCGATTGTTTCAAATCGATTAGCGATGCCGGGGTATTCGTCGGCCTCCTTATAAAGGTTCACCTGATAGAAGTAGGTGTCTCGTCGCATGATGGGTTCGGAGACTTCGCGCCAGTCGATGCTCTGGGGAGGGCTGCCGTAGCGACGGACCTCCGACACCGTCTCGCCCCGGCTATTGCGGACGATGATCGCCCACGCGTCGTAGAGTTGTTCGGGCTCAGGGGGATAGTAGACGCGGAAGGTGAGCTTGGCGTGCTTTTGGCCATCGAGATCAACCAATGAGACGGGGGTGGCTTCACTATAGAGCTGTGCGAAAGCGGCCCGTTTCACACGCCCCGTGAATCCGAGGCTTCGCTCGCTGACGCCGCCATGTTCATCCTGCACCTTCACGCGAAAGGAGGGTGGAACCTTGGTCCAGAAACCGAGGAGCCGAAAGGTGTCGAAGCTCCGATCGGGGGCAAAGACCTTGAGCGTGAAGGTGCTGATGGCAAGTGGGAGACTCAGCTTGACTATGAAGACGCCCGCCTTCACCGGCACAAAGCGATCGTTGATAGAGAGGCCAAAACTGTTTCGGAGCCGCCCTTTAAGGTAGACAAACGGGAGCTCCGATTTGCTGAAGAAAAGGGTTGCGCCGCTATCCTTGTCCCAGGCGAGGAGTTTGGAGGGGATGGGATCCGTTTCATTGAGCTCGAGAAAGTCCTTGGTGGGGCGGATGTCGATCACGTTTTCCGAATCGGCCGCGAGCGGCTTCTGCAGGGCTGGTGGCGGAGGGCTTTTGGGCGCCGCCGAGAGCCAAACACCGGTGCAGAGGGCGAAGCTGATGATGATTCGTTGCATTGTATAGGCGGAGGGTATCTTAAAAATTATATCAGACGAGGAGGTTGGAACCCGCAGGGGTGGTGGAATCCCATACCCGATCTGATCAGTAGTCAGTTTGAATTGAAACACTGGTCCCGCTAGGATCCGGGAATGCTCTACGGCCTCATTCAGAGGGTTCTGCTTCAATTCACCCCCGAGACAGCTCATGCGATTGTAGGAAAGCTGCTGGATCAGTTTCAACGGATTACAACGCCGCAACTGAGTGCGCCTGCCATCCGGATTCCCTCGATCCCCACGATTGCCTTTCGCAACCGACTGGGCCTTGCCGCGGGCTTTGACAAGAACGGCGAATGGCCGCGCGCGCTTCTCACTCTTGGCTTTGGATTTTTGGAGGTGGGGACTGTGACACCTCTCCCGCAGCCAGGAAATCCGAGGCCACGGTTGTGGCGGTACCCCGAGCGTGAGGCCCTCGTGAATCGCCTTGGATTCAACAACTGCGGACTCGACGAGTTTTGTGCGAATCTGAAGCACTATGCGATCCCCGGACCGGTGCTGGCCAACATCGGCAAGGGGGTGGCGACGCCACTGGAAGAAGCCGTGGGTGATTACCAAAAAAGTTTGGAGAAGCTCAGCGGCCTGGTTCAAGGTTTTGTAGTCAACGTGAGCTCTCCCAACACTGAAGGGCTCCGGTCATTACAATCCACTGCCTTTCTCGATTCACTCATTCCACTTCTGCCGAAGGATATGCCGGTGTGGATCAAGCTTGCGCCCGATCTTGAGCTGGCCGACCTCGACGCCCTTTGCGATCGAGTGAATGATGCCCCCGCGATCACAGGCCTTGTTCTCACCAACACGTCCAGAACGCTCGCGAAAGAGCTCTACAACTTCGATGAAGGCGGGCTCTCCGGTCGGCCGCTCTTTACGCGCGCGCTCGAAATGGTCGGCTGGGCGCGAACGCGTCTCAAACCTGGTAAGACGATCATCGGTGTGGGCGGCGTGAGCTCAGCCGAGGATGCCCAGAACATGCGTTCAGCGGGAGCCGACCTTGTTGAGATCTACACCGGTTTCATCTTCGGGGGACCGGCGTTAGTGCGCGAAATCGCAGCTGTTTTAGAGGCTTAGTTTCTGCTGGCTTTCCGAGATTACGCTGGGGTACTGATCGGCGTCATGCCGAGGTTGTACCGTCCATTCACTCTACTCCTTATTGGCTCCGTCCTTAGTGCCGGCCCCCGATCGGAGTGGAAACCGCGCCCCGAGACCCATCCGAACGGGCCCGTTGGAACACGACTTGAAGCCTTAAGACCGGCGCCTCTGCATTTTGTGATGGGGCCGCTCGAGCTTCTGACCGATTGGGATGCTTTCCGAAGACAACTGAAATCGCTTTCGGAACTGGGGATCGATGGGGTAACGACCGATGTTTGGTGGGGGCGGGTGGAGCCCAAAAGGGGGCAGTTCGATTGGTCCTACTATCTTAAGTACGCGCAATTGGTGAAGGAGGCTGGCCTCAAATGGGTGCCCATCCTCTCGTTCCATGCAGCCGGGGGCAACGTGGGCGACAACGTCGATGAGCCGCTGCCCCCATGGGTCTGGGATATCGCCCCTGACATGCGTTTCATCAGCGCCAGCGGAAACATCTCCCGCGAATACATCAGCTTCTGGGTTCCTGATGCCTACGATCTTTACGAGTCGGTGATGCGATCCTTCGCCGCCAACTTTGGGCCCTTTCGAGAGATCATCCAGAAGATCTATTTGAGTGGCGGCCCGGCTGGAGAGTTTCGGTTTCCCTCTTACGTTCCCGCTTTCGGCTGGAAATACCCCGGCATCGGGGAACTGCAACTTTATTCCCATCGGGCGGTGGTAGGGTTTCGATCATGGCTCAAGAGAAAGTATGGAGCGGCGGAGGGCATTTCCAAGGCGTGGGGCTTCCCGGTTGAGCTCAACGACATCTGGCCGCCAGGGGACGGAGAGCAGTTTTTTCGCGATGGTGTGAACACGGTCTATGGGCGTGATCTTCTGCAGTACCAGCAACAGGTTCTGGAAGAGCACCTTTTCAATATTCTTCTTGAACGGGGTGCTATTAGCTTCGGCGTGGAGGCCGCGCCAAAACCACGACTGGGATCAGCAATTGGGACTGCCTTGTGGGGAGGAACTCAGCACGAGACCTACCGAGTGAGCTTCATTAGCTCCTCTTCGCTGAGTTCCTTCACGCCGAGCTCACGGGCCTTGTCCAGTTTGCTGCCGGCGTCGGCCCCAACGACAAGATAACTGGTATTCTTGCTGACTGAGCTCGACACCTTCCCTCCATGGGCGCGGACAAGGGCTTCGGCCTCTGTGCGAGAGAGCGCGGGGAGAGTGCCTGTGATGACAAAAGTGAGGCCCATGAATTGGGTGCCGGCTGTGTGGGTCTCGATCTTGGCGAGCTTGACGCCTTTCTTGAGAAGAAGCTCTATCTCCCGCTGGTTGTGTTTTTCACTGAGAAAATTTCGGATGGACTCGGCCACTGTCGGGCCGACCTCCTCGACATTCGTGAGCTCCTCCTCGGAGGAGTCTAAGAGCCGTTCGATTGTGCCGAAGTGGGTGGCGAGAAGTTCGGCGGTGCGTTCCCCCACCAGGCGAATGCCCAGTGCGTAGATGAATCGATCCAATGTGGTGTGCTTACTCTTCTCGATAGCCGAGAGCAACTTTTCCGACGATCGTTCCCCTTGGCGTTCCAATGTGCGGATATCATCGAGGGTGAGTGAGTAGATATCGGAGAAATGGCGGACCAACCCTTTGTTCATCAGGGCCTCAACCCACCTGTCGCCCAAACCCTCGATATTCATTGCGCGCTTGGAGGCAAAGTGTCTCAGGCTCTCAGCGAGGCGGGCGGGGCAAACGGAATTGCTACAGCGATTGGCTGCCTCGCCCTCCATTCGGGTGATGGGGCTGTCGCAGGCCGGGCAGGTCTTGGGAAACCTGATCGGTTTTTCCTTCCCCGTGCGTTTCTCCACGATCACCGAAACGACATCCGGGATCACATCGCCCGCGCGTTTCACGACGACGACGTCACCGATTCTCAGGTCCAACAGCCGAATCTGATCCTCATTGTGAAGGCCGGCCCTTTTCACCTCGACCCCGCCGATCTCAACCCTTTCCAGCTCTGCCACAGGGGTGATCGTGCCGGTGCGCCCCACCTGGAAGGTCACATTCAAAAGGCGAGTGTTTTCCTCCAAGGCCTTGAACTTGTAGGCCACTGCCCAGCGCGGGGACCTTGCGACGAAGCCGAGCTCCCTTTGGTCGCGAAATGCATTCACCTTGAGAACGATCCCATCAATCTCAAAAGGGAGTGCGTCTCTCTTTCTCTCGACCTCCTCGTAGAATGAGGCGATCTCCTCCAACGATTTCAGCTCTCGCAGCAGCGGATTGGTTTTGAGACCCCACGCCCTAAATTGCTCAAAAAGATCGCGTTGCGATTGGATCCCGGTGCCATCACTCGAAGCGAGCCCGTGACAAAAGAGCTCAAGTCTTCGGCTCTCGGCGATTTTGGGATCGAGCTGCCGGATCGTCCCGGCAGCGGCGTTGCGGGGATTGGCGAAAAGGGTCTCTCCGAGCTTGGCCCTCTCCTCGTTAATTCGGTTGAACTCCTCTTTGAGAAGAATGACCTCACCGCGGACTTCAAGAAGGTCTGGATAAGGCGGGCGAAGCTTGAGAGGAACACTCCGAATCGTCTTAACATTCGCAGTCACGTCTTCGCCGGTCTCGCCGTCACCTCGCGTGGCGGCCGTCGCAAACACGCCCTTCTCAAAGATAAGCTCTATCGCCAAACCATCAAACTTGGGCTCCCCCATCACCGAAAACGAGCTCACCACCTTTTGCCAGCGATCGAAGAACGCAGTCATTTCCTCCGCGTTGTAGACGTTCTGCAGGCTCTGCATCGGGACGCGGTGTTGAAATTTCTTGAACGATGGGAGAGGCGGGCCGCCGACCTTCTGTGTCGGCGAACTGGGATCAAAGTGCTCTGGGTGCTTGGCCTCGAGACCCTGAAGCTTTCGAAAAAGCTTGTCGTATTGAGCATCGGATATCGTGGGGTTGTCGAGAACGTGATAGCGGTAATTGTGTTCTTGGAGTGAAGACCTCAGCTCCTGAATTTCACTCAGCACCGACTTAGCCATGGTGGCCAAAACGCAGACGCGCTACGCGGAAGGCCGCCTCTACGACGATCTGTGAGCTCATCTTCGACTTGCCGAGCTTGCGATTCTCAAAGTGGATGGGAACCTCCACCACATTGAGGCCGTTCTTAAAGGATCTGTACTTGAGCTCCACCTGGAAGGCATAGCCTCGCGAAAGAATCGTCGAGTAGTGAATCTTTTGAAGCGCCGAAAGCTTCCAAGCGGTGAAGCCCCCGGTGAGGTCGGTGAATGGCAACTTGAGCATCGAGCGAGCGTAAAAATTGCCGCCGCGACTGATGCCGGTTCGGAGAAACGACCACCCGGACGTGCCACCGCCATCCATGTATCGACAACCGATCACGAGATCGTGCCCAGTGAGCGCCGCCACTACCTTGGCCACGTCAGCGGGGGCGTGCGAAAAATCGGCGTCCATCTGGACCACCTGCTGGTAGCCCTTTTGGCCAGCCCAATCAAAACCGGCTATGTAGGCGCCCGCGAGGCCCCCCTTTCTGGCTCGGTTCAACATATTGACTCGGCCATGCGGAACCAATTTCTGGCGCACAATCTCAGCGGTCCCATCGGGCGAATTGTCATCAACGATCAGAAAATCGCTATCGGGGACGGCCTTCATCGTGGCGCGCACGATCGCCTCGATATTTTCCTTCTCGTTGTACGTCGGGATGATGATGAGATTGGTTTTCACAGGGAGAGTTCGGTGAATCTCAAGCCGTGAGATTCGGCCACCTCATGGTGCACCAGCTGTCCGCGATAGGTGTTGAAACCCCTTTTCAGCGCCATGTTTATTTGCGCGGCCTTCTCCGGCCCCTTATCCGCTATCTGAAGAGCAAAACGCAATGTCGCATTCGTAAGTGCATAGGTTGAAGTACGGGAAACAGCGCCTGGCATATTGGTGACGCAGTAATGGACCACACCATCTACAAGAAAGGTGGGATTTTCATGCGATGTGGGCCGACATGTCTCAGTGCAGCCACCTTGGTCCACGGCAACATCCACAAGAACGCTCCCGGGCGCCATCTGTGAAACCATCTTGCGCGAAACGAGCTTTGGGGCGCGTGCCCCGGGAATCAGCACGGCGCCAATCACGAGATCAGCGTGTGCCACACTCTCTTCGATCGTGTCGAGGTTCGACATGAGAGTGAGAATGCGGCCATCAAAGATATGCTCGAGATATTCCAGGCGGTGCGGATTTACATCGAGGACCGTGACCAGCGCGCCCATCCCTAGAGCAACTTTGGCCGCGTTGGTGCCGGCCACGCCGCCACCCAGGACGACAACTTTACCCGGCATTACGCCCGGCACGCCGCCGAGAAGAACACCCTTTCCCGAATTCTCCTTGTCCCAGCTGCTCTGAAGATAAAATGCACCAACCTGGGCACTCATCCTTCCCGCAACCTCGCTCATGGGGCGCAGAAGCGGAAGGCCGCCGTCGGCCTCTTGGATCGTTTCGTACGCAATGCCCGTGACCTTCTGTTCAAGTAGGATCTCCGTTAGTTTTTTCTCGGCCGCAAGGTGCAGATAGGTGAAGAGAGTGAGGCCCGCACGTAAGAATTTGAATTCCGGCTCGAGTGGTTCCTTCACCTTCACGACCATGTCGCCGCTCCAGGCGTCTTCGGCGGTTGCGACTAAAGTGGCGCCGGCCCGACTGAACATCTCATCGGTGATGCCGCTGCCCACACCGGCGCCCTTCTGAACGAGGACCTTGTGTCCCCCTTGGGTCAGTGTTCGCACTCCGGCCGGGATTAACCCCACTCGGTTTTCGCGATTCTTAATCTCTTTTGGAAGTCCCACAACCACAAGTCCCCCTCATTTCGCATCAAAAAGGATGTCTAATATATCATTAGAGTCGATCTCGACCTCGCCCTTTTCATCGGACTGAAATTTGACCTTCCCCCGCATTTTTCCACCCGACAACCGCACCCATGAATCGATCATCACGCCGTGGTAATAGCGCCCCATCTTGTCGACGAGCCGACAGCGCATCTTGTCTTCGAGCGCTTTATCAATCTTTTCGACAATTTGATACATCCGGTGGGTTATACACAGAATACCAACACCTTGCCAACCCGTCTCCGTTCCGCCTTGGGGAACTACGCCGGGCAAGGCCACACTACCAGTAGGTGAGGCAGGGGTTGCCGGGGGAGGCGATGGCGGGGGAGAGGCCCCAGGGGACGTCGCAATCGGTGATGAGAGTGTGACCGGCCTTTTGGATACTGATTCCGATCGTGTCCGCGACTTCGGAGAATGATCCAAGGGATTTTAGGAATTCGGTGAGTGGCAGGGGCAGGGTGGTCGGTTCGAGGTCCTCTCCCAGCTCTCCGTCGTGGACTAGCTGAGCGTGCGCAATTCGGATGGCCGTCTCGGCGAAGTTGTAGCTCGCGTCATGGACCAAGAGGCCATTTCCCAATGCCTTCAATGGCTCTGTAAACTTTTCATGGCCCGCCATTTTCACACGCCAAAATCCGATGGTGGGGGGGAGAAGGTAGGAGGTGCGGCGTGAGTTGCCCGTGGGGGGTACCCCCATCTCCCGAGCAGTGGCCGAATTGCAGGCAAGAGAACGCGGTCTTCCATCGACAAAAAGCGGGAGCGGGCGCGATGGAACACCCTCATGGTCCGATTGTTCACTCCCTCCATCAAACAGCGAAAAGAAAAGTGGCTGTGGGAACGAGAGCTGGGTGAGGAGGGACTCGCTCCCGAGCATTCGATCGCTTTCGAAGTGGCGGACAAACGGGAGGAGAAGTTGGGACAGCGCCTCTGGCCTCCAGAGAATTCCAATGGTTCCACCCGGCAGCGGCCAGCGCGTTTTCGGGGACGCGGGCAGCGACCATTGGTTCATGACCTGGAAGGCCTTTTGCCAAAGCCGGTCGATGGAGGCGCTCACAAGTTTTTTTTCACCATCCCACTCAAGGCGAGCCGATTCTTCACGGCCTGATCCCGATGGGCCAACCGATTGCGCGACAAAGAAGATTCTTCGGGTGTCGTGGTAGTCCACAACGCGGGAACCAGCGACCCGTCCTAGCCGAATGAGCGCCTCTTGGTGTGGCCACGGTGTCGGGGGAAGCCCTGCCAGACGGGGCAGGCGCACTTCGGAGGTGAGCCCAATACCTTCGATCATCTCGCCCAGCTCGAGATCGTTTCTAAAATATTTGTGTGTGACGCCGTTCTTGACGACTCGCAACGAAATGCCCGCTGTCTGGGATGGCGCAGCACGTACGATGCGGTTTCTGAGGCTAACATCGAAGCTCAGTGCCTGTTCGCAATAGAGTTCGAACCATTCGAAGTCGCCACCCTTAATGCAGCGCAATACAACGTCCGTATCAAACGCATTCAACATAATTTGTTTTGTGCACGATAAGTAAGAGGGCGGTAAAATATTAGCATGGGTGGAAGTTCTGCACCCATTACAATCCCGACAACCCGCCCCACATCGTAAGAGGTCCTCCTATGCAATTGCGCATTGCATTGATTGCCACTTTTCTGTTGCCGCTGGTCGGCTGCATATCGGCCAAAAGCCGAATTCACACTCAGCTCGAAATCGACAGGATCCAGTTGCTCAATGAGGGCATCGAGAAGGAAGAGGCCCGCAAAAGAAGTCTGAGGCTTGCGCTCGAGAAGATTCGGAGGAAGGAGATCTCACCACGCCACGTCCCGCCGACCGTGAAGCTCCACCCCCCCGCTGCTGCGAAGCCGGACGAGACGGAGACCGTGGCCGACTCGAGCGACGAGTGGATGTCCCACTATTATTCCGGGCTGTCCCAAGTGTCGGAACAGGCCTATGAGAAAGCAGTAGCCGAATTTCAGCGTTTTATCGATGGTGATCCGACGCATGTGTACGCCGATCGGGCGCAATTTTGGATCGTCGAGAGTCACTATCGCAACAAGGAATATAGTCTGTGTGTTCTTACCGCCAACGATTTCATGATGAGATTTCCTGACAGCGTGAGGGTGCCAGACACTCTTTATCGGCGCGGATTGGCGCTGGGATCGATGGGTGAGTTTTCCGCCGCCTCCGAGAGTCTCAAAGAGCTCTTGCGCCGAGCTCCCCGGGGGAAACTCGCCGATCGAGCCACTAGCCACCTGGCCAAGTGGCACCGCGGGGGAACCGGGTGACCAAAGTGTTCACCATTCTCGTGGCCACCTCGATTGTGCTCGCCGCTCCCCGGCGCCCGTATCGCTACAATCTGGATCCGCTCACCGCGGAACAGCTGCTCGCGAGTCTTATCATCAAGCCGCGTCTTTCCGATAAAGAATGGAAGGACCTGCTCACGGCGAAACTAAAATCCAAACGAGGTCTCGCCTCGGGAGCTGCGACGTCTCATCAATCCCATCGAGTGACCAAGGGCGAAAGTCTTTGGGCCATCTCTGGCAAGACCTTGGGGACGCCCTGGTATTGGCCCAAGATCTGGGCCAGTAACCCCGCGATCAGTAATCCCCACGATATCGAGATCGGGCGCATGCTCGCCTACTACCGGGAGGGCGGTGAAGAGCCGACGATCACGATTCCGCTCATTCGCCTAGTCCCCGGCGGAAAAGGCCGAGCAACGTCACTGGAGACCGATACATTAGTGAGTCAGGACTTGAAGAATCGTTTCCGTCCACCGGTGGGGATTATGACCGACGAGGATCCGATTCTCGGAACCGTGAAGGGATCCTTCACGAGCCGCACGGTAATGTATGTGCATGAAAATATCTACATTGAACCTCAAGACGGTGTTCTGCTCCAGCCCGGACAGAAATTTCTCGTCGTGAGAAAGGATCGGCCGCTGAAAGAGAACGGCCTTCTCGGGAGGAAGCTCGCCGATCTGGTGCGATACGGCGGAGAAATAGAGATCATTCGTGTCGAGGAGGATCGGGCGGTTGCTCAGGTGACCAACCTCTTGAGCTCGATGAGACGAGGGGATCTGGTTGTGAGTGGACAGGGTTTTTTAAACCTCGACATCCCGCTCCTCGATCCTCCGGATGATCTCGAGGCGACGGTGCTCGCGGGAGACGAGGTTGATTACGCCCTGATGGGTCAGGGCCAGATTCTCTTTGTGAATCGCGGAACCGAAGATGGCATGAAGGTCGGACACAAGTTTCGTATTCTGCGCGACACGGATCCGGTGACCAAGAGCAAGAGTGATGTGAAGCCCGACTTTAAAGCCGAGGTGATGGTGATCTTTGCGGCGAAGAATGCCTCGATCGGTCTTGTGATTCGCAATGAGGAGCCCATCGTCATCGGGGATATCTTGCTGCCTGCCCAAAAATTTGCGAATCGCCCTCCGCCGCCGCGTCGGCCCATCCGCCTCCTCGAAGTGGATTGACCTTTTCTTTCCGCGCCACCAGTATTTCCGCCATGGGTTGCAGATTAGCGTTTCTAGGGATCGTCTTGTGCCTCCTTGCCGAGGCCGATTGTTTGACCGCTACGCCTGAGTGTCTTGGCATTTTGGAGCTGGGGCCGAAGGCCACCGTCGATTACTACCGGTCGCGTCCGCTCGATGGGCCAGACGAGTCGGTGGAACGTGCGGCCATTCTAATGCATGGGATGCTCAGTAACGCCGACCATTATTACGAAGTTCTGGTACAAGCGGCGTTGGGACTTCCCACCGCGCCGGGGCTCATCTTGATTGCTCCGCACTTTGCCGCTGGGCCCGGGCCCCACCTTCAGTGGAACGACACCTCGTGGAAAGCTGGGGATGATTCCGACACGCCGGGGGTGAGCAGCCAGTTTTCGAGTTTCGATGCGATGGATTCTCTTCTCACTCACGTTCTTGATCGTACCCATTTTCCCAATCTGAAGCAGGTTGTGGTCGCGGGCCACTCGGCTGGTGGACAGTTTGTGTCGCGCTACAGTTCAGCCACTGCCCTGGGCACAGACCGAGTGCGCTTCGTTGTGGGGAACCCGTCGAGTTGGCTCTATCTGACGCAGAGTCGTGTGGTGAGCGAAGGCTTTGGGGTTCCATCGGGTTGCCCTGACTATGACCACTATCCGTATGGATTGAATTTACCCAACCGGTATGTGAAGAGCCGGCTCGATGGGATTCAAAAGCGCTTCGCGAATCGTCGCGTAACTGTTTTCTTGGGCGAGCTCGACACCTTGGATGAAGACCTCGACCTGAGCTGCGAAGGCATGGCTCAGGGGCGCCATCGACTTTTCCGCGGACAGAACTATTACGAGGTGATGAAGGCCTTTTTCTCCGTTCCCCTGCTGGAAATGATCATTGTTCCGGGTGTAGGCCACGATGGGGAGAAGATGTTCAATTCAAGGCAAGGAGTGGAACTCCTCTTTTCGATGCAACCCTCTCGTTCTTGATTGTCCATCCGGATCGCGACACTCTGGGCCGATGTGGTCTACGCCCCAATCGATCCTGAACCCAAAGCCTCTCTCGGTGACGAGCGCTCCGCCCAACAAACTTTTTTGTCTCGGAAATGCTGCCTCGCTGCTGGGGCCCTGTATCGCCATCGTGGGGACGCGGCGTCCGACCGGTTATGGCCTCAAGGTGGCGTTTGAGATTGCCCGAGATCTGGCGCGATCGGGTGTGTGTGTCGTCAGCGGGCTTGCGAGGGGAATCGATGGGGCGGCACATGTGGGGGCGTTGGCGGGAGGAGGTCAGACCGTCGCCGTTTTGGGGCATGGACTCGATCGAATCTACCCCAAAGAGCACCAAAGGCTCGCCCTGCGCATTCTTGAAATGGGCGGGGCGCTATTAAGCGAATTCGAGGTCGGTGTTGCGCCGCTCCCGGCGCATTTTCCTCAGCGCAATCGCATCATTGCCGGACTGTCGCTGGGTGTGGTGGTTGTCGAGGCTGCTGAGCGCAGTGGCAGCCTCATCACCGCAGGGTTCGCGGCCGACGAGGGGCGCGAAGTTTTTGTGGTTCCCTCGCGTGCGGGAGACACAAGCTTTGCGGGGAGCCACCGATTGATCCAGGACGGCGCGAAATTGGTGAATCGAGCAGCCGATATCCTCGTCGAATTCGGTGTGAAGGTGGAAGAGCCACTCCCCAGCTTCTCGGAAATGGAACCCCTTGAGAGATTTTTTTGGAGCCACGGTGGAGTGGCTTCACTTTCGCACCTGCACAATGCGCCTCGCCTGAAGGAGCGCTTCAGAGAAGCCTTATCGACGGGGGAGGTGAGAGAATATGCACTTCAAAAATTTGTGTGGATCGGAAAAACTGGTGCGCCGCGCGTGAACTAGCCTGAAAGTGACAATAAATTTCGGCAAAAACCGCCAAGGCTTGCGCCAGCTGGGCTACTACAGCGACGTACTCACTTTTTTAAACCTCCCCGTATCTATGGATACGACTCGGCTTAAAAAAGCTCCGTGCGCCGCTGTAGTAGCCCATCTGACGCATTTTTCCTCGAAATTTATTGTCACTTTCAGGCTAGGGGCTTGCCAAAGGGTTTTGTTTGCGACAACCTTAAACTAATTCACCCCTAAACTTGGCGAAAAAGGCTTGAGAGACAAAACGCTCGATATCCTAGGGTTTCTTTCGCAGTCACTTCTTCGTGAGCGGGATCTTTTCTACGATGCGGAGGAGATCTGGAAAGAACTGACGGAAAACGGATATTCAGAGGAGGAGATCGAGCGCGCGATTGGCTACTTAGAGCGCGCCACGCTCACTCTCCCGGGGGCGTTTTGGAGTGAAGACATTCCTGTGCACCGATCCTACACGAAAAAGGAGATGCACCACCTGACGCCGAAGGCGCGGGGCTTTCTTTGGATGCTCAAATGCAAAGGTGTGATCGATCACTGCTTGGAGGATGAAATCGTCCATAAAGCTATGAATTTGAGCGAGCCCGCCGGCGTTCGCGAGATAAAAACCGTTGCGGCACTCACCGTTTTCGGCTATGAGCACAAAACTCAAGTGGTGGATCGTCCTCTCTATCACGTCGCCGAGAGTGGTCTTCACTGAGCCGACTTCGAGTCACTGAATGGCAGAGAAAACCACAAAAAAGAAAAAAAAGGCCCCAGCCGTTCGAGAACCGAAAGGCACTCTCGGCACCAAAGCGGGACTCATTATCGTCGAGTCACCGGCTAAGGCCAAAACATTAAAGAAGTATCTCGGCCGAAACTATGAGGTCCGTGCGAGCGTTGGCCACATTAAGGATCTGCCCAAGAGCAAACTTGGAGTCGATCCCGAGAATGGTTTCCAGCCGACTTACGAAGTGATTAAGGGCAAGCAGAAGGTGGTCGACGAGATTGCGAAATCGGCGGCCAAGGCGGCTTGCGTCTATCTGGCGAGCGACCCCGATCGCGAAGGTGAGGCGATCGCGTGGCATATCGCAGAGACGCTCGCGCTTCCTGAAGACAAGGTTCGGCGAGTCCTTTTCCACGAAATCACCAAGCCTGCGGTGCTCAAAGCTCTCGAGACTCCAGGTGAACTCAACCGCAATCGATTCGAGTCCCAACAGGCGCGCCGAGTTCTCGATCGGTTGGTCGGTTACAAGATCTCTCCGATTCTCTGGACGAAGGTCCGTCGGGGTCTCTCGGCTGGCCGTGTGCAGTCGGTGGCGGTGCGTCTTCTCGTCGAGCGCGAGCGTGAGGTCCTGGCTTTTGTTCCCAAGCCCTACTGGACGGTGCTGGCCGATCTTACCGGGGAAGGGAAGGCACTTCGCGCGCGTCTGGTGAAAGAGGGCGATGAGAAGATCGATAGGCTGACGGTCGACAACGAGGAGCGAGCGAATAGCATTGTCGAGGGAGCGTCAGGCGCGCAGTGGAGTATTTCGGCTATCAATCGCAAGAGCCGCAAGAGCAATCCCAAGCCGCCCTTCATTACATCCACCCTGCAACAGGAGTCGGCCAAGCAGCTCTATTTCAGCGCGAAGAAGACGATGATGCTCGCGCAGCAGCTCTATGAAGGTGTTGAGGTCGGCATGGATGGCCCGCAGGGTCTCATCACCTACATGCGAACCGACTCGACCCGGCTCTCCGCTGAGGCGGTGAGCGGAGCGCGCACTCTCGTTCAAAAGATTTTGGGCAACGATTATTTGCCCGAAAAGCCTATTGAGTATCCCAATAAGAAGAACGCGCAGGATGCCCACGAAGCGATTCGGCCGACCTCGACGGATTTTACCCCGGAAAAGGTGCGGCAGTATCTGGAGGCCGATCAGTTCAAACTCTATGAACTCATCTGGAAAAGGTTTCTTGCGAGCCAGATGGCTCCGGCCGTGTTTGATCAGACGAGTGTCGAGATCGAGGCCAAAGGAAAATTCCAGGTCTACGGTTTCCGGGCCACGGGGAGCGTGATGCGATTCCCGGGCCATTTGACGCTCTGGCAATCGGCGGAAGAGGACAAGTCCGGGGAAGAGGGCGATAGCACAGAGCTGCCGGATTTGAAGGAAACGAGCGCCATTCAGCACCATAAGACCACCGCCGAGAAACACATGACCGAGCCCCCACCCCGCTATTCAGAAAGCTCGCTCATTAAAGAACTCGAGGAGCGAGGCATTGGGCGGCCGTCCACATATGCCACCATTCTTTCCACGATTCAGGACAGAAAGTACGCCGAAAAACGCGAGAACCGTTTCTATCCGACTGAGCTGGGGTTGCTCGTGACCGATTTGCTTGTCGAGAACTTCGCCAATGTAGTAGACGTGGCCTTCACGGCTACAATGGAAGAGCAGCTTGACGAAATCGAGGAGGGCAAACGCAATTGGGTCGAAGCCCTTCAGACTTTTTATGGTCCCTTTTCAGAAACCCTCAAGGTGGCCGCCGAAAAGATGCGGGATGTGAAGCGGGAGGAGACACCCACCGACATCACCTGTCCCAAGTGTTCGAAGCCCGTAGTGCTCAAATGGGGCCGCAACGGGCGATTTGCCGCGTGCCAAGGCTACCCGGAGTGTCGATTCACGAGCGAGTTCACTCAGGTCGATGGCGCGGTGAAGCTCGTCGATAAACCGACTACGAACGAAAAATGCCCGAACTGCTCTGAGCCGATGGTGGTGAAGACCGGCCGCTTCGGACGGTTCTTGGCTTGCTCGGGCTATCCGAAGTGCAAGACAACAAAGGCGATCACAACCGGGATCCAGTGTCCCGATTGCAAGCAGGGCGAGCTATCGGAGAAACGCACTCGTTTTGGAAAGACCTTCTACAGCTGCACGCGCTACCCCGAGTGCAAATACGCTCTCTGGGACAAGCCGATCGCTGGCCAATCGTGCCCGCAGTGCCAACACCCATTTTTGACGGAGCGTTACACGAAAAAGGATGGCGCCTCTGTGCGTTGCCCCAATAAGGAGTGCGGCTACCAGCAGGAGGCCAACCCTGCCTTCGCCGCGTCGCCACCGTCCTAACGAAGGAGTTTAGGGATAGGCTCCAAGGCCCTTATTGTTTTTCCCCTCTTAAGTTCTTAGAATATAAGTACATGAAATATCTCATTGTCCTCACGGTCTTGATGAGCGCTCAGTCGTTTGCGCTCCGGGGCATTTACGCCGGTCTTCACGGAGGAGCCATTACGCCGTCTGCGGCCGATACGAACCAGGGCAGCGGCTACGGCGCCGATTTCGGGCTCCGCTTGACCAAGAGTTATGATTTTACCGTCAACTTCAACAAGAGCGATCACCCCGACGGCCTGGTGTTGTGGAACGGGTGTGCTGGAATCGAGATGAGAATGTTTCGTGGCATGGCCGACATGGAATTGACTCTTGGTGTCGGTGCGGGCGCCTATTCGGTGGCGATTAACAACGAGACGGAAATGAAGTTTGGCGTGAACGGCGGTATGACACTCGATTTTCTGGTTAGCCGGGCCGTTCACATCGGCATCCAGGGCCGCCTGCATGCGTTTCCCAACGGGATCGCGGGTCGGGGCGGCTTTTCCTCCATCATGGTGCGTCTCGGCTACCTCTGGTCTATGGGAGACAGCTCTCTCACATTGCCCGACATGCAGTAGGGCAGCTTGCCAAGGCCTCCGCAGTCGCCGTAAGATTTGACCATGTGCAGAGTTCAGTTGCGTCATTTCTTCATTGCGCTCGCATTCACCCTTCCGGCCGCTGCGGCCGTCGATGGAATCAATCTCAATGTGAATCTGGGTCAGGTGAGTTTGGCGGGAGACACCCTCACAAACCATCCAAATTACTCAAACGCTCTAGGTTTTGGTTTTGAGTTGGGGGTGAACGTGAACCCCGTCCTCGACGTGAACCTCGGTCTTGGGAAGAGCAGTAACGGAGCGCTCAGCATCCTTTCGCCGATGATGTCGGCGGAATTTCACGTAACCCATTTCTATGATTTGGAGTTGACGCTCGGAGCCGGCCCCGGCTTTTACAGCTTTGGCGATGGCTCCGCGAGTGAGACCAATTTTGGACTGCAGTTTGGACCGACCCTAGACGTCGTGATTGAGGATAGTCTCCGCTTCGGAGTCGGTGGGCGATATCATTACGTGTTTAGTCCGGGGATCGGCTCGAGCTATTGGACTGTCATGATGCGAGTGGGCTATCTCTTTGCTCTTAAGAAGTGAAATTGATTAAGAGCGAAATGGCCGGGACCGTCCTTGAGGTCAAGGTGAAGGCCGGTGATTGGGTGAATGCCGGGCAAGAGGTGGCTGTCATGGAATCGATGAAGATGGAGGTTCCGGTGGTGAGCCCAAGCGCTGGCAAGGTGGCGGCAGTTTTGAAAAGCGCGGGCGATTTCGTGAATGATGGAGACGCCCTGATCGAGCTCGCGTGACATCTCCCATCTCTCTCACCGATGTGACTCTCCGCGACGGCCTGCAGGCCGAGGCTCACACAGTTTCTACCAACGATAAAATTCAACTTTTCAAACTCCTTCTCGCCGTCGGGTACGACCGGCTTGAGATCACGAGCTTCGTGAATCCCAAGTGGATCCCACAACTCGGTGACGCTGAGGTTTTTTGCGAGGCGGCCTTTGCGGAAAAGGTCAGCACGCCGCTCATGGCCTTTGTTCCGAATGAAGAAGGGCTCGAACGGCTTTTGAAGTACCCCATAGGTTGGGCCAGTCTTTTCATCGCCGCGAGCGAGGCCTTCAATCAAAAGAATGTGAATCGCAATATTGCGGTCACAGCCGAAGAGGTCAAGCGGACCGTGGCGCTTGCGCACACCGAGTCCCGCAAAGCCCGGGTCTACATCTCAACGGTTTTTGGTTGCCCCTATCAGGGCGTCGTTTCCGACTCGGAACTGAAAGAGGTCTTTCTGGCGGTGAAGGCGGCCAACCCAGATGAAATTGCCCTGAGCGACACGATTGGAGTGGGCACTCCACAGCGAGTGGGTGAGGTGGTGGAGCTTGCCACAGAGTACTTTCCGCTCAACAAACTCGCATTTCATTTTCATGACACCTATGGAATGGGACTTGCCTGCTCGCAACGGGCGATGGAGTTGGGGATCGTTCAGTTTGACGGATCGACTGGTGGCATCGGTGGATGTCCCTATGCCAAAGGGGCGACAGGGAATCTTGCCACCGAGAGTCTCTGGTATCTGTTTTTTCGTGAGGGGCGGCGGCCGGTCTTGCCCGTCCCCGCTCTTAGAACCCTTTTTGAAAATCTCCTGAAGGCGGGTCTCTCACCGAGAAGTCCGCTGGCAGTGATCCATTCAAAGGGAGGGAAGATCTATGGCTGTTAATCATGTGACGACGCGGCGAGAAGGGGGGATCACCATTCTCACCCTGAACCGGCCCGACAAGTTGAACGCGCTCAATAAGGACATTTTTGATGACCTGAAATCGGCGCTCGACATGATTCAGACGGATGCCTCGGTCCGTGTGCTGGTCATCATTGGTGGTGGAAAGGCCTTCTCAGTCGGCGCGGATCTGAAGGAGCGACAGGGAATGAACGAAAAGGACATCCTGCTTCGCTTTGAGGCCGTGCGGGTGCTCTACCAACGGCTTGAGTATTTTCCGCTTCCGACGATTGCAGCGATCAACGGAACCGCATTGGGGGGAGGTCTCGAACTCGCCCTGTGCTGTGACATTCGTGTAGTGAGCCAGGCCGCGACCCTCGGGTTTCCGGAGGTGGAGCTGGCGATCATCCCGGGAAATGGAGGTACGCAGAGATTGCCCCGGCTGATCGGCGTTTCAAAAGCGATGGAGTTGATTCTCACCGCCAAGCGCCTGTCGGCGGACGAGGCGCTCGGACTGGGGATCGTGAGCCATGTGGCGCCGGATGCTCTTGTCGCGGCGCGGACTCTTGCAGTTCGGATGCTCGACATGGGGCCGATCGCACTCAAGCAAGCGAAGTTAGCGGTCAAGAAGGGAATCGAGTTGCCAATAGGTGACGCGCTGAAGTTTGAGGTCGATTGTTATAAGAATTGTCTTTACTCAAAGGATCGCACCGAGGGCTTAAAGGCCTTTAGCGAGAAGCGGCGGCCTGAGTACCAGGGGGAATGATGAAAGATCTGGCCGGTCTCACCGAAAAACTGAAAAGGGGCGGCGAGCCCAAGTATCACGAGAGGCTCGCGGAATTGAAAAAACTCTTCGCGCGAAAACGGATTGAGCTTCTTTGCGACAAGGATTCCTTTGTCGAAGATGGCCTATTTGCCAACTGCCTTGATGAATCACTCGCGGCTGACGGGGTGGTGACGGGTCTGGGAATGGTCGCGGGCCGCCGAATCGCCCTTATGGCGAATGACTCGACTATCAAGGCGGGGTCGTGGGGGGCCCGGACGGTCGAAAAGATTATTCGCATTCAGGAAACGGCCGGGCGACTCCTTTTGCCTCTCATTTACCTTGTCGACAGTGCAGGGGCGCGCATCACCGATCAGGTGGAGATGTTCCCCGGAAGGCGCGGGGCCGGGCGCATCTTCTACAATGAGGCCAACCTGTCGGGAAAGATTCCGCAGATCTGCGCACTGTTTGGACCCTCCGCGGCCGGTGGCGCCTATATTCCTGCCTTTTGTGATGTCGTCGTGATGGTCGAGGGCAATGCCAGTATGTATTTGGGCTCCCCTCGCATGGCCGAGGCGGTGATCGGGGAGAAGGTTTCGCTCGAAGAGATGGGTGGCGCTCGGATGCATTGCTCACAAAGTGGTTGCGGCGATTTTCTAGTTCCCAACGAGACGGCCGCCATCGAAATTGTGAAGCGCTATCTAAGCTACATGCCCCAGCGTGGAGGAGAGCCTCCTGTCGTGACTAAGACCCTTCCACCGGAGAAGGGCGACCTCCGGGCGATTGTCCCTGACTCACCGACACGCGCTTACGACATGCACCAGGTGATTCGGCAAATCGTCGATGCGGGCAGTGTGATGGAGATCAAGGAGCTCTACGCGAAAGAGCTCATCACGGTTCTTGCCCGGATCGAGGGGCGCGTAGTGGGGGTCATTGCTAACCAGCCGCTCGTGAAGGGCGGTGTCATCTTCAGCGAATCGGCTAATAAGGCGGCTCGCTTCATCCAGATTTGCAACGCCTATGGGTTACCGATCTTGTTTGTGGAAGATGTGCCGGGGTTCATGATCGGTTCACAGGTTGAAAGGAACGGAATCATCCGGGCCGGAGCCAAAATGATTCACGCCATGTCGACAGTGGCCGTGCCCAAGATTGCGCTCATCGTGAGAAAAGCTTTTGGCGCTGGGCTCTACGCCATGAGCGGTCCGGCCTTCGCAAGCGATTGCGTGATGGCGCTTCCGACCGCCTCAATTGCCGTCATGGGGCCTGAGCCCGCGGTCAATGCTGTCTATTTCAACAAGATGGAGACGATGTCGCCAGAAGAGAAGAAGAGCTTTGTGGCGGACAAGGTGCAAGAGTATGAGAAGGATATCGACCTCAAGCGCATGGGGTCGGAGTTGATAGTCGATCACCTCGTCGATTTTCCCGATGTGCGCAAAGAGATCGCGATAAGAATGGGCTACTACTGCGAAGGCCTTTCGACTCGATTGGCCCCGTCACCCATTCTTCCGATGTAGTCCCGCGGAACGTCAAGCCGCTTTACGATTCGGTAAATTCTGCGAACAGAGTGGCTAACACTTTGAAATGTCTTGGACAAACTCACAATGTTGTCAATTGCTCGAAGAGTTGTCGGATCGTTAGACACTCGCGCCGTTTCGGCGGGTGCCTGGGGGCGGTGGCGCCCAACTTGCAATCCAAGTAATCATGAAAATCAATTTGGTTCCTCTGGCGAGTACGCTTCTTTTTCTTGGTCTTACCGGGTGCGGGCAGCTTGAGTCCATTATCGGCAAGTATTCGACTATAGCATCGGGATCGTCATCGGGAAGCGAGGAAAAAGGCCACTCTACCGATGGTCCCGAAGAAGATCAGGGGAAATCCTCGAACGGCAAAGTGTGCCATGTTCCACCCGGAAATCCGGACGGGAAATTGACACTTCATGTGGCAGCGAATGCTCTGAAAGCTCACCTCGATCACGGCGACAAGTTGGGTCCCTGCGAACATGGGAAGGACAAAGGCGAAGAGGAGGCGGGATCTTAACTCACTCGCCCTATCGCTGAGGGTGGTCGAGCCTTTCCCACAAACCCCACGAGTACGACCAGAGTGAAAAGATAGGGCAGCGCCTGAATGAATTGAATCGGGATCATCTCTGCACTTTGGAGCCGAATCTGGAGTGCATCGGCAAAACCAAAAAGAAGACAGGACAGCAGAGTGGGGAGCGGCCGCCAATTGCCGAAGATCAGGGCGGTGAGCGCGATGTAGCCGCGGCCCGATGTCATGTCGCGGGTGAATTGACTCGCGTGGGAAACGGAAAGGAACGCTCCGCCCAGCGCTGCTAAGGCGCCACCAAGACAAAGGGCCACCCACCGCACCCGATCGGGCTTTACACCGCAGCTCAGAAGTGTGTCCGGGTCTTCACCCGCTGCGGTGATTCTCAGACCAAAGCGAGATCGAAAGAGCAGTCTGTGGAGGACGAAGGGAAGAATTAACGCGAGATAGGTCAGAGGCATCTCTTCAAAGATGAATCCAACACCCGGCAAAGCACTGAGAAATGGAATCGCAAGCTCGTGAAAACGATCGGCCCGCGCCAAATTGGGTGAATTCGTCGGGCTGCCGAAGAGGAATTTGCAAAGAAGTGGTGTGCTGCCAGCAACGAGGAGATTCACGACAAGGCCGCTGATGATGTGGTCCGCCTTAGCCTTCTGGGTGGCGAAGGCGTGAATCCCAAGCACAAGGGCTCCCCCCACAAGGCACGGGACAATTGAGGACCAGGGGCTGTGGAGGTAGTGGGCCACAATCGCAGCGACAAATGCCCCCCAGAGCATCGCCCCTTCAAGGCAGATGGTGGCAACGCCGGAGCGTTCGCAGAGAATTCCCCCCATGGCGGCGAGAATGAGAGGTGTGCCGAGGCGCAAGCTTGATTCAAGAAGCTCGACCACGCGACCTCCTCTTCAACAGCGAAACGAGAAAAGGCTGGGTAGCCACTGCGAGCACGATGATCGCCTGAATCACTAGCGACAGCTCCTTTGAAACGTGGGTGGTCGCAAATTCGATTTCGCGGCTCATGTTGTGAAGCAGTCCAAAAAGAAGCGCGGAACAGATCACGCCGACCGGGTGGTTTCTTCCGAGCAGCGCAACAGCTACCCCTGTGAAACCATAGCCAGGTGAGAACCCCTGAATGAAGCGGTGTTCGTGGCCCATCACCTCGTTAACTCCGACGAGACCGGCGAGCCCACCCGAAAGGGAAAGCGCGAGAATCGTGGAGAGCGCGCTGTTCATTCCGGCAAAGCGCGCTACTCGGGCATTGGCGCCCACGGTGCGCAGCTCAAAGCCCCACCGCGTCCGAAAAAGGAAAAACCCGACGGCCAGAGCGACAATGATCCCCAGAACCAAGCTCAGATTCGCGGGTGTGGATCGGAAGAGCGACACACTGAACGGAGAAAGCAGCTCATCGAATGTGTTCAAAGAGAAGGTCCCAGGAATTTTCAAAGTCTCGGGGCTTTGGCTAACCGGATCTCTATAAAGATAGAGGATGGAATAATCGACGATAGAGTAGGCGACGAAATTGAGAAGGATGGTGACGATCACCTCGTGTGAGCCCCGCCAGGCCTTGAGCATTCCGGCGAGACACCCCCAGGACGCCCCGCCAAGTCCCGCTGCGAGGATTCCCAACGGGATTGCCAGCCCCGGGGGAAGATGCGGCAACGCCGTGGCAGTAGCGATAACGGCGAGAGTCCCCATATAAAGCTGCCCCTCCGCGCCAATATTAAAAAGGCCACAATGAAAACTGACCGCGACCGAGAGGCCGGTGAAGACGAAGGGAGTCGCGTAAAAAAGGGTGTAGCCGAGTCCCTCCGAGGAGAGCGACGCGCGAAGGGCCTCCCACAGAGCAAGTGGGCTCTCGCCGGAAAACCATATGATTGCGGCTGCAACCGCAAGGGCCAGGGTACAGGCGAATGACAGTGAGAAGGCCAAGGATTTCATGCTGCGCCCACCATTGCTCGGCCAAGAGCCAGTTCCGTGGCCTGTCCCCTGGGGAAGAGCGCCGCGCAATATCCGTCAAACAGGACCGCGATGTTGTCAGAGAGTGCCATGATTTCGTCTAACTCCGAAGATATGAGAAGAATCGCCGCTCCGGAATTTCTTCTCTTCACGAGCTCATCATGAATCCTTCGGGTGGCTCCGATGTCGACGCCTCTCGTTGGATAGGCCGCAATAATAAGCGCCGGGTTTGAGGCTAGGGCTCGGCCCACAACAAGTTTCTGCTGATTGCCACCTGACAAGGTGCCCAGAGTGGCTACTGGCGATGGCGGACTGACGGAGAAATCGGAAATGAGCGTCTCAGTGTGCTTCGTGATCGCGGTTCGCTGTAGGATTCCGCATTTCTGAAATCGTGCCCCCCGGTGCAACCCCAAAATGGCGTTGAACTCAACCGAAAAGGTTGGCACCACCGCTTCGTCAAGGCGATCGGGCGGGATGAGAGCGATGCCGCCAGTGAGTCGCTCATAGGTGCTCCCGGTCATCGTTTTGCCACGGAACTGGACCTTGCCTTCGCTCAACGGGCAAAGGCCAATAATGCTCTCAACAAGATCCTCCTGACCGTTTCCACTCACCCCCGCAATTCCCAAGATTTCCCCGGCGCGAACGGTGAGCTTAAGCTTATTCAGAGGAGCGCGGTGTGATCGGGTGCTGATCCCTTGCACCTCCAGAATCGGTTGGCCCGGCGGTTCCTGAGCGCGGGGGTGTGGGGGGGGGCAGGCTTGTCCGATGATGAGCTCGGTGAGGTGTTCCGCGTCGAGGGTGTGTGTTGGTGCGTGTGCAACGACCCTTCCTTGACGCATCACAGTGACCGTGTCGGTGAGTTCCAAAACCTCTGCGATCTTATGGGTGATGATGACGATCGTTTTGCCTTGGGCTTTGAGTTGGCGGAGGCGTTGAAAAAGATCCTTCGTCTCCTGGGGAGTCAAAACGGCCGTGGGCTCATCCAGGATCAGCACCTGCGACTCACGGTAGAGGAGCTTCAGGATTTCCACCTGTTGGCGTTGTCCCACGCTCAGTGATTCTACGGTGTCGGTGAGTCGAAACCCGAGTCCGGAACTTTCGAAGATCGGTTTGAGCTGGGGGGTCTTCCTTTCCGTCGCCGAAATCCAAAATGAACCTTCTTGCCCGAGGAGAATGTTTTCCCAGACGGTGAGGCGAGGAATCAGCATGAAATGTTGGTGGACCATGCCGATGCCGCGTCGAATGGCATCGAGTGGGCTCGAAAACTGCACACGCTCGCCGCGGAAACGGATCTCGCCGGAATCGTGGGAATACATTCCGTAAAGGATCTTCATGATCGTCGATTTCCCAGCGCCGTTTTCTCCCACGACGCCATGGATCGAGTTTAGCGCAATATTGAACGACACCGAATCGTTGGCGGTGGTCAGCGGGAAACGTTTAGTGACCTTGTCAAACTCGATCAACATCTCACTGCGGGGGTTTGATCGAATAATAGTCCGGGACCTTGAGTTGTTTCGCAACGATCTGCTTTTTGACCTCTTCGACTTTTTTCAGAATAGCCGGAGTGAGGAGCGGCTTATTGAACTCGTCGAGCGCATAGCCCACGCCTCCATCCGAAAGTCCCATGGAAACAAGGCCCGCGGTGAATTTGTTCGCGTTGCGATCCTCGATTGCCTGATAGACGGCCGTCTCCCCGTGTTTCAGCATGCTTGTCAGAATGGTGCCCGGCTTGACCCAATTCTGGTTGGAGTCGACGCCAATCGCAAAGACATGCTTTTCTTCAGCAGCGTCGAACACGCCCATGCCAGAGGTCCCGGCGGCAGCAAAGATCACGTCGGCCTTTTTCGAGATCTGGGCGAGCGCGAGCTCTTTACCCTTGGTCGGATTCCGCCAGGCGTCGCTCGTGGACCCGACATAGTTGCTCACCACTGTGATTCCCCCAATGGATTCGGCCCCTTTGCGATAACCCATTTCAAAACGCCGAATGAGTGGGATATCCATTCCGCCGACAAACCCCACCGTCTTCGTCTGACTCTTCATTCCAGCGATGACGCCCACGAGGTAGCTTCCCTCGTGCTCGGCGAACATGACGCTCCTCACATTTGGACTGCCGGCGTCGGAATCGATCAGAAGAAAATGAGTCTTAGGGAACTCGGCCGCCACTTTTTTGATGGGGTTGAGCTGAGCAAAACCGACCCCGATGACCAGGTCATAGCCTTTGCGAGAGAAGGTTCTCAAAGAGGGCTCTAAGGCGGTGTCGTCGCTCGATTCGACAGTCTTGAGGGTGATTCCGAGCTTCTTCTCGGCCTCTGAAGCCCCCCTGAACGCGGCGGCGTTGAAGGACTTGTCATCCTTGCCCCCTTTATCGAGGACGAGGCCCACCTTGATGGCGGCTTGGGCTGACAGGGAAAAGCCAAGAATTGAGAAGAAAAGCAAAGCCTTAAGCATGGGGGCCAAGTTAAGGCCAATTCAGCCGTTCCGCAAATGTTTTTGAGGAGACTAGCCCCGTCGGGCACGGTGCTTGCTGAACTCTTGGGCGCTCCCTCGGGAGCCCTTCACCTTGATCTGCTTGCCGGGGTGGATCTGAGAGCGTTTGAGGCCGTTCCAGCGGAACAGGTCCTGCACCGTTACATTATATTGCTCGGAAATGGACCAAAGGCTCTCGCCTCGTCGGACGGTGTGCGTAAAGAAGCCGTCGCTCCCCGTGACCCCACCATTCGAAGTGTTCGTCGGCCGGCGGGCCGCCACTTTAACTCCCCCTTTGGGGAGAAGAAGAGCCAAGCCTGGGGCCAGCTTCTCTTTGGGAGAAAGATTATTCACATTCGCGAGTTCCCGCAAACTCACGCGGTAGCGCCTACTGATCGACCCGAGTGAATCGCCCGGCTGCACCACGTACTGCGAGGGCATGTCGGTCACGACCACCTTGCCGAGCCCATTGAGCGAGCGTTCAACGAGCACTCGAGAACCGGGCGGTACCTTGAGTTCGTAATTGGAGACGCCAGGCGGGACCTGTCCGCGCCGCAATTCGGGGTTGAGGTCATTGATCTCATCGGGCGACACTCGGACGATCGAGGCGATCTGCCTGAGGGGAATCGAAAAATTCACCGTGACTGTGTCGAACTGAAGCGGCTCCTGGTACTCAACGCCCTCAAACCCATACTTATCCGCGTTCTTGGCGATGATGGCGGCTGCGATCAGCTTCGGCACGTAGTCCTTTGTCTCACGTCGGATCTGCCGGGTCTCACAAATGCGCCAGTAGTTATTGGTCTTTAAGGATTCAATGGCACGCAAAATCTTGTACTCGCCGGCATTGTAGGCGCTGGCGGCGAGGTACCACGATTCAAACATGAGGTAGAGATCCTTTAAGTACTTGGCGGCGGCCTCGGTGCTCCTCACGGGATCGCGCCGTTCATCCACCCACGCATCCACGCGCAGTCCGTAGCGCTGGCCTGTCGCCTTCACAAATTGCCAGGGCCCGACCGCGCGAGCGCGAGAGCTCGCGCGCACATTGAATCCGCTCTCGATCAGAGCCAGGTACACGAGATCCTCAGGCAGCCCCTCCCGTTTAAAGATTTGGCGCATGACCGGGATATATCGACTCGACCGGCCGAGGTACCGCTCCATGTGCTCGCGTCCGCGTCCCGTGAAATAGTCGATCCAGCCCTCCACGCGGGCGTTGATCGTAATGGGAAAGTCGTATCTCGAATTGTCGTAGAGGTTTTGTGTGTTCGGCTCCTCGAGCCGGATCACTTCGCCGATAGTCAGATTCTCGATCTCGTGCGGTGTTTTCTCGATCTCGTTGTCGTGGGAATCGGTGGACGTCGAGGCCGCGGGCGCCGCCTCGGCTATCACAAGGCCAACGGCATCGGCTCTTTCGGTCTTTTGCACCCTCTGGCCAGCGCAAGCGGCGAGAAGAAGAAGACCTCCCGCAACGGCAAGGAGTTTCATCGGCATAGAGTCCCCATTATAGCCAGAAGCGGATTAACCCAATAGGAAATTAAGAGCGCTCTAAAAAGAATTTCGGAAATGATGCGCTGGGTGAACATGGGGATTTTACTCACGAATCAAAGACTCAGTGGGATTGGTTCTTGGTCCCCTGTCGATCCATGAGAGAGCTCATGATCTGGCGCAGGTAGCTAGCCGCAACGGCCCGCAGTTGATCGATGGTGATCTCGTGAGTATTGATCTGCTTCTTTTCCAAAATGTCGTGCAGCTCTTTGCGGACCTTGTCGGCCGAGAGGCCAGTGAAATGGACGAGCTGATCGAATAGCTCGCCATTGCCGGACTTTCGTCTTTTTGTGCGCTTGGGTGGAATACTCACCATGCTAGTGTGAACGCGATTTTCAATCAAGAGTAAGGTGAGGGAAGATTTTGCGCGAGGTTCTCGAAGCTCGTGTACTGGCCGAGCCAGGCTACCTTGACCGAGTCCCGCGGTCCATTGCGGTGTTTCCCAATGATGAATTCGGCGACGCTCGCCTGGGTGGTCGAAGATCCCCCCATGGGGATTTCAGAATCTTCGCGGTGGATGAAAATGATAATATCGGCATCCTGCTCGATCGCGCCCGACTCGCGGATGTCGGCCATCATTGGCTTCTTGTTTTCGCGTTGTTCGATATTTCGGTTGAGCTGAGAGAGGGCGATGATAGGCACGTCGAGCTCACGGGCAAGCGCCTTAAGCGATCGCGAAATTTCGGCGATGGCGTTTTGCCGACTCTCGGCTACCCGTGATGAGCCCATCAGCTGAAGGTAGTCGACCACAATAATTCCGAGTTGCCCCACCATGGCCTTCAGCCGTCGGGCTTTGCCGCGGATCTCCATAACGGTCACGCCGGGCGAGTCATCGATATAGACCTGCGCCTCGGAAAGCTGGCCGGCCGATTGAGCGAGTTTTTTCCAATCCTGCTCCGTGAGTCGGCCTGTTCTGATGCGGGTGGAATCGACCTTCGCCTCGGCCGAAAGAAGACGCGTCACAATCTGCTCCTTCGACATTTCCAAGGAGAAGAAGACTACGGGGACCTTCGCGTGGACAGCGGCATTACGAGCCACTCCCAGCGCAAAGCTTGTTTTACCCATGCCCGGGCGGCACGCCACCACGATGAGATCGGATTTCTGGAACCCCTGTGTCAACTTATCGAGCCCAATGTAACCCGACGGAACGCCGGTCAGGTTGTCCTGGTTCTCATATCTTTTTTCGAGCTGTTCGAATGCGGTCTTAACGATGCTCTTGATGGGAACAATCGCGCCCGAGCGTCGCTGGGACGTGAGCGCGAAGATGGAGCTCTCGGCGTAGTCGAGGAGATGTTCGGTTGTCTCACCCGGTTCAAATCCGCGGTTCGCTACCTCGGTGCAGGTGCTCACCAGCCTGCGTTTGATCGCCTGATCGGCTACTAAACGGGCGTGGTATTCGGCATTAATGGCCGTGGGGACGCGCTCGAGAAGCTCGGCGAGGTAGGCGGCCCCACCGGCCTCCTCGTAAATCTCCATCAACTTCATGCGCGAGGTGAGGGTGAGCGCATCGATGGGCTCATTCTTGCCGGCCAGCTCGCACATGGCCGCATAAATTTTTGCATTGGCGGGGCGATAGAAATCCTCGGGCGTCACCAGATCGACCACCTTAAAGAAGACCTGGTTGTCGATCAGAATCCCGCCCAGCACCGATTGTTCGGCGTCCAGATTTTGTGGGGGGAGGCGATTTAAACTCATTGCATCATTTCTTTCATTTCCGACTTTGCCTAACGTCATTCATCTGGGGGCCTCGGTCAATGGTTCGCAGGGGGCGGGCTCACCGCCAGCGGCTCCGACGCCTCGACACCGCTTAAGCGGGTGACCGCACTTTGATAACGCGAAAGATGAGTGGCGGCGGTCTGGAAACTGTCTTGCGCCTTGGAGAGAGTTTTTCCAACCTCAGTGAAACGGGTCTCAAAATTACCGAAGTGGGCTTGCGCCTTCTTGAGCTCGGCAATGGTCGCCTCCACCCCTTTCGCCATGTCGTAATAGCTCCGGGCGAGTGAGATGGAATGAAGGGTCACTGAAAGCGTGTTGGGTGAAACCGGAAACACCTTGAGCTTGCTTAGGTCCTCGCAGAGCTTCGGGCTTCGCAGACATTCAAAGTAAAGAGTCTCGCTCGGGATGAACATCAGGGCCATGTCGGTGGTGCCGTGCTCCGGGCGCACGTACTTGTCACGGATCTGCTTGGCGAGCCCCTTGAGCACCTCGCCCAAAGTCTTGCGCGCGATCTCAAGGCCCGCCGGATCATTGCATTCAAAGAGGGGCAGCACCTGTTCGCGCGGGAACTTACTGTCAATCGGAATGAGATACTGTGGCATCTTGATCACCGCATCGACCCTCTCCGTCGAATTCGGGACGATGCGATATTGCAGTTCAAACGCATCGGCGGGAAGAGTATCAGCCAAAAGGCGTTCGAGCGTGCTCTCCCCAAAACTTCCGCGCAGGTGAGGGAGCTTGAGCAGATTATTGAGCTCGTTGATTGAAGCGCCGACGGCATTCAAGTTTTGCAACTGGAGCCCCGCCTCTTTCAGATGCACCTGCACCTTCTCGAAATGGGTGAAGCCTTCTTTGATATTCAGCTCGAGCTTCTCCTGAACGTTCACGGAGAATTTGTTGACTCGCTCATCCAGAAGCTGCGTTGTCTTGGTCAGCCCGGCCTGGAGCTCAGAGCGGTTCTTTCCCATCTCCTCGAGCACCTCACGCCTCAGCTCGGTGGAAAGAACCTGTTGCGAACGTTCGGTCCGCTCCTGCAAGAGGATCAGATTTTTTTGGAGGGACTCAAAGCTATCTTTCAGAATGGAAAAACCGTCTTTGAAGTTGTTCTGAGCGCCACGCGTTAGGAGGAGCACCGCGATTACGCCCCCCACCGAGACAGCAACGCCCGCCACCGCGATCCAAATCATGAAAAACCCCCGATGCCGGAACTATAGTGCCCCCCCCAAACGAGAGCAACCTCCCAAAATCCTCAAGTTGTACGAACTTCCCTTTGAGGAATCATTAGGCAACAGGAAGTCGGTACCTTTCAGGGAATGTTGGGGAGGTAGGGGCGAAGGAAATTGCGGGCGGGGGTTGTGTTTAGGTTTGCGTACCAGGAGTAGACGCGATCGGATTTCACTTCAGCGATGCTGGCGACGCCAATGATGGCGCCGTTCCTAAGCAGTGGGGCACCCGAGTCGCCGGTGCAGAGTCCTGCCGTGTTACTCGAACCCACGACCTTCATTCCACCATGGAGCAGTGGCGTGTACAGCGTGATGAATTCAAACACATCGAGAATGTGATTGGTGCCGAGCCTCTTGGTAGTTTGGCCGGTCTCCTTGAGAATGTCGTTGCAACCATAGCCGATGACCTCGACCTCATCGTTCTTGTGGGCGTCGAAAGCTAGGGGCAACGGAGACAAGGAAAATGTATTCTCGGGAAAGATGTAGAGGGCCAGGTCAGGATCTTCGCCAATGGGTGCGACACTCACATTCGACTCTGCAAGCTTTGGACCTGCAGCATCGTAAAAGCCAGACGCTTTGCCTTCATGCCGGCAATGGGCCGCAGTGAGCACGAGATGGTCAGAGATGACCGCGCCGGTGCAGATGGACCGAGTCGCATCGGTGTACATTAAAACAACTTGCGAATAGAGATTGGTGCTTTGTGTTTCGAGATCGTTGGGCGTGACGGGAATGAAGCCGTCGAAGCTGTGCAGATAGCCGCAACTCGAAATCAACAGGGCAGTGGTAACGAAGTATCGACCCCCAAAAGACACGAGAGATCCCCCTCGTCATCACCCCTAGACCAGAATTAGGTTACAGGAAGAGTGTGGAGGAAAAGCTCTGTGGAAATGAGTCAGAGAATCAACGGCTTAACCCTAGAGGTGAACGTGAACATACACGCCCACGTGGGCGATCACGTTCATGTCTAGGGCTACCTGTAAGACGGCCTTGTTTTTTTGAGTACTTACGCTTAGCTGAGCTTCTTGAGCTCTTCGATGTAGGGCAGCGTGAGCGGTAGCCGGTTCAGCATGTAGTGATTCTCAAGCCGCATGCGCGGGATCGCAATCTCCGCGAATGCGAGAATCCATCGTTCCCGCTCGGTGTCGCCCTCTTCGAAGTGGTCGCTCATACATTTGAGCGCGTAGTAGTCGGCGGTGATTTTCGTGAAACGCTCCGCCCACAAGAAGGGCATCGTAAGATCGGTCTTCTTGGTGAAGAGCGCCAACGAGAAGTCTTTCAAGAAGTCCTGAATCTTCTGCTGCTTGAGCGCATCGATATCAGAGCGGAACTTGTCACGTAGGATACTCATAAGGATTGCCCGAATGGCTTGATTGAGCTCGTTGCGGCCCTGGAGAACCTTTTGCTTCACGGAACTCCTGGTCACCATTGATTCGGCCCAGGCGCCGGCGAGCGAACCCAAGAAGCCGCTGGAGTTTTTCGCCACGTCCTTCAGAGTATCCTTGAGTACCATCAGGGATTGGATTTGGGACGTGCCCTCGTAGATCGGATAAATAACCGTTTCGCGCAAGAGCCGCTCGGCCGGATAGTCGGTGCACACGCCATAGCCGCCATAGATCTGGAGCATGTTGCGGGCGATCGTGATTGCCTTTTCGGAGCAGTAGTATTTGGCGAGCGGTGTGAGCCGACGATAGCGTAATTTCCAACGGTCAAAATTCATCTTATCGTTTCGGGCGCGGTAGATGTTCATCCAATCGAAGGCGCACGCCGTCTCGATGACAAGCGCGCGCATCGCTCGCACCTCGACCTCGGCCTCAAAAATCAGGTCGGCGATCATCGGGTGTTGAATGATGGGCTTACCCATCGTCACTCGACTTGAACCATACTTTTTTGCCTCGTCGATAGCCGACACACAGATGCCGATGGAAAGAGCGCCCATGGCGAGCCGAGCAGTATTCATGAGCTCCGCCATCACCTTGAAGCCCTGTCCCTCAGGGCCAAGAAGGTAACCTGTGGAATTCTCAAATTGGAGCTCGCACGTCGGCGAGGCGTGGAGACAGAGCTTGTCCTCGATCTTTGTCACCTGCACATTTCGCTTGCCATTCACTTCACGCGGAACGACGAGCACCGAGAGACCCTCAAGTCCCTGGCTCGCAGGATCGGTCCGCACGAGCGCAAATACGAGATCCGATTGTCCGTAAGAGATAAACCGCTTGGTGCCGTTGACAACGTAGTGGTCTCCCTCCTTTCGCCCCGTGGAGCGGAGCTTTCCGAGGTCGGAGCCGGCTCCGGGCTCGGTTAGGGCCATTGACGTCGTGGCCGTGTGGCTGATTATTTTTGGAAGGTATTCACTTCTCTGTTGCTCGGTCCCCCACAACTGGATCCAGTCACCCATCGTGTAGGCACAGATGGCGAGCGCCGAATTGGGACAAGCCTGCGCGAACATCTCCATGGCGATCGCTTGAGTAGCCCGTGGGAGGTTGAGGCCGCCGTATTTGCGCGCAATGGGACTTGCGAAGACGCCAAGCTCGCGGCAGCGCGCAAGATGGGACAGAAGTTTTTCCGGGAAGATCACCTCGCCATCCTTCAGTTCACATCCGATGCGATCAATCTCTTCGGCCGCGGGTCGAAGCTCGGTGGCCGCAAATCGTCCCAGCTCGTCGAGAGCACCGAAAAAAACGTCAAGCCCCTCGTCGGCGGTTTTAAAGGTGTCCTTATCGCCATAAGCCTCTTCGAGCGGCAGGATTATATTCTTGAGATCGGAATATTTGAGAAGTTGTTCTTTTCGCTCAGGATAATCAGAAAAGTAGTTCGCGGCCACGGTGACTCCTTGAGCGACTTTGTAGATCTAACGATTGTGTTTTGTCACCTGGCGTGCCACAAAATGTCGTTAACTGACCTCGAAAGGGGGGTGGTTCACGTCCCAGGGGGGTGGCATATTACTTGCCTAGTAGTTGTCCGAGTTTCGATCAGTAAGGCCAGACAGGGGTGTACGCTATGTTCGCGCCTCGATTTCTAGTTGGGCTCGTCTTGGGAGCAGTGTTGGTGGGTTGTGGAGACCATGACTCCATTTATGCGGGTGATCCGGGTTTTGATCCGCCGGGGCCGGGCGATATTATTCCCGCGCGCTGGATCCAGGTTGCGATCCTTCAGGTGAAGGGGCAACCCGTGTACGACGCAGTAGTCAAGGTGGGTGTTAAGGGTATTCAAGACACGCGAGGCAATAAACGCTGCGAACTTGTTTTGAATGACAAGCGATTTCGGGCCGACCGGCCGTGGAGTCCGGAACCGATCGCGTTCTATTCTCCCAATTACAAGAGTCCCGACGGCACCGAGGACCTCAACGATCTGTTTCGCACGACCTTGAGCTTTGAAGTGGCGCCGGCGGACCCTCAGTCCATCACCTTCAAGGCCACCTTCACACGCGGGAAAACTTTCGCGTCTCAATGGAGGATCCATCCCTTTCTCTCGAGTGCGGATGGGCAGGAGGTGTGCGCTGCTATCGCCACCTTGGATTGGGGCCCGCAGGTGGCCTGTCACAATTCTGTTTGTCGTGTGACCAGCATCGTGGTGACCGCGGATTCCTGGCGCTACATCTTCCAATCGAATAAACCACCGACTGAGATCGATGATTTGACGGCGCTGACACTCAATCTAGAGGATGTCGACGAGTTGGGTGTTCCCAACGGCCAGACTTACTCCTACAACGTGCCCGAGTTCAAATAAGGCGGTATTCGACAGCGAGGATTTCAAGCTCAACCTCGCCCTGCGGGGCGCGGAATGTAACCGTGTCGCCGACGCGGGCGTTGAGCAGAGCTCGTCCCAAGGGACTGATCCAACTGATGTGGCCGGCCTTAACGTTGGTCTCATCGACTCCAACGATGGAATAGGCCTTCTCAGTGCCTTTTTCGTCGACGATTCGCACGCTAGCGCCAAACTTCACCCGGTCCGACTTCACCTCGAGAGGATTTACCACTTCGGCTATCTCAAGGCGCTTCGTGAGAAAACGGATACGGCGATCGATCTCGCGCAACCGTCGTTTACCATAGATGTAGTCACCATTTTCGGATCGGTCGCCATTTCTCGCGGCCCAGCTCACTGTCTCGACAATTTTCGGGCGCTCCACGTCGAGGAGCTGCTTCATCTCAGTTCTGAGGCGTTCAGCGCCTTGGGGCGTGATGTAGTTCTTCGCCCCCGCCGGAATGGCAGGCTCGGTTGCTTCCAAACTGTCGTCGTCATCGGAATCATTTTCTTTGGTAAAGGCTTTGCTCATGGCTGTGTTCTGTCACCTGTGTATACCAAATCTACACACTTTTGTGAGCATCGATTTGAAGCCAGGCCCCATGGCCCTAATGAAATCTGGGTGTTAACTCCGAGTCTTCGCCGGGCATGGCATTTGCGAAGAGGACAACCGGGGCCCGGTGGCCCGGAGGGTGGTTTCTTATGATGTGGCGGATAAAGCAGATGTTCAATCAAGCGATCCCTTGGGTGATCGTAATTGCGCTTGCGTGGGGCGGCTACTCGATGCATCGCCGAGGGGCCTTCCGACACGGAATCCCGACGCTTGGTCAGGCCCTATCGTATCTTCCGCATTTTGGTTCAAGATTTGCGAGCTACAGTCCGAGGCGAGGCCGCTACGCCTACGCGCCGGCCCATCGTCACGGGGTCCGACCCCGCGGCCGCCATCACGGCCGCAGGCATCGGCGCCACCGTTAGTTTGGGGAGCTAGTACCGAGATTCGAACGGTGCGACCTGATCGACATTCCAATCGAGACTCGGCCTAGCGAAGCCATCGACCGCAAGGGAGATGCGGCCGTTGGCGAAGACCTCTCGGACACGGGCTTTATATTTAGCGCGTCCCATGGTGTCGTTCACAATCGTTTTCACGACCATGTTTTTCCTAATTCCATCGAGCCCGGGCACTCCCGGAGAAAGAGCTGCCTTTTTCCAAACGGAGATGAGTTCGAATCGGTCATTGTCCCAGCGAACTCTCACGTCACCCCCGGAAAGTTCCTCGACAACTGTACCGGCGACGTTGGTACCCGCTGCGGTGGCAACTGCGTTGGTGACGCGCGCATCGACAAAAATCAGAGACTGAATTGGTAACGAGCGAATTTTGCGGTTGAGCGGTCTGAACCCGTCGCTTTCCATGTCATCAGACGAATAGTCTTTTTCCGCGTACCGACCGGAAGGTGTTCGGTAGCCATGGCCGTAGTTAGAGTCGTGATCGTAATCGTAATCGCCTGATGGGTAATAACCCTTGTAGTGGTAGTCGCGCATCCCGAAGTCGGGATCATGGTAGTCATAGTTCCTGTTGTTGTGGTCGGACTTCTTGTAGTTGCCGTGGTAGTCGAAGGGCTTATAGTCGTTAGAGCCAGGGAACGGCTTCGGCGTATCCAGGCGCTGCACGGAGGGTTTGGGATCGTTGAACACCTTGATGCTCTTAAACGGTTTGCTTTCGACTGGGCAATTGGGGCAATCAGCGAGCGCCAGAGTCGCGAGGGCCAACGGGATAATGAGAACCTTCATGAGAACTACTCCTTTTCAAAAAAAACTATGCCCCCTCTATGGCCAAAAACTGACCCGCGTTCACTTCCAAAAAACTTTTCTGGCTATTCGCGTTGAGAAGAAGGTTTTGGGCGAGGGTTCTCCCGCAGGTAGACTATTGGGATGACAAAACTTATCGTAATACTTGGGGTTTTCGCTATCGGCGCGCCAGCCGATCGCACGCCCTATCGGATTCAGGTCCGCTTCGATCGCAACACCTATTCCTTCGAGCGAACCCGCACCATTTTTCATTATCAGGACGCCTACAACAATCTCAAGGTTCCGGTGAACGCCTGTTGTAAGCAGAAGTTTGACGGTCTTTACACGAAGCTAGCTGTGTTTGTGAAAAACCACAAAGGAGCACGGACGGTGACCAAGACTACGCCCTTCAGATAATTCCTTACGACGATCAGGAGACCCAAGCAGGCCCGATGTTCAGCCTCCTCAGTTCCGAGCTCCTGCGCAAAGGGCAGCTGCCCGAATCGTGCAAGGTCTACATGCAGAGTCACCCCGATGCGCCCATGTTCCGCAATTGCCTTGAATCCCACGGCCTTGAGCCTCGCTAGCTTGACAGTACATACCAAATATAGTATATATCTATTTAAGTATGTGGAGCGTCTTTGAGCATCGGCAGCTGGCAAAGAGCTTAGCCAAGGCTCCGAAAGAGATCGTGATGCGGTACGAGAAATGGAAGGACATTGTGAGGATGAGCGGCCCGCAAGGGTTGCGATTCATCAAGGGGCTCCATGATGAGAGTCTGAAGGGCGAGTGGGCCGGTTTTCGTTCATCTCGATTGGGTCTTCAATACCGAGTTATTTATGAAGTTGTGAATGATGAAGTCTACGTGGCTGTGTTTGATGTGACGGCGCACGACTATCGGAGGAAGTGATGAGAAAAAATTATGTCAAGGCTAGGCCTCACGCCAAGGTGAGCGTTGGGGAGTCCGTGAGGATTATTCGGGAGCTTCAGGAGATGAGCCAAAATGATTTGTCTAAGCTGTCGGGCCTTCCACAGGCTACTATCTCCGCCATTGAGAATAACCGAATCGCACTAGGAGTTGAGCGGGCCAAGATAGTCGCAAGAGCGTTGAAGGTGCACCCGGCTGTACTTGTGTTTCCCGGCTGGGAGCTTGAAACCGAATCGGCTGCTTAGCCCGCCATTGCCTTGACGAAATGGGGACGGGGCGATTCAGTGTCCCTTGTGCTCCAACCCAATCGCGACAAGTTACCCTCATTTATCGAGCCGCACCATCGGGTGTTGGATGTGGGTGGATGGCATGCGCCGCTCAATCGGGCTGATGTGATAGTTGATATCATGCCCTATGCGACCCGCAATCGTGCTGGAGCGATCGGGGCTGGCGCCTGGCCCACAGAATATTTCACCGCTGAATCTTTTCTCAACTTCGACATCTGCGGACCGAATCCGTGGCCGTTTCGGGACAAGGAGTTCGATTTTGTATTGTGTTCCCACACTCTCGAGGATGTCAGAGATCCGATCTTTGCCTGTCGAGAACTGAATCGAGTCGCGAAGGCCGGTTATGTTGAGGTTCCCAGCCGATTTGTGGAATCCATGCGAGGAATCGAGCGGCCGTTTTTCGCGGGCTATTACCATCACCGCTGGTTGTGCGAAGTGAATGGCACCGAGATTACCTTTCAATTCAAACCTGCGATGCTCCACGCCTACCGCCAGTTCTATTTGAGAAAACCGCTCCTTAAGCGCGTGAGAGCCGAGGTCGCTGCCGCCTGGTTTTTCTGGGAGGGGAGCTTTGCCTACTCTGAGAAAATCATCATCGATCGCGATGAGGTGCAGCGCGATCTGCGTGCCTTCAAAGCCAAAGCTCGCGCCATTCCCAATCCCTTTGAGAGTCGCTTCACCTAAATAACCGGAAACCGAATCACGCTACTCGGCATCGTCATCTCAATCCAGTCGGCGGCCTTCACCGAGATAGAGGCTGTGATGCCGCCGGTGAGGACGACCTGGCCGGCCTCAAGTCTTTGGTTACGCTTTTCGAGCGTCTGCACGAGCTGCAGTAAAGAGATCAGCGGGTTTCCGAGCACCGCGGCCGGCGCGCCCGTTTCAAGCACCTCACCATTTTTCATGAGCGTGACGCCCAAGAACGGCAGGTCGTCGAGGCGGTTCAGATAGTTTGTCGTACCGAGAATGAATCCGCTCGCCGAGGTATTGTCGGCCACGACATCGGGCAGGCGGAACGCAAAATCCCTGTAGCGGGAATCCAGAATCTCAATGGCGGGCCCCACAAACTCTAGAGCACCAATGAGATCCGTGATGCGGTGAGCGCCAGTCACCGCGGTCTTCATAACGACCGCGATCTCGGGCTCCACGCGCGGGTGGATGCGCGACGCCGTCTCCATCGGCTGCCCCAGAGGCAACTCCATCTTGTCGGTGAGATAACCCGAGATGGGCTCAAAAACCTTCACATCGCGCTGCTTGGCTTTGCTCGTGAGGCCCATCTTGTAGCCGGCGATCGAAAGCCCAGCGCCAATATCTGACTCACGACAGATATTCTGAACGGTGTATGCGTCCTCGAGGGAGAAGTCAGGCATCTGGCTTGTAAACTGCGGGATCGGATTCTTATCCAATCGCGCTCTCTGAAGGGCTTCAGCGATTTCCTTCAATTTGACTTCAGGTGAAGGAGACATCGACCCTCCCGAGACTCAAAAACTCTGCTGTATAGGAATCTCCTTTCGCGACAGTAATCATTCCGCCCAAAGATCCCGAAAGAATCACCTGACCAGCCCTGAGCCCGATGTTGCGAGTGCCCAATTCATTGGCCAGAACCACTACGGCGTTGACCGGATTCCCCATTACCGCAGCCCCTGAAGCGGTCACCATCACCTCGCCATTTTGCGAAAGCGCCATGCCGATGGTTGCCAAATCCAACCCCTGAATCGATCGCCTCTGCGGCCCCAACACAAAAAGCGCCGACGAGCCATTGTCGGCGATAGTGTCGGCAGCCTTGATCTTCCAGTTCTCAATGCGGCTATCGATAATCTCCAGAGAGCCCACGACAAAATCGATGGATCGCAAAACATCCGCCGCAGTCACGCCAGGCCCCTGCAGATCGCGCCCCAGCACAAAAGCGATCTCCCCTTCGATCTTGGGTTGGATCAACTTCTCTCTGGGAGTGGCCCCGCCGCAACCCACCGCCATCTCCTCAAAGAGGTGGCCATAATCGGGCTTAAACACCTGAAAATGTTTTTGCGCCTCGCGGCTCGTGAGGCCAATCTTGTACCCGACCACACGGTGGCCAGAGCGCAAAGCATTCGCCGCGTTCATCCACTGGATCTCATACGCATCCTCTTCCGTCATTTGCGGATGGGCAGTGGTTAATGGGGCGATTGGGCTCCTCAATTCCTGAGCGCTGCGAAGACTTTCGGCGAGCGCGCCCAGATCGGTAGTCGACATCATGGGCGTATCCTAACCAAGATCGCGGGTTTGGGCTACTCCCACTCGATGGTCGCGGGCGGCTTGCTCGACACGTCGTACACGACGCGGTTCACCCCGCGGACTTCGTTCACAATGCGATTGGAAATGATGCTCAAGGCCTCTTTGCTAAAGCCGTACCAATCGGCGGTCATGCCGTCGCGCGAGGTCACCGCCCGAAGCGCCAACACCGATTCGTAGGTGCGTGCGTCGCCCATCACACCGACGCTCTGCACGGGCAAGAGCACCGTAAAGGCCTGCCAAATCTCGTTGTAAAGTTTCTGACGTCTCAGCTCTTCGGTGAAAATGACATCCGCCTGACGAAGCACTTTGAGTCTGTCGGGTGTCACACGTCCAAGGATGCGCACGGCAAGCCCTGGCCCAGGGAACGGGTGACGCTGGCTCAATTCCTGGCTTAGGCCGAGTTGCCGGCCCAGGACCCTGACCTCATCCTTGAAGAGCTCGCGAAACGGCTCCACAAGCCCTAGCTTCAGACGCTTTGGCAGACCACCGACGTTGTGGTGGGTCTTGATAGTGTGGCTCGGCCCTTTGACAGATACGCTCTCGATCACGTCGGGATAGAGGGTACCCTGCGCGAGAAACTTCGCATTCTTGATGCGCCTGCATTCTTTTTCAAAGACCTCGATGAAGGTCTTGCCGATAATCTTTCGTTTGGTCTCAGGGTTCGTCGTCTTAGCGAGGCGGCCCAAAAAGAGTTTCGAGGCGTCAACCACTTTCAGATTCACGCCCTGAGCAGTGAGCTCCGCCTTCACCTGCTTGGCCTCTTCGTGGCGCAAAAGGCCGTTGTCGACGAGGATCGGGTGGAACTGCTTCCCAAGCACCCGGCTTAAAAAGAGCGCAAGGACCGACGAATCGACCCCGCCACTCACGCCGCCAATCACATTGCATTCCCTCACCTGGGCGCGAATCTCACGCGCCTTCGTCTCAAGGACATCCTCGACCTTCCAATTGGGTTTTAGCCCTGCAATCTTGAACAGAAAATTAGAGAAGAGCCGCGAACCGATCTGGGTGTGGGCCACCTCGGGGTGAAATTGCACGCCATAGAAAGTGCCTAGTTGATACCCAACAACAGGGCAGCGCGTGCTGCGAGCGGTGATCACGGCTCCCTCAGGCGCATCGACAACGCTATCACCATGACTCATCCACACCGGCTGTTTTTCACCCACGGAAAAGCCATCAAAGAGCCCATCGTTCTTCAGAATCTCCATCTCGCTATGGCCATATTCACGGCTATTGGCCGAAGCGACACGTCCCTTTTTAATGTGCGAGAGAAGCTGCATCCCATAGCAAATGCCCATCACGGGAAGGCCCGAGTCAAAAACGGTTGATTTCAGTTGAGGCGAATTGCCGGCATAAACACTCGCGGGGCCTCCAGAAAGAATGAGCGCGCGCGGATTGCGACCCAGCAACTTCTCCGGACGAATCGAATAGGGCTCGATCTCGCAGTAAACCCCAAGCTCTCTCACGGAGCGGGCGATGAGCTGGGTGAATTGCGATCCAAAGTCAAGGATAATGACAGGGGAGTCGGTCATTCGGTCGGCCGGTAGTTGGGGGCCTCTTTCGTCACAAAAACATCGTGCACATGGGACTCTTTGAGACCCTGATGAGAAATCTTCACAAACTCGGCTCGCTGTCTGAGCTCAGAAAGATTCTGGGCACCCAGGTAACCCAAGCCCGCTCGGATGCCACCGACCAATTGGTAGAGTACGCGCGGAAGTTCACCTTGGTAAGGCACCATTCCCTCAATGCCCTCTGGAACAAGGCCATCCGCATCCACGCCGGCCTGCCCGTAACGATCGCGGCTGCCTTCCTTCATCGCCTCGATCGAGCCCATGCCTCGGTAGCTCTTATAGGTGCGGCCCTGGTAGAAAACGATTTCGCCCGGCGACTCATCGGTTCCAGCGAAGAGGCTCCCGATCATCACCATGTCGGCCCCGGCCGCAAGTGCCTTTACGACGTCCCCTGAGTACTTGATGCCGCCGTCGGCAATGAGCGGGATGCCAGCCTTGCGAGTAACAGCGGAACAATTCTGAATTGCGGTGAACTGGGGGATTCCGATGCCCGCAATGATTCGGGTCGTGCAGATGGACCCGCAGCCCATCCCCACCTTGATTGCGTCGACACCTGCCTCAATGAGGTGTTGCGCCCCTTCAGCCGTCGCCACGTTGCCGGCGATCACCGGGAGGTGAGGAAAGGTCTTTTTTCCCCATCGCACGATCTCCAAAACACTTTTGGAGTCACCATGAGCCGTGTCCACAACGACAAAGTCGACATTCACCTTTGCGAGCGCCTGGAAACGGTTTTGCGCATCAACACCGGTGCCAACAGCGGCCCCCACTCGCAAACGCCCCTTGCCATCTCGGTTTCCCATCGGGTGGGAGATGCTCTTCTCAATATCTTTGATCGTAATGAGGCCGCGTAGATTGCGATCGTTGTCCACAATTGGAAGCTTCTCGATACGGTGTTTGTGCATGAGGCGAATCGCCTCTTGCATCGCGATCCCTTCGCGAGCGGTGACGAGGCGATCGCCTGGGGTCATCACCTCTCTAATCGTCCGGGTAGGATTTTCCTCAAAACGAAGATCCCGGTTAGTGACGATGCCGACCAGCTTTCCGCCATCAACGATCGGAAGGCCTGAAATTCCATATTTCTTTTTGAGCAGGAGGGCTTCGGCGACGGTCTGGTGGGGGGCGAGCGTCACGGGGTCAAGGATCATCCCACTCTCGCTCTTTTTCACCTTTTCCACTTCGAGTGCCTGTTTTTCAACCGTGAGGTTTCGATGGATCACTCCAGCGCCACCGGCCCTGGCCATCGCAATAGCCGTACGGCTCTCCGTCACCTTATCCATCGCAGCGGAAATGACCGGAATGCGCACTGGAATCGATTTGGTGAGGTGCGATTCGAGATTTACTTCAGGGGGCGAAACCTCGGAGTACCGCGGCACTAAAAGGACATCATCGAAAGTGAGGGCCTCTTTGGGAGTCAGTTCATTCATGGGAGACGATTGAGAACAGTGCGCAACTTTTAGCGGATTTGAAGAACCGGCGTCAAGGGGTGAGCGTCAAAAGTCCAGCGACATTTACCTTGAGATCCCGATTGGTTATACTAATCAGGCATCTCTTTGTTTGCGATTGAACTATGGCCAATTCGGCAACCATCCCGACAGGCGCTCCACCGCTCGAATTGTCAGTCGTCATGCCTTGCTACAACGAAGCTCTGGGGCTTGAAGCGACACTCAACGCTTGGCTCGTCGCCTTGCGAGACCGCGTGGGGAGCTTTGAGATCCTCGTGATAAACGATGGCTCTTCGGATGGCTCCGGCCGCATTCTTGACAGGATTCGACGAGAAAATCGCGAACTACGCGTTTTTCACCAGCTCAATGTCGGCCATGGCCGGGCGATTCGGAGGGGTTATGAGCTCTCGCGCGGAAAATTTGTGGCGCAGGTGGATCTCAATGGGCGCTATGAGATTTCCGATTTCTTCCGCCTGTGGGAGCTTCGCGATAGCTTCTCGATGGTGCTCGGACACCGCACCCACCGCATCGATTCCTGGGCGAGGCGGGGAGCCTCCCGAATCAATCGCCGGACGATTCAGTGGCTCTTCAAGGTCCAGATCACCGATCCCGAGGTGCCGTTTCGAATTATGCGAAACGATGTTTTGCGGGGCATCCTTCCAAAGATTCCCCCCTCCCAGGACATCACAAACCTCGCGTTGAGCGTCCTCTTCAAACAGTTAGGCGATGCTTCGGTGGCCGAGGTGCCCATCCCATTTCGTTTCCGCGCCTTCGGAAAGGAACGCCAGGGGTTCCTCTCAGCCGTTTCGACCACAACGCAAGTCATGACCAGCCTGATCAATCTCCGATTGCGCTCCAAGCTCTCGCTCGACCAATAATGCCTCATTAAATTAAGCAAATTCAAGTATTTATAAAATAGTCTTTAATATATAACGCACAGTTCCGATGAGTGATGTCGGAAGACATTATGAATCAGTCTGATGCAAAACCGTCCAAGGCCAAGAGGAAGAAATTTTGCCTCCACGATGGGTGCAACCAACCGGGGCAAACCAAGGGGTACTGCCGAACGCATTACTTCGCCCACTGGAAGGAGATCAAGACCATGGGGCAGGCGAAGGCCGAGAAGCGGCTCGATGATTTCGTGAATCGCCTCGCCGAGAAGTACCCCAAGGACTACATGCAAAAGATCAAGGAAGGGCTCGAAGACGAGGAGAAGTTCACCCAGGTCGTCGGGGAACTTGAGACCGAGGCGGATCCTGAGGCCAACAAGGAAAGCACCGAGACCGAGCGCGAGTATCTCGAACGGCTCGAGCGCAAGATCAAGATTGAATAGGTCGGTTCTCCCACACCACTAAACAGGGACGCATCGAGAAAGAGCCAATTGTCGACGAGCGAAAGGCCCGTTGGCGAGGACGCACAAAGGAGCCCCCGCAGGCGGGCCTGTGGGCCCGTCGAGGACGGCGACTGCGGAGGACGAAGTCCAGCGGGCCTTGCAGCCGCCAAGAATGGCTCTTTCTCGATGCGTCCCTGTTTAGTTTCGTGTTTCGGCCTTTCGATGCACTGGAAAAAAGAAACGGGCCGGCGCCTTGAGAAGGCCCTCGATAATCGGTTTCAATATTGGCCAGGGCGAAAGCCCCGGAAGGCCTCGCGCCTTGGCGGCGATGAAAAGAGCCAGGAGAAAGCTCACGCCCAGATTCATGCAGAGGATTGTGAAAATGCCAAACATCGACGCACCCACCGGCAGCGCTGCCAGTCCGCCTCCCCAAACCGAACAAAGCGCGAGCGTCAGGCTCGCCGTCGAGAGCGTGACGTGCCTCACGTCCATGGGAAGACCAAAGAATCCGCCGAGTACAGGGGTAAAGGCTAGAAGGAATCCCACCGAAATATTCCCCGCAAAGCCCGAAACCTGATGGGAAAGCCAGTGAGAGAGCTTGTGAGCGAAGGTGTGACCGAGCCAACGATTGAGCGTGGGGTTCGTCTCAATCGCCTGCGGCACCTGTCGACAGACCCACCAATTCTCAAACCAACCGGCACATATGCTGGAAAGCCAAAGAATCACGCCTGTGAGGGCCGCGAAGACCACTGTAGGGCTGTCGAACGGATCGAGGGAATGGATGATGTGCCCGGCCTTTTCTGTCCCCACGATAGGATGGTGAGTGAGTATCCGAGAGAGCCAATCGACACAGATAGAGATTGGGATGGCCGCGCCGACGTTTCCAATGGCACTCGCAAATTGCGAGCGAGCAATCATCGCCACCTCTTCGACGAACTCCTTCTGCCCCTCCGGAGTGAAGTCTCGGAGCTTTCCGGCGAGCGTAGCTGCGGTCATCGACGGCTGTTTGGAGGACAGAGTGAAGCCGCACAGCTGCATGGTCACGAAGCTGCCAGCGTAGTTAATCCCCTGGAGCAGACCTTCGAGAAACGGGGCCAGACCCAAGTGACCGATGGCCATCTTGAAGTAGGTCGTACCAACGGTGAGAATACCGCCGCCGGCGGCTGAATTGAGCATGGAAAAATATTCCCGACCGGTGCGCGTGATGTAGTGTTCGCCCGAGATACCCGTTCTCTCGACGATTTTGCGCGAGAGGAGCCTGAGCGTGCTATTGATCAATGAGCCCAACGACTGAGTTTCAAAGTGTTCCCGGATGAGATCAGAAATAAAGCGGGAAAGCGTCGAAAAATAGCGGGACTCCTCATTGGAAAGAAGAAGGACCACAAGGGAATCCAATCGTCGAAGGATCTGGGACTGGTGGTCTAGCGAGAAAACTAGGCTGATACTGACTCCCGATTCTTCGAGATGGGCATAGATCTGGGCAATATCATTTCGGCAGAGCTGAATGAGCTCTTCACAATTCGCAAGTGAAGAGGTTCGGCTCTCCTGGGAAGACTCCAAGAGTGCCCGCCGAATAGCGTCGTTTAGCCGGAAAAAGGGTGAGGATTCAATTCGCGTGTGAGGACGACGGCGCCGCACCTCGGTTCCCTGGCTCATCGCGAGCAGCTGGGCCGACAGAAGAAGGACAGCATCGCTAGTACTTTCTCGGAGCGCCTGGAATCGCGCCCCTGACTGGCCTAGGGCCGCCTCTACGGCCGCGACTGTAGTTCCAATCGTCCCCACATCGAGCTGCCGGATCCAATCGGCATCGGTCTTTTTCGAAAATACGGTGGAGAAGGTGAAGGCGAAGTCTTCCCAATCGGGTCGCGTGGGGAGAAAGCGCTTGAGGGATCGATTGACAAGTTCGGCGAGAAACCGCTGCTCCTCATTCATCCCGGTCTGACAGAAGAGCTCGAGTCCTCGGGTCGCTGTGAGGACTGTATAGAGGGTGGACGCGACGCTCGTTCGCCACCCCTCTTGGCGCGTGATGCTCTCCAGGAAATACCGGAGCCGGCACGAGTGGATCTCTTCGCCGGCTCTTAAAAATTCCGGGGGGATCGCGCCTTTTCGGAGCCACTGGGCCCAATCTTTGAGCCAAAGCGTCTTTTGTTCTAGGGTGGAGGCCCCTTTGAGCCGATCCAAGAGCCTGGCCAAGGCATTCTGCTGAAATGGGCGGACCGCCCCGTGAATCCACCCCCACACCTTTTGAAACGCCCCCATTGGCCTCCCATTATAGGGAGAAAACCCCAATAATCAAAAGAGTTGCGCGCTGAGGAGGTGGGGGCTATAAGCAGGGGCTGAACTAAAAACAGAGGCAGATATGCGCTTAGGAATTGTCGGAAAAAAGGTTGGCATGACTCAGATCTTCAACCCCACCGGTGGGACCTGGTCGGTCACCGTCATTGATACTTCGGGCTGCCAGATCACCCAAGTGAAGACGAAGGACCACGACAAATATGTTGCGCTTCAGGTCGGCATCGGCGCGCGCAAGCCACAGAATTTATCGAAGGCTCGCGCTGGTCACTTGAAGAAGGCTGGCGTGACTTCCAAGTTGCGTTTGCTCGAGATTCGGCTCGCGGACACTGACGATGTCACGCAGTTCAAGACCGGACAGACTCTAAGTTCTGGCATGTTTGCCGCTGGCGATCGTGTCGATGTCGAAGGCGTTTCAAAGGGTAAAGGCTTTCAGGGCGTAATGAGGCGCTTTAACTTCAAGGGTAAGCACGCCACCCACGGCACATCCAAATATTTTCGCCACGGCGGATCGAACGGCAGCAACACGTTCCCCGGTCGCGTGCTCAAGAATAAGGGCATGCCCGGTCGTATGGGCGGCGCCGACATCACAACTCACAATGTGCAGATCGCCGAAGTGCGATCGGAAGATAATCTGATTCTTCTGCGCGGCTCAGTGCCCGGCGCCAACGGCGACCTCGTCACCCTGCGCACCACACAACGCACCCGCAACGTCCCCAAGGACCGCGCCTGGGTGAGTGCTTAATCTCCATAGCGATTTGCCGTTGTTTGGCGAATAAACTCTCTCAACAGGATTAACTACTCCCAAATGCACAGCACCGTTTTGGGTGTGGAGATGGGGATGATTGTTTGGGCATGGAATTGTCGTGCCTCTGAGTTCGAAGCGGTGAGCGAAAACTGATCGGGCCCTAGCACGGCCAGCTACTCCTCTTTCTCGTTCTCCGGGGTTGAACGTCGGCAGATTGGTGTGGAGGAGCGGAGTTTGGTGCTCGCGTTGCGATGTCCAGACGGACGGACCGGTCTGAAGGAATGGCCGCAGGGGAGAATTCAAGACCTCTTCGTAATTAGGGCGGCCCGTTGGAGAGGCACCGAGATCGATTCCGTTGAGTAGCCTTAGAGGTCGTCCGCACAACTTAAAGGCGGTGTTTTGGTCGGCCGCCGGGGACATCATGAGCCAGAGTCTGGCCCCGTCAAACCAGTTTGGGTAGAAGGCGTAGACTACATTGAGAAAAATTGTCTTTTCGATAGTCTGATCGAAAGTGACATTGGCCGCGGCGCCTAGGTTGCCAATCAAGTCGCGGTGGAGCGCGATCAACCGTTGTTGGAGAGGAAGCAGAACAGAAAGTTGGGTTTCGATGTGAGAAAGAGCGTCTGGAGCTAATCCAGCCAGCTCCTGCTTGTCTTTGTAGTAGTTGATCTCCTTAAGAATCGCCGTGACGCCGTTGTGACCTTGATGGGCGAACGGGATGCGCATGGTCGCATTCAAACGACGGTGAAACTCACGTCGATCCACAGAGAGAGCTGTCTCAACTTTGCCTACGCAGTCTCGCGTGAGATTGCTGATCTCGCCCCGTTGGCAGGATCGGTAGTAGACCTTATCGCTGTCTTGGTAGACAGAGACCAGTCGCCCATCTGAATAGATGAGACCAATGTCGGCCTGGACGGAGGTGGTCAACACGGCCTGTAGAACCAAAGATATCCAAACGCTTTTAGCTATTGTCATAGAGCCTTATTGCCGATCTCTCTGGACAATCTCAATCCCAAATTTCTTTTGTGTTTAAATGCCGTGGGAAGCTACACGGACTTCTTGAGGGGAGTGGCTTGAATCGAGGCTGTGCAGGCGTTGAGGGCCGTTGACAAAGCGTAATCCAACCAACGGCGGGTGCCGGTTTGGTTTTGCGTTGTCAGATAGCCCATGTGGCCGCCCGTTTTTTCGATGTGCACGCGGGTGGATGGGGACCACCGGGCGCAGGCGTAGCCGCTGACCGGAATGAAGGGATCATCCTTCGCGGTAAGGGCTAGCGTCGGGATTGTAATGCGATCGAGGTGTGAAAAGGTGGAGCACGTGTCGTAGTAGTGATCGCGGCCATCAAATCCGGCGGCGCGAGCTGTGTAAGTTTCATCCCAGTCTCGCAGCGTGGTGGTGAGGAAGATCTTGGGCACCTCATCGATGAGCCCAGCCGCCTTTTTTGTGCGGAGATGGTCCTTCAGCTTCAAGACAAAACGCAGGTCATAGAGTCGGTTGAGGCCTTGGGAGAGCGCACGTGATGCCTCCTCCAGTTCAATCGGTGCGTTGACCGTGATCGCAAGATCGGGAGGACAATCGCCTCTTCGGCCGGTGATGAGATTGAGGAGTGCGCTTCCGCTCACGGAAAAACCGATGGCGAGGTGCTGAGCCTGGGGGTGGCGGACGCGTCCCCACCTGATCACGGCTGAGATGTCATCGCCACAACCCGAATGATAGGGGCGACGGGCAAGAGCGGCGCCGGCGCCGCAACCCCGGTGATTCACTAGGTACACGGTGTGACCCTGACTCTGAGCGACGCGGGCTGTGCGGTGTATGTAATCGGAATCCGCCGAGCCACCCAAACCGTGAAAAAGGTAGACCACCATCTGTGAATCACCCGAAATGTGGTGGGCGATGAGTTGGTCGCCATCGGGGAGCAAGATGGTCTGTTCGGGGAGCCGTTGATTGAACATCGGCGAGGGGAGGAAATGGCCCCAGATGGTTTGGGCGTGGCCACCCTTAGCCCAGGGCGGCGGGACGCAAGGCGCTAAATTGAGTTGAAAAAAAGGGTTGTTCGTCATTTTTGAGCTTTCAGAAGTGTTCCAACGAAGGTCGGTTTGCCGCGATCAAAATCGATCGGGGTCGCGGGCAGGTTCGGGGAGTCACACCGCGCTAACCCGCCCACCGGGGGCAGGCCCCGCTCAATATAGTCGGAGAAATTGCAGGAGAAATAAAGGTGACCAGCGTCTGAAAGAAGGTCGCGGCCGAGGGCCGTGAGCGCGGAGTAATCCCTCTTCAGCGAAAAGGTCTCGCCATTCTTACTTCTCGAAAAGCTCGGAGGATCGATGATGATGAGATCGAACCGTCGTCCCTGTTTTTTGAGTCCGGTCATGGCGTCGAGGGCGTGACGGGCGAGAAAGGTGTGGCCATCGACGGGGATGGAGTTTTCGACAAAGTTCTCCTTGGTCCACTCAAGCGCCTTCTTGGCAATGTCGACGCTCGTTGTGGTGGCGCCGGCCGACGCGCAATAGACCGAGAAGCTCCCTGTGTAGCAGAAGAGATTCAGAACCGACATGTGAGGGACGACGAGCTCTTTCAGGAATTGTCGATTGTCTCGCTGATCGAGAAAAAGCCCAGTCGAGAACCCTTCGTTTGGCCGGATCAGAAACTTTAGACCATTCTCTTCGATCCACAGCGAGGTGGGTGGGGCTTTCCCAGGTAGGGCGACGGACCGATTGAAGGTGAGGTGCAAACGGGTTCTGTCCTTGAGAAACGTTTTGAGGACAACGCATTGGCACCCAAGCCTGGTGCGAAGAAAGTCCGCCATCGCTTCGATGAGTGGCAGTCGGGGTTCCGGTTCAAATTCCTGAAGCACAATCACATCGCCGTACCGATCAATGGCCAAGTGACTAATCCCTTCCTCGGGCGTCAGAAGGCGACACGCTTCGGTGAGCGCGGCCGCTCTCGGTCGGTGGGCGAGGGCGCGTTCGAGGATTTCAGAGGAGGAAGTCATGAAATTCCTGAATGAAATGATTGGGCACTGTGACGATGATGCTTTCGTCTTTGGTCGGGTGGGCGAATTCGAGCGAGTAGGACATGAGGGCAATCCCCTCCCGATGGGTCGGCTGAGCTCCATATTTCACATCTCCGACAACGGGCAGTCCCCTGTGAGCAAACTGGGCCCGGATCTGATGCTTTCGGCCGGTGATGAGGTTGACCTCAACGAGATGTTTTTGACCCCGCGACTCGAGAGTCCGGTAGTGCAGCTCGGCCCTTTGCGCGCCTGGCGCGCCCTCCTGGACGACGGTCATTTGAAATTGATCCATTGGAGCCAGCCAATCAACCCAGGTGCCTGAGGGTTGTATCAGTGTCCCCTCGACGCAGATCCGATAAATCTTGTGAAAGCGCCGATTCCGGATCTGCTCCGAAATGCGGGACGCCGCTTTGGAAGTTTTGGCAAAAAGAATGGCGCCGCGGCAAGGGCGATCGAGGCGGTGGACAAGGCCCAAAAAGACATTACCCGGTTTGTCATATTTGCTCTTCAGCCAAGCCTTGGTCTCGTCGAGGAGCGAGAGCACGCCCGTGATATCCCCTTGCGTTAAAACACCGGGTGCCTTAAAGACGACGATCACGTGATTGTCTTCCCAAAGGACCGGTGATGTTTCGGAAACCCTTTCCAAGCGCGAAGCCCTCGATCAGTCAGCTAAAGCGGAAGATGCAGGATGCTGGGATTACGATAAACGACCAGCAGCTCGACCAATTGTGGCGGTACCATAATCTTCTGAGATCGAGAAATCAAGATCGCGACCTCACTCGTATCGTCGGATTCGAAAGCATGGTACTCAAACATTACGTCGATAGCATGATTGTCGGAAAGTTTTATCGCCTGCCAAGTCCGCTTCTGGATGTGGGAACGGGAGCCGGATTTCCGGGAATCCCGATTAAGATACGGTACCCGCATATTGAGCTGGTACTCGCTGAGCCGCGCCCTCGCCGCGTGCAGTTCTTGAAAGACGCCATCAAGGAAATCGCGCTCACGCGAGTTCAGGTGTTCGAGCACCGGGTGGTGAGCCGGAGTTTTCGCAAGCCCATGGCCGGAGTTATTACCCGCGCTCTTGAGACGATGGACAAGACCTTCTTGCGGTGTTCAGCCGCCGTGAAAGCGGGCAGCGTATTCATCTTCATGAAGGGGCCGAATGTTGACGAGGAGCTTGAAGCGTTCGAACAGCGCTTCGGTGAAAACGTGAAAAGGCTTCTCGATGAGGCCTATACTTTACCTCACTCTTCGCTGGACCGGCGCCTTCTGGTCTACGAGGTGGTGAAGACCCTGGAGGGTGACCATGCAGACCCAGAAGATTCTGAGCTACTCTGAATTTTGGCCATTCTATCTTGGAGAGCACAAGAATCGCATCAATAAGATTCTCCACGTTGTAGGCATGTTTGCCGGTGTTTGTGTGGCCTGGCGACTTTGGGGATTCCTGACCGGGTTCTCCCTTGTGCCGGCGCTTGCGGTGAGTTACGGCTTTGCCTGGACCGGCCATTTTGTTTTTGAAAAGAACCGTCCTGCGACGTGGAAGTACCCTCTGTGGTCTCTCATTTCCGAATTCCGGATGGTGGGCTCGATTCTGATCGGCCGAGTCAGACTTTAGGAACCGTGTCACGGCTCACTCAAAGATTCTCTCTAAAGTTGGAACGGGCTTTCAAATCCGAGTTTCAGACCATTGGCTGTACCAAACGACTCAATTCGGAGGAGTTCATTGTACTTGGCTGTGCGTTCACTTCTCGAAAGTGAGCCTGTTTTGATCTGCCCGGCTCCACTTCCAACGGCCAGATGGGCAATGGTCACATCTTCCGTTTCGCCTGAGCGGTGGGACACCACCTGACGGTAGTGATTCCTCTCAGCGAGGGCCATCGTGTCGAAAGTTTCCGAAAGGGAACCGACCTGGTTCACCTTAATCAGAATTGCGTTCGCGGCCTTGGTCTCAATGCCGTGAGTCAGGTGCTTACTTTGCGTGACGAAGAGATCGTCACCGATGAGCTGAGTGGTCCCGCCGAGCTTTTGGGTGAGCGTGGTCCAACCGCTCCAGTCCTCTTCGCCAAGGCCGTCTTCGATGCTCACGATTGGATAGCTTTTGATAAATTTGGAATAAAGCTCGATCAGCTCATTGCTCGACACTTGAGTTTTGTCGCCGAAGCGTAGTTTGTATGCGCTCCCTTCGAGAAAGGAACTCGACGCCACATCGAGTGCGATCGCCACTTGAGAGCCGGCGCGGTAGCCGGCCGTCTTGATAGCCTCGAGGATGGTGGTGATCGCACACTCATTGGATTCGAGGTTGGGCGCAAAACCCCCTTCATCTCCGACAGCCGTGGAGTTGTGCGATTCCTCGAGCAGTTTCTTGAGATGCTGAAAGACTTCGCATCCGGCGCGCAGGGCTTCGGAGAATTTGCCAAAGCCATGGGGTACGATCATGAATTCTTGGAACTCGAGGCTGTTGTTAGCGTGGAGGCCGCCGTTGATGATGTTCATGAGCGGCACTGGGAGTTTCATCTTCTGTGACGAGACGCCCATCATTTCGTTGAGAAGGAGGAAGAGCGGGCGTTTTTGGGAGTGGGCCAGTGCGTGGGCAAAGGCCATTGAAACCGCGAGAATCGCATTGGCGCCTAGGTTTTTCTTTTGGGGGGTGCCGTCGAGAGTGAGCATGATCCGATCCAGATCGTGGATGGAGGTGAAACGTTTGTTGAGAAGAGCGGGGCGGATCTTTGTGTCGATGTGGGCTACGGCTTTGAGGACTCCTTTACCGAGGAAGCGCAACTGGTCGCCGTCTCGAAGTTCGAGTGCTTCGTGGATGCCGGTGGAGGCGCCGGAGGGAACTATCGCACGGCCGGTGGAGCCGTCGGAGAGGGTCAGCTCGGCTTCTACAGTGGGGTTGCCGCGGGAGTCTATGATTTCGCGGGCTTTAATATCGGTGATGGTCGTGGACATGGGGCTGGCTCCTTGGAAAGGAGCGATTATAGCGCGGGAGTTTTTGTTCTTTCAAATCGAGGAGGGATAAATTTTTTTGGTCTTTTTGTCACTTCGTCGCGCGGTGCGGGAGGAGAGACAACCCTCCCCCACCAAATTAATGCGGACCTTTTTCCTCACGGAACTCAGCCTCAATCGGCTCTTCTTCCTTCTCAGCCTTCTTCTCGCCCTCTTCACCACCGGGTGCTCCACTCCCGTTCCCCGGCTTGGCGGCCGCCTTATACATCTCCTCGGCGATTTTATGGGAGAGTGTGTTGAGCTTCTCGAACTGGGCCTTCATCCGATCAGTGTCTTCCGCAGTCAAAGCCTCTTTGCCTTCCTTCACGGCGCCTTCGATATCCGTCTTCACCTCTGCCGATACCTTGTCGCCGTTTTCTTTGAGTAGCTTCTCAGTGCTGTAGATGAGGTTGTCGAGATTGTTCTTGGCCGTGACCTTCTCACGCTTTTTCTTATCCTCTTCGGCGTTGCTTTGGGCGTCATTCACCATCCGCTTGATATCGGATTCGTTGAGCCCGCTGCTTGCCGTGATCTTGATCGACTGCTCTTTGCCGGTCGCAAGATCCTTGGCTCCAACGTGAACGATGCCGTTGGCGTCGATGTCGAATGTCACTTCAACCTGAGGCACGCCTCGCGGTGAGGGCGGGAGTCCCGTCAGTTGGAACCGAGCGAGTGTACGGTTGTCATAGGCCATCTCGCGCTCACCCTGCACCACGTGGATCTCTACAGTGGTCTGATTATCTTCAGCCGTTGAAAAAATCTGGCTCTTCTTAGTCGGAATCGTTGTGTTTCGCTCGATAAGCTTGGTCGCCACATGGCCCAACGTCTCGATACCGAGCGAGAGTGGGGTGACGTCGAGAAGGAGTAGGTCCTTCACCTGGCCAGTCAGAACGCCGCCTTGGATGGCGGCGCCGACGGCCACGACCTCATCTGGGTTCACGCTCCGGTTCGGCTCTTTGCCAAAAAACTTCTTCACGACCTCTGCGATCTTGGGCACGCGAGTCGAGCCACCAACGAGTACGACCTCGTCGATCTCGTTCGCCGACATGCCCGCATCCTTGAGGGCCAACCGACACGGCTCAATCGACTTCTCGACTAGATCTTCGATGAGCTGTTCAAATTTTGCACGCGTCAGCTTCACCTGAAGGTGTTTCGGGCCGTTCGCATCGGCTGTGATGAAGGGCAGGTTGATCTCCGTCTCAAGCGAGGATGAAAGCTCGATTTTGGCCTTTTCACCGGCCTCTTTGAGGCGCTGCAGAGCCATCTTGTCTTTGCTGAGATCGATTCCCTGATCTTTTCTGAACTCGCCGATGAGCCAGTTAATGATTCGGAGATCGAAGTCGTCACCGCCTAGATGAGTGTCACCGTTCGTTGACTTCACCTCGACCACGTTGTCGCCAACGTCGAGAATCGAGATGTCAAATGTTCCACCACCAAAATCATAGACAGCGATCTTCTGTTCTTTTTTCTTATCAAGACCGTAAGCCAGAGCGGCCGCGGTGGGCTCGTTGATAATACGTTTCACATCGAGGCCCGCTATACGCCCGGCGTCTTTGGTGGCCTGGCGTTGAGCATCGTTGAAATAGGCGGGGACCGTAATCACAGCTTCAGTGACCTTCGTGCCAAGATAATCCTCGGCGCATTTCTTGAGCTTCTGGAGGATGAGTGCAGAGATTTCGGGAGGCGACACATTCTTGCCGCGAATGTCGATAGCACTTTCACCGTTCGGCCCTGTCGCCACTTTGTAAGGAACATACTGAGTTTCTCTGGAGGACTCGTCGAATCGGCGCCCCATGAAACGCTTCACGGAGTAAACGGTGTTTTCCGGGTTAGTGATGGCCTGCCGTTTGGCCACCTGGCCGACGAGTTTTTCGCCTTCCTTGGTGAATGCTACAACCGATGGGGTTGTGCGCGCCCCCTCTTCGTTTTGAATAACCTTAACGTCTCCGCCTTCCATCACGGCCACGCAAGAGTTCGTGGTGCCGAGGTCTATTCCGATGATCTTGCTCATTTATCCTCCAAAAATTCCTTAGGCTAAATATGGTGACGAACCGTTTTTAGTCAACTTGAGGCTTGACGACGGCGGCCGACAAGGGGAAATCAGGGCGGAAGAGGTAAGTGTGCCAATTTATGAGTATGTTTGTCAGGGGTGTGGCAAACAGACCGAAATCATCCAGAAGCTGTCAGACTCACCGCTCACGACTTGCGAGAGTTGCGCCGGGGAACTTAAGAAGGTGATCTCTCGGACCAGCTTTCAACTCAAGGGCAGCGGCTGGTACGCAACGGACTACAAAAAGAGTGGGGCCTCCCCCTCGTCAACTCCGGTCGAGGCCAAGTCGGAGGGCCCCGCCCCGGCCCCAGATTCGCCGACCCCCAAGAAGGACAGCTAGTTTCCAAGCAAAGGAATCGCAGCTCATATTGACTTTTCTGGCTGAATATACAAAATACTGCCGTCCCAAATCTTAACGGGAGGCTTAGGCCTCTAATTTGTAACTAGTTGATATTAGGAGGAAAAGGCATGAACATTCGCCCATTAAACGATCGCCTGATCGTAAAGCGACTGGAAGAAGAAGAAAAAACCAAGGGTGGAATCATCATACCCGACAACGCGAAAGAGAAGCCGAGCCAAGGTGAAGTGATTGCCGTTGGCAACGGAAAGCTACTCGATGATGGCAAAAAACAGCCGCTCGAAGTGAAAAAGGGCGATCGCGTTCTCTTCGGAAAGTATTCCGGGAGCGAGATTAAGGTCGACGGTGTTGAGTATCTGATGATGCGAGAAGAAGACATTCTCGGCATCGTTGAGAAGTAAATTTTTTCAATAACAAAAGGGAGTTAAAGAGATGGCTGCTAAGGAATTACGGTTTCGTGAGGAAGCGAGAACATCGATCCTCAAAGGTGTGAATATTTTGGCTGAAGCGGTGAAGGTGACCCTCGGACCGCGTGGCCGCAACGTTATTATTGAGAAGTCTTTCGGCGCGCCGACTATCACCAAGGATGGTGTGACGGTCGCGAAGGAGGTCGAACTCGAGAATAAGTTTGAGAACATGGGTGCTCAGATGGTGAAGGAGGTTGCCTCCAAGACCAGTGATGACGCCGGTGATGGTACGACGACAGCCACTGTTTTGGCCCAGGCGATTTTTCGCGAAGGGGCCAAGATCGTGTCTGCGGGCCAGAACCCGATGGAGCTCAAGCGTGGTGTCGACAAGGCCGTCGAGGCCGTTGTCGCCGAGTTGAAGAAGCTTTCTAAGCCGGTGAAGGATGAGAAGGAGATCGCTCAGGTTGGTACGATCTCGGCCAACAACGATACAACGATCGGTAAGCTTATCGCGGAAGCGATGGCGAAGGTCGGCAAAGAGGGCGTGATCACGGTTGAGGAATCCAAGACCGCTGAGACCACCCTTGAGGTCGTTGAGGGAATGCAGTTTGACCGTGGTTATCTCTCGCCCTACTTCGTGACCCACGCGGACACAATGGAGTGCCAGCTTGAGAACCCATACATCCTGATCCATGACAAGAAGATCTCGGGCATGAAGGATCTCCTTCCGCTCCTTGAGAAGGTAGTCCAGTCGGGTCGTCCGCTCCTCATCATCGCTGAAGATGTCGAGGGTGAGGCTCTCGCTACACTGGTTGTGAACAAGCTTCGTGGGACAATCCACGTGGCGGCTGTGAAGGCCCCGGGCTTCGGCGATCGTCGTAAGGACATGATGAAAGACATCGCGGTCCTCACCGGCGGTGAGGTGATTGCGGAAGAGCTCGGCAATAAGCTTGAGAACGCGCGTTTGGAGTCCCTGGGTCGCGCCAAGAAGGTGACGATTGATAAGGATAACACCACAATCGTCGACGGCGAAGGCTCCAAGAAGGAGATCGACGCCCGCGTGAAGACAGTCCGGGCTCAGATTGATGAGACCAGTTCCGACTACGATCGAGAGAAGCTCCAGGAGCGTCTCGCGAAGATGGTTGGTGGCGTTGCGGTGATCAATGTTGGTGCCGCGACTGAGGTCGAAATGAAGGAAAAGAAGGCTCGCGTTGAGGATGCTCTTCATGCGACCCGCGCCGCTGTCGAGGAGGGAATCCTTCCTGGTGGTGGAACGGCCTACATCCGCGCCGCTGCTGTGCTCGAGAAGCTTCAGCTTTCCGATGAGCAGCAGGTTGGCGTGAATATCATCCGACGCGCCCTCGAGGAGCCGCTTCGTCAAATCGCCGGCAATGCCGGCTACGAAGGCTCTATCGTGGTCGACAAGGTCCGCAACAATACGGGCACGAACTTCGGGTTCAACGCTCTGATTGAGAAGTATGAGGATCTCGTTGCGGCTGGTGTGATTGATCCGACGAAGGTCTCCCGGTGCGCCCTTCAGAACGCGGCGAGCGTTGCCTCGCTGCTTCTGACGACAGAGGCGATGATCTCCGAGAAGCCGAAGGCGGATGAGCCGGCTGGCCATGGCCACGGTGCCCCCGGAATGGGCGGCATGGGTGGTATGGGCGGAATGGGCGGCATGATGTAAGTCGGCGCTCGATCCTAGTTTCAAATAGAGAAGGGGTGGGTTCATCTTGGTAGATGGCCCACCCCTTTTTGTATTAAAGGGGTAACCGTTGGTGAGAGTCATAGCGTTGATGGTTGTGGTGGTCCTTCTGGGGTGCACCAAGAAAGAATTGGGAAAAACAATCTGGATATACACGTCGGTTTACAAGGAGGTCGTTGCAGAACTTACCCCAATCTTGGAGAAAAAATTCCCGGGCGTGAAGTTCGAGTGGTACCAGGCGGGAAGTGAAACTGTGGCCGCGCGGGTGAATGCGGAACTGGCGACGGGGCGATCGAAGGCGGATCTCGTTCTGACGAGTGATCCATTTTGGTACCAAGAGCTCGCGGAACGGGGGCATCTGAAGAAGTGGGTGGGAGCGTTGCACGGACTCAAAGAATTTCAAAATAATTTAGGTTTTTTTGAGGTGATTCGGTTGCCCGTGGCGGTGATCGGATTCAACACCGAAGTCTTCAAGACGGAGAAGGCGCCAGTGAGCTGGGCCGATTTGAAAAGCGACCGATTTAACAATCGGGTGTCCATGGGGAGTCCGGTAGAATCGGGAACCGCCTTCAGCATGGTCGCGCAGCTTTCCCAGGCTAAGGGATGGGATTACTTCAAGGCGCTTAGAACCAATGGGCTTTTGTCAGCCGGTGGGAACAGTGCGGTGCTGAATCGGATTGAGACGAAGGAGCGGCCTGTGGGAATTATTCTGATGGAGAATATGATCGAGGCGAAGAAGCGGGGGAGCCCGGTGGAGTTTGTCTATCCGAGCGATGGCGGAGCGGTCTGGGTGCCGTCTCCCATCGCCGTTATGGAAAAGACGAAAGAGCCAGAGGTGGCCCAGGCCGTTTACGAATACTTTTTCTCTAGAGCGGTGCAGCAGGGATTTGTTCATGGTCGCATGTACTCTCCCATTTTTGCTGACCTCACACCGCAAGGCGGCAAGCCCTATGATTGGCTGTTCGCTCACGCGCTTCCCTGGAGCACGAAGCTCTTAGGGGAACTGTTTACGCAGCGGGATGCGATCAAGCGAACGTTCGTAGACACAGTGATGAAGTAAGAGTTGCCCTTGCTGCTTAAGAGCTTTTACAGCCTGGTTGTTGTTTTAGTGTCAGGGCTCGTCCTAGTTCCGCTAGTGACCGCTGCGTACCATGTTGCGGCTCAGCCTCAAATGCTGGCGCTGCTGGTCGACAAAGACGTCATCGCGGCATTAGTGAATACGCTTACGATTGCCAGTGCGGCGCTTTTGGTGAGTATGCCAGTCGCCGTCATCTTGAGTTGGAGTGTCGTGCGGACGAACATTTTGGGGCGCTCGCTGTTTCGAAATGTATTGGTGTTTCCTTACTATGTTCCTTGTTTTCTTCTGGCTGTGTCGTGGATCACGTTGGCGGCCCCGCGGGTTGGGATTCTGAGTCGGCTTTTTCCCACGTGGCGAGTGGACCTTTACAACTGGTGGGGCCTGGTCGGGGTGTTTTCGGCTGCCTACCTACCCCTCATCCTTTCGGGGCTGTGTAATGCCTTTGATGATTTCGATCCTTCTTTGGAGGAAGCGGCTCGCATCGCGGGGGCTGGTCCGATGACCGTGTTGTGGCGAATTACGTTACCGCTCATGATTCCGGTCATTGCCACGAGTGGGATTCTATTTTTTTTGGCGATTCTGTCGGCGTTTGGGCTCCCTGCGGTGATTGGGACGCCGGCGCGGATTGGGGTGCTGACGACGAAGATTTACGAGATGGTACGGTTGGGGGGTGTCGATGGAGTAGTCCATGGGTTTGTGTTGGCGCTCTGGCTTTTGGTTTTGACAGCAGGACTCCTTTTTGTGGGTGAGCGCATTCAGCGCAATAATCGGTATCGTCTGGTGGTGGGAAAGGTGTCGCGGGCCTCAGTGATAACACTTGGAGTCTGGCGGGGGCCGTTGACGGTGACAGTTCTGCTCGCCACCTGTGTTTTGGTGGTGCTGCCGCTTTCGGCGCTGGTGGCGAGTTCTTTTCTAGTCGTGGCCGGAGACTTTTCGAGGTTCACGCTCAGGAACTATTTATACCTTTGGGCGATGCCGGAACTGACGCGAGCCTTTTTGAATTCATTCGTTTTGTGTTTGGTTACGGCGGCAGTGTGTAGCGCGGTTGGGTTTGCCATCGGCTATTTCCGGGATCGCACACAGCTTCCTGGGAGGCAAACACTCTTTCTGATTGCGACACTCGGGTATTCTCTGCCGGGGACGCTGATTGCGCTTGCTGTGATCGTGAGTTACGGAACTGGGTGGGGAATCGAGTCGATTGCGTTGTATGGCTCCGTCGTCCTTCTAGTTTTTGCTTATGCAGCGAAATACATGGCGCTATCGGCGCAGTCGCTTCTGCCCGCCATTGCGAATGTGGATCACAGTTTGGATGATGCGGCTCGGCTTTGCGGAGCGACGTGGCCGCGGGTGTTGGCGCAGATCGTGGTTCCATTAGTGAGGTCGAGTGTGATCAGCGTGTTTGTGTTGACCGCAGTTCCGGTCTTTACGGAACTGACTATGTCGGCCCTTCTCGTCGGGCCCGGGACTGAGACCGTGGGGACGCTACTCTTTCAGTTGCAAGATTATGCGAATCCGCTTTCGGCCTGTGCTTTATCAACAATATTGATTGCGCTCTTGGCCGTGTGTTTGCCTCTGGTCCAACGAGCGCAAGGGCGAGGGTGGGCGTAATGGTTGAAGGCGTGTTTCTCAAGGGGATCAAGAAATCCTACGGCGTGGTGAGAGTGATCGAGAAACTGGATCTTGCGATTGAGGGGAAGAGCTTTGTGAGTCTTCTCGGGCCTTCTGGGTGCGGAAAGACGACAGCTCTTCGCATGATCGCGGGTTTGGAAACGCCAAATGACGGAACAATCCTGTTTGGAGACCGCGTTGTCTTTGACCAGAACACGCATCAGAACATTCCTCCGGAGAAGCGATCGCTGGGAATGGTCTTCCAGAGTTATGCGATCTGGCCGCACATGACAGTGCTTGAAAATGTGGCATTTGGGCTCCGGTGCCAGGGAGTTAGCAAGAAGGAACGACATGAGAAGGCCATGGCGTGGCTTGAGACGGTGCGGATGAAGGATCTCTTCGATCGTAAGCCCAATCAGCTTTCAGGAGGACAGCAGCAGCGGGTTGCGTTGGCGCGAGCGTTGGCCTCACGGCCGCGGATTTTGCTCATGGATGAGCCGTTATCCAACCTCGATGCCAACCTGCGGTATGAAATGGTTTCTGAGCTTCTCAGAATCAAAGAGACGGTGCCGGTGACGACGATCTACGTGACCCATGATCACCAAGAAGCCACGCGCTTGAGTGATCGGATCGCTTTGATGAATCACGGAAAGGTCGAGCAATACGATACAGTGAAAAACATTGCAGAACGCCCGGCCTCCGATTTTGTGAAGCACTTCATGCGGCTCGTGTAGCGAGCGCGGAGGACGATGAGCCAAGTCATTTTGACCGCGCCGAGCAGAAGGAGCTTAGGGATAGGCTCTAAAAGTCCGGGAGGAGGTTTTTGGCGCCGGCCTTTTTCTTGGTGTTTGACGATGGGGCCCGGATGAGGGCCTTTGAATCGTTCGCCTCTTCGTTATCCGAGGGGGCTTCCGCCGATTGAACCGGTGGGAGGAGTCCAGCACCGGGTGGTGGCGCGGACCTTTCACTTAAAAACTTCACGGTGGGGGCGGTCTTGGGTTTTGCTGTCGCTGTGCCAGCACCAGGGAAATCGACGCCGACGATTTTCGCCATGCCAGTGAGGCGGGTCTGTTCGGCCTCGGCTCCCCTCATTTGGGCAGCGAGGATTTCGAGTTCAGAGTTGTTGCCCTCATTCGGATCCATGTGGGTGCGAGAGAGCCCGACGAGACGTTTGTTACCCCATTCGAGAAACCGGACCGCTTCCCCGGCGCTCACATGGCCCTTTAGGGGCAGCGCCTGAAGATAGCGGTTGAAAACTTTGTTCACGTTGTCTTGATCTCGTGTGGTGAGCTCAATGCCGCCGTCGAATTCACCGGTCGAGGTGTGGTAGCGGGCCGTGATCACGGTTTGAAACTTCTGAAGGAGCTCGGCGCCTTGGGCCTCCCACTGGCCGCGAGCCTTGCTATCGGCTACTGCCTTGTCACGGTGGTTGCTGAGCTCGGCGATCTTCTTGTTGACGCGCTCCCATTCCGCCTTCACGTTGGTGGTCTCTTTGTTGTATTCCTCGTCTACCATCTTCGTGACCTCGTCCTTCCCTGCCTCAGTGTGGGTTCCCGTCGCAGCTTTGGGCGCCGTCGTTGCGTGCGATGGCTTAGCGATCGACAGAACAGGGATGAACAGGAAGGCCAATAAAAGACGGTTCATAGCGCAGTACCTTTCATTTCAAAAAATGTTCACAACCTAGTTCGGCTCGGCGCGGCATCGCCTTTAGCTATTTTATTGACCTGTTGTAACTCCCTGAAAGAATGGGGTTATGAGCATGAGAATCGAGAAGGACACCCTAGGGGAGATGAAGCTGCCGGCGGGGGCACTCTACGGCGCTTCGACACAACGGGCGGTTGAGAATTTTAAGATCAGCGGCGTGGTGGTGCCCATTGAGATCGTGCATGCGCTTGTCGAAATCAAACTCTGTGCGGCTGAAGTGAATCGGGATCTGGGGCATTTGCCGGCAAAGCATACCAAACTGATCCAGGCAGCTGCCCGCGAGGTGTTGAAGGGCGGACATGATGTCCAGTTTGTCGTCGATGTATTCCAGACCGGAAGTGGGACGAGCACCAATATGAATGTGAACGAAGTGCTCGCTAATCTGGCCAATCAGGCCGCGGGCAGCGACCTAGGCGCAAAGTCACCCGTTCACCCAAATGATCACGTGAATCTCGGGCAATCGAGCAACGACGTCTTTCCGTCTGCGATTCACATGGCGCTGGTGGGTTCCATTCATCAGGTGCTCTTGCTGACGCTCGAAGCGCTCGGGAAGAGTTTGGAGGGTAAAGCGGGCGAGTTCATGAGCATCGTGAAGATTGGGCGGACCCACCTGCAAGATGCAACGCCTCTCTTTTTGGGCCAGGAATTTTCTGGCTACGCGGCCCAAATGGTGCGAGCGACTGAGCGGTTGCGTTCGATGGAGAAAAGGCTCCTGGAACTGGCCCTCGGTGGAACAGCCGTGGGGACCGGGATCAACACCGACCCCAAGTTTGCGCGCCTTGTCTGCAAAAAACTTGTGGAGAGAACAGGTTATGCCTTCACTGAGGCGAAAAACCATTTCGAGGCACAGAGCGCGCGTGACGCCTGTGTCGAATTGTCGGGCGTATTGAAAACAATCGCGGTGTCTCTTTACAAGATTGGCAATGACATTCGGCTCCTGGCGAGCGGGCCCCGTTCAGGTTTGGGAGAGCTAGAACTTCCAACGGTGCAGCCCGGGAGCTCGATTATGCCGGGCAAATCGAACCCAGTGATCATTGAGTCGCTCCTGCAGGTGTGCGCCCAGGTGGTAGGCAATGACGGTGCAGTCACGTGGGGTGGCGCCTCTGGCCACTTCGAGCTCAACACGATGATGCCGCTCATTGGATACAACCTTCTTCAATCGATCCACTGGCTCGGCAACGTCATAGTCGCGTTTGACGAGAAGTGTGTGCGCGGGATTACGGCGAATCGTGATCGCATTGCTTCGAGCGTTGAAAACAGCCTGATGTTGGTGACAGCACTTGTGCCTGAGATTGGATATGAGAAAGCGGCCGAGCTTGCTAACCTTGCTCACAAAACGGGTGAGTCCGTTCGCACGGTGGTCATGCGTGAACTCAAGTGGAGTGAAGAGAAGATCGATAAGACGCTAGACCCACCCACTTTGTGCAGGCCCCATTCCTGAATTGTGGAGTGATTGTTCGATACCTTCCACAATGGATTCCGTCTTCGAGTTTCATTGTATGATCCTTACGTAAGGGGGATCACGTTGAATTTGACTCGAGTCATCGCAGTCGTTCTGGCCGTAGCCACGAGCGCGCTGGCCAGCTACTTGCTGAAAGCCTCAATGGTTGAGTGGAACGATCTGCCCGCGTTAACCCGCGAGCCCGCTTCAGTGAAGGGCGCGGGCGAAGTGAAACGAGCGGAAGAGGGGAAGGGGCATGGTGCCAAGGGCGAAGGGCATGCCCCGGAGACGGCTCCCGCTGAGGGTGGTCATGGTGAAGGCGATGGAGAGCATGCCTCGGCGGGTGAGGGACCGCCGGTGGAGGATCCGCTCTCGGTCAATCTCGACGAATTCATGATCAACATTGGGAGCCAGAGGGAGCCGGAGAAGGCCTTCTCAGTGGGGATGAAACTTGAACTCCAACTATTCGAAGGGGCCGACTCGGCTAACGTGAAATCGAGCCTGAGCGGAATCCGAAACGCTGTGATCGAGGTTACGAGGGGCCAGGATTACTACCATCTCAAGACCACTGCGGGGAAACTCTATTTCAAAGAGGTTCTCATCGAGCGGATCAATTCTTTCCTTAATGCTTCGGCCGTTCGAGATGTGCGGTTCGCGGCCCTTCTTTTCCAGAAGTAGCTGACATTCCTGTTCACAACCACTAGTCTTGTCGTCGCAATGGAACGGCGTACTCGGATTGTTTGCACGATTGGACCGGCGACACAAACCCGTGACCAGCTAATGGCCTTGGCCTCGGCAGGGATGGATGTTGCGCGCATCAATTTCTCCCACGGCACGCACGACATCTTCACGAGAATCATTGAGGACCTTCGCTCGGTGGAGGCTGAACTCGGAAGGCCTATCGGAATCATGGGCGACATTCAGGGGCCCAAGTTTCGGGTTGGGAAGCTCACCGGCGGACAGGTCGAGCTCAAGGTTGGAGCCGATGTTTGGATCACGGCCGAGGCGATTGTTGGCGCGGTCAAGGATGGCAAGGTCTTGATCTCCACCCCCTACCGTGATTTCGTGAAAGACGTGGCGGTGGGGAGCTCGGTCTTGCTCGATGATGGCCTGATGGCTCTGAAGGCTATCGATAAGGCGCCTGGCATTTTGAAGTGCAAGGTGGTGAATGGCGGGATTCTGAAAGAGAATAAGGGCATCAATGTTCCCGAAGCCTCCTTTTCGGCCAAATCGATCACAGAGAAGGATTACGAAGATATTCTGTTTTGCTTAGACAAGGGGCTCGACTTCATCGCCCTTTCTTTCGTGCGATCGTCGCAAGAGATTCGGCACCTCAAACGGTTCATCGAAACGCGAGGGAAGCGAACAGCGGTCTTAGCGAAGATCGAAAAACGAGACGCTTTGACGAATCTCGATGAGATCATTGATGCCTCTGATGGAGTGTTGGTGGCGCGCGGTGATCTTGCCGTTGAGGTGGGGAACGAGAGAGTTCCGGTCTTGCAAAAGAGAATCGTGAGGAGGGCGAATCTGCGTGGCAAGAGCGTCATCATTGCGACCCAGATGTTGATGTCGATGGTTGAGAACCCGCGGCCGACCCGAGCCGAGGCGTCAGACGTTGCTAACGCTATCGTCGATGGAACTGATGCCCTCATGCTCTCCAATGAAACCACGATTGGAAGGTATCCCATCGAGAGCGTGCAGATGATGGTTCGGATCATTGAAGAGATGGAAACCGAGAGTCTCGGGCACGGGGCGAGCATTCTCTACAATGAGTGGGAACTCCCACCGCAGGGCCAACTGGCGATTGCACTCCTTCAGAGTGCCGTTCGGCTGGCCGCGGTGCTCAAGGCAAAGGCACTTGTCGTGGTCTCGCAGTCGGGGATTTCCGCTCTCCTTGTTTCCAAATGTCGTCCCAAGAACCCCGTCATTGCGATCACGGGGAGTCTTGAAACCTATCATCAGCTGACCCTGAAGTGGGGAGTGCTTGCGATCTATATGGAAGATATGGAGAGCCTCATCTCACAGACCGCTGTCTTTGAGGCGGTGGGTCAACGGCTTCTCGCTCAAGGCCTCTGCAGCACCGGTGATAGAATCGTGATCACGGCCGGTCTTCCCCGCCTAGCCCACGGTTCCACGAATACCATCAAGGTTCACCAAGTCTGAGCCTTACAGTCACCTTACGGTATGTAAGGCGAAACATTGACGCCCTATCGGGTCTCGGACTATCACGAGCGTGAGGACTTTGATGCATTTGGACGTGGCCCAGACCGCTAGGGATTACCGCTCTCTTTTGAAAGAGGAGCTCGAGCGTCGTTGCCAACACAACTCACGCTACTCGCTGCGGGCTATGGCTCGTGACTTGGGTCTTGCGCCAGCCCGCCTGTCAGATGTGCTGCGCGGGCGCTATGGACTCTCTAAGGCGGCGGCCACATCGATTGGTGAAGGCTTGGGCTGGTCGCCGGAAGAGGTCGCCTACTTTTGCGATCTGGTCGATGCGACCCACGCGAGGCGCAAGCATGAGAGAACCGAAGCCCAGAATAGGCTCAAAGAGTCTGACGCGAAGGGGATGCAGCTCTCACTTGACCGGTTCCGACTCATCGCCGATTGGCACCACTACGGCATCCTGGAGTTGCTCCAGATCGAGAGTGCCAAAAGCGACCCGCGTTGGATCGCCGAGAAGCTTGGTCTCGCGAAGGACACCGTGGTTGCCGCGCTGAAAAGACTGGAGCGGCTGTCGCTCCTCATATACTCCGATGATCGCGCCACCCCACAGCAGGATTTTGTTTTCACTCCATCGGATGTGCCGAGTGGCGCCCTTCGCAGGCATCACCAGCAGCTCATGGAGAAGGCCCAACGCGCGTTGTATTCTCAGACGGTGAAAGAGAGAGATATTTCTTCCATCGTCATGGCAGTCGATGCCTCGCAGATGGATGAAGCAAAGAAGATGATTAAGGCTTTTCGAAGGCAATTTAATGAAAAGTTCGGCCGCGGCGGGCGAAAAAATGCTGTCTACTGTCTTGCCGTACAATTTTTTAGACTCAATGAAAAAACGACCAAAAGGGGTATCCATGTTGTCCATTAGGTCACTGCTCAACGGAACGCTGCTTGTTTGCCTAGTTATGAGCGCAGTTGCGCTGGCCGGCGGTGAGGCCGGCAACGGTGGGGACGCATTGGTGTGTAGAAACGCGGTGGGTGAGATCAAAACGGTCGAATTCTTCGACGTATACGAAGCGCGCAAAGTAAGGCAGATGGTGCCCAAACTCGGCGATCCTAAACTATCCCCCGTGGCTAAAGTGGAGCTGATGCTGAAGTCTATCGAAGGGATGTCGCCCACACGGACGGCGCTCTATCGTCAGTGGCTCACCACATTTTTCACGGATGCGAAATTCCTGAAAGCGGAGATCCTTGATAATATCCCAGATGCTGGTCCGATCTCCTACCCCAAGGAGTGCGCCATCGAACAATTGATCGTCTACCGCGAGCCTCTCTTCCCAGAAGATGGGCCTGAGAAATACCTTATCAATCAGGATCTCTGGGACTACCTGGATAACGATAATATGGCGGTCGCCATCTCACACGAACTCATCTACCGCGAATTTACTACTATCGTTCAGCACCCTAACTCGGTCCGAGCGCGCTACTTCAACTCCAACCTCTTCTCGATGAAGCTGGCTGTGGCGAACTATCCAGAGTACACAAGAATCCATATCGATGCTCACACCGGGTATGTCGATATCCATGGTGTCTTGGCGCAAATCAACCTGTTGGATAAGAAGTATTCCCCTTATGCCGTCGATGCCGAGAAGAACTTGCGGGAAGTGCCACTGCAGCTTTACAAGAGTGGCACAGTTTACATGGCTTACGTTTTGAACTGGGACTACGCCGCCAACATGGGACAAAAGCTTCTCCCTGGCTATCCTTTTTTTGGCCAGACTGAGCAGGCCAAAGTGATCCGGGAGGGTTTCTTCCTGCCTGAGTATTCCTACGCCAAAAGTGGAACGCAAAAAATGGCCATCTTTGGGGGTGGCGCTCAGGTTGACAATATTGGAACGGTGGCCTTTCACTCAAATGGGGCCCTTTACACGTACCGCGTGCCGAATTTCCAGGCGGACTATGTGGACGAGAGAGGACCCAGCGACTCTCATTTTCTGGTAAAGATAAATGACTCCAGCGCCATCGATTTGATTAATACCTGCGCTTTGTTTTACGGCCCAGTCGAGGTCGCTATTCACCCCAATGGCCTTTTGCGGAGTTATGAAGCAGGCACTTGCTCGATGCGCCCTGAGCAACCGCTCGAGGTCTCCTTTACGACCAAGAAGGGCGATATCTACGATATGGAGGTTTCGAGCAACAACACCTACCCAGGCAGTCAGCTGCGCCTAGAATTCTTCGATGGCGCGCCCAACTTGGCCTACATTCCGACTGGCACCCACAATCCGGTGCGCGTTTCGAAAAGGGGGGTGCTCCTCTTCGAAGGTTACAAGATGCGCTATTACTACGGTCATGATGAGATGTTCACGACCGAAAGCAAGATTCCCGGCGCTTTCTGCGGGCCCGACCACGGATTCACCGTCTCGACGCCAGTTCTAGAGGGCCATAGTTTTTTCTTCATCAAGGCCACAGAAGGCAGCATGCCAGAGCGAGAACTCGAGTGCAGTACCACTGACCTGCGCTTTGAAACAAATCCAGCCGACGGCCACCTCTTCAGCTGTGGGTACAAAGGGGACTACCACAAAGAGAAACCCATACTCATTCTCACAGGCTCAGGCGAGAAGATTCGCCGCGCGGACTTTTACCCGACCGGAAAGAGAAGGAGCATCGAGTGCACAACGAAGTAACGAATGAAACTGGCCTCCTGATTGCACCTCCGATCCTGAGTTACGAGTGCTAGCACTCGTACACTGAGAGAATTCGCTTTCGGCGGGGCAGAGTCACGCAGGTTTTGGGTGAAACTTCTGGAAGAGAATGTGGGGGCGATTGGCTAGGTGGAAGATCGCACACTTGTCATTCGTACCGTCGAAGATCCAAAAAAGGCCAGTCTGGTCCTTCGCCTAACAGCCAAGTACCTAAAAGGTGTCTCGGGCGATCAAGTTGACGGATTGGTGGAACTGGGCAAACAGAACATCCCTGGTCTGAAGAGCCCTGTTATCACGCTTTCAGGAGCTGACCACGCCCTCCCGTGCAGCTCGCCCATCGGGCGCTTTGCGCAGAGGCGTCAGGCTCGTGCTTTTGATACCGCCCTCATTCACACGGTGTTTCGACCCTAGGCGGGCGTGATATGATGAACTGTGCTGAATGATGACCGATTTCGCGTGATACGCATTCCTTTGGGGATCATTCTTGTTGGCCTCATCGTTGTCGGACTTTTTTCCAAGCGGGGATTTCGGGATTGGCGGACAATTCTTCGAAAAAATGATGAGCTGAGGGCTAGGATCCTCGAGGTCGAAACCCAGAAGCGCGATCTTGAACGCCGTAACTATCTCATTCAAAATTCCGCCGATGAGCAGGAGAGAGTGATTCGCCGGGTGTTGGGGTATGTGCGGCCGCAGGAGACAGTTGTAGAGTTTGATTGAGGAGAGCTGATGGCTGAGCTGTTTAAGGTGTCTTCCCCCACTCGCGTTGATCTGGCCGGCGGGACTGGCGATCTGTGGCCTTTGTATTGTCTTCTTCCGCACAGTGCGAAGACCATCAATCTGGCGCTGACTCTCGCCCAGCAAGTGACCTTCGAATGGATCGAAGCCAGAGAGTTTTCGATGAGGGTCTTCTCGGGAGCGGCCTCGGCGGAGCTCAAGACCCCACTTGAGCGCGCTCAGCTTCCGCTAGTGAGACCGGAATTGCAATTCCCCGTTTTCGTTCTGTCGGAGGCTCTGCGAGAGGCGACAGGGATCCCCAAAATTGCGCTGCAGGTTCATCTCCAGTCGGAGGTGCCGGTGGGGAGTGGGCTTGGCGGATCGTCGGCGCTTTGTGTAGCCCTCACCCGCGGTATCACCCGAATCATCGGCGGGTTTTCTGAGCAAGGCTGGCAATGGGCCATGTTGCCATGGGTGCGTGATGTGGAGGCCCGATTTCTTCAGACGGCGACTGGAACCCAGGATTATCTGGCGGCACTTTTTGGGGGGCTGTCGTGTTTCATTTCCAAACTGGGGGGAATCGAGCGCTCGGCCTATCCCGAGGAGACCGCCACTGCAGTAGCCGAACGAATGGTTGTGGTCTTTTCCGGTCAGATGCACCAGAGCGGTCTCAGTAATTGGGAAATTTTCAAGAAGGCGCTCGAGGGGGACAAGGAGATCTTGAAGGGGCTGTCTGCAATCAACGATGTTGCCGGCTCGCTCGATCGCGAACTGCGGCTGGCGCGCCATGATTGGAAAGCCATTGGGCAACTCCTCAATGCAGAGTGGCGTGTGAGGCGGGAGCTCTTTCGCGTCAACACCCCGCGTCTCGATGAACTGATCGGGTTTCTTCAGCAGCAGTCAATCTTGGGCGCCAAGGTGTGCGGCGCCGCTGCCGGTGGTTCCATTCTTATTCTGTGTGAACCCATCCAACGGGCTCGGCTTAAAGAGAGTTGTGAGAAAAAGTCTGTTCGCATCCTTGATTGCCACACCTCGTCTGAAGGTGTTTCGATTCGCACCTAGTCCCTTTTGAGACATTAGATCCCCTGTTAGACTGATTTGTCCCGTAATCCAACGGCTTACGGGCGAACTTGCGCCCGTCTGGGGTGGCACGCCCTATGCATTTTATGGGTTAAAGAAGTGAGGAAAACTGTATGGCAGAGATTAAGCGAATTGTGTGGGCGGTCGATCCCATTGCCGAGGACATGAGGCTCCAGGTTAAGTGTTCTCACATTCTGAAAACAATGTTGAAGGCGACCCAAGCGGAGATCGATCCCGTGTTTGTTTTGAGTCCCGATCAGCTCAAAATGAGTTCGGCCTTTTTTCCGGCTCAGGTGAGCGACTTCCGGGTCGAGGCCGAGAAGCGGCTCAGCCAGTATCTCAAGAAGGTCAAGATTCCCAATGTGAAGGTGGCGACGGTCCTGGTCTCCAATGACTTAAGTCTCAGAAGCGCGGTGCACGCTCTTATCAGTTATGCGAAGAGCCATCACAGCGACATGATTGTCTGTAGCACCATGGCTCGAAAGGGAATGTCGCGTTTTCTTCTGGGAAGCTTTGCCGAGACGCTGATCATGCAGTCCGACATCCCGGTCCTTTTGGTGAGCCCGAAGACTGTTGAGGCGACCAAATTCAAAGAGATCCTCGTGCCGACCGATTTCAGTGACAAGTCGAAAGAGACGCTGAAACGGGTGGCGGCGCTCGCGAGCCAGATGGGATCAAAAGTGGTGCTTTTCCACCAGGTGGAATACTTAACTCAGTACACGTTGGATCAATTTGGCGCCGTGCCGGCCTACCAGAAATACGTGGATGACGATGTCAAACAAAGGGAACAGACGGGGGCCAAGTGGTGCGAGGAATTGCAGGCCAGGGGAGTGAAGGCTGAATGTGTTCTCAATAAGAAGGGTTCCTTTGCCGCTGATGCGATCCTCGCGCAGGCAAAGAAGAGAAAATCATCGATCATCGCGATGGCATCTCAGACGGGGCCGGTGGCCTCAGTACTGTTGGGGAGTGTCTGCCGTCAGGTGATTCGGGCCGCTCAGTGTCCGGTGTGGGTGATTCACCCCGAAGGCTACAAGTCCCATGAGGCTAAGCTCGGCACCTCCAATGTGGTCTATGATAAGGGGACAGTCATACTATGAAAAAGGGCCTGTTCGCATTGATGGCAGGGATCGTGTGCTTTGGAGCGGGCTCAGCGCATGCGGACCTGAAGAAGTGGAATAAGCGAATGCAGGAGCTCTCGCGTGTTCTCTCTGATCTTTTGCCTGAGATCACAAACGAGAAGAGCGATCCGAAAAAACTGAAAGAGGGAACGGCCAAGTTGTCGGAGCTAGTCCATGGTCTCAAGCTTCAGCCTGGGAAGGAGTCGCTTCTTCCTCCGGATGCCGATCCGAGCCTCACAATGATCTCCGATACTTTTGAGCGCGAAGTGGAGCGCGCCCAATCGGCGATCCGAGAGGGCTATATCCAATACGGGAAGGGCATTCTCAGGAACGCTACTTCCTATTGCATCGCCTGTCATACACGCAGCAACTCCGGCCCAGACTTTCCAGGCATTACGTTGACTACGAGAACAGAGAAAATGCCTGCCCTCCAGAAAGCCGAAATTCTGGCGGCGACCCGTCAATTTGATGGAGCGCTTGAGGAGTTCATGAAGGTCGTCAGCGATGACAAGGCGGCAAGGCTTCGGCAATTAGAGTGGCGCCGAGCTGTACAACGCGGGCTCCTTTTAGCCACCCGGGTGAAACAGGACCCGGACAAAACCCTCAGGATTGTGAATGCGATCGCAAGCCAGACTGGCCCGTTGTTTTTGAAGGAGTACACCGGCTCTTGGCGTGATGCGATCGTGAAATGGAAGGCGGAGCCCTCTAGCCCCAAGAGGACTGAGGAGAGCCTCTTTGCAGAGGCGAATCGTCTATATAGTGAAGGGATTAAGGCCCAGCGCTTTGCGCTCGATCACGCGGGAGACATCTATTTCCTGCGAGCGACGGCAGCAGCACATGATCAGTTGCGAGTGTCGCCGACGGGGCCCAAGAGCGCCGAGGCGATGCTGCTCATTGGCCAGTGCTATGAGGTGGTCAATGATCCCGTGCTCTGGCCCATCCATGAGACCTATTATGAAAACTGCATCCGCCAGGCTCCGCACACGGCTGTGGCTGCGAAGTGCTACGGTCGTTTTGAAGAGTCGATCTATTTTGGCTACTCGGGGAGCGGTGGTATTTCAATTCCCGATGATATCCAGGCGCATCTGTCTACTTTGAGAAATCTGGCCCACAGCGATGCGGAGAAGAGGTGACCCAGGTTGAGCGGTTTGGCCTCGACAATCCAGAAGTCTTCCTCCTGTGCGCGCAGGCTTCGAATGAGGCCATCATGCTCACGGACACTACGGGCCACATTCGTTACGTGAATCGCGCATTCACGGAGATCTATCTCTTTACGGCGGAAGAAGTGATCGGACAGACTCCGCGGATTTTGCGCTCGGGATTTCACACGAGAGACTTTTACACCAAGATGTGGTCCGACATCTTGGACCCAAAAAAAAGAATGTGGCGCGGTGAGGTGACCAATCGAGCGAAAGACGGAAATGACGTGTCGGTGCTCCTGTCGATTTCTCCCTACGAGAAGGATGGCCAGGTCCATGGGTATATGTCCATCGCCCTGGATGTGCGGGAGAACAAGCGGATGGAGGCTCAACTTCTCCATCAGGACAGATTGGCATCGATTGGACTTCTGGCTTCGGGGCTCGCCCATGAAATCGGCACTCCGCTGGGTGTGATTCGCGGGCGAGCCGAGTATCTGATGATGCGGGCGCGAGAAGAGGACCAAAAGGGGCTCGACACGATCATCACACAGATCGATCGAATCTCGAAATTGATCTATGCGCTCCTGCATGTGGCGCGAGCGGGCAAGAGCGAGACGGTTGTAGCGGTAGCTCTGGCTCCGGTGCTTAATGAGGTTGGTACCCTAGTCAGTCAGCTTCTGCGTCAAAGCACGATCCGGTTTGTGAATGAAGTGCCGGCGCATGCGATGGTGATGGCTGATTCGGACAGGGTTCAGCAACTTTTTCTGAATCTCATCATGAACTCGATCCACGCGATCGAATCGGTGCGAAAGGCTGGTGTGACCACCGAGCGGGGAATTTTCATCAAGGGCAGCCGCAGTGGTGGCCTGTGGACGCTATCGATCCGTGACGAGGGCTGCGGGATTTCCAGTGAGAACTTGAAGAAGGTCTTTAAGCCCTTCTTCACGACCAAGGACGTGGGCAAGGGAACAGGCCTTGGCCTTGTGACGTGCCAGAATATCGTCGGGAGTTGGGGCGGGGACCTCACGCTGAAGAGCGTGGAAGGTGAGGGGACCGAGGTGTTGATTCGAATTCCGTCGGCTTGAGCCTGAGTCTAATTGGACTTGCGTACATCCGTGGAACCAGTGGTCTCCTCGTCGCTGTCGGCCTCTGCGTCGGGCGATGACGCCGGGACCAGGCCGTACTCGCGTTCTTTGCGGTAGAGGGTGCGGCGGTTGATACCCAAGATTTGGGCAGCTTTGTCTTTTCGTCCGTGGGTCATTTCGAGGACAAGCTTCAGGTAGCGCTCTTCGAGCTGAAGAAGTGTCGGGGAATCTTGAGTCGCGCCTTGAAAGAACTCGTCCGGGGAGGCAAGCTCGGGGGTGGGCACATCATCGACGTCGATCATGTCGGACGGGCTGAGCACCACGGCACGTTCGACAACATTCTCGAGCTCCCGCACATTGCCTTCCCATTTGAGGCTCATGAGTTTGGCCATGGCGCGCCTAGTGAACCCACGGACGTTCGTTCCGCTCGCTGCGCGCGTCTTCTGAAGAAAATGCTCGGCGAGCAGCGGAATATCCTCAGGCCGCGCGCGAAGCGGGGGAATGGCAATGGGAATGACACTCAGACGATAAAAGAGATCTTCCCGAAACGTGCCCTGGCGAATCGAGGTCTTGAGATCCTTATGGGTGGCCGCGATGATTCGGACGTTGATGTCATGAAAGGTGTTGTCGCCGACAGGGCGCACCTTTCGTTCTTGAATGACGCGCAAGAGTTTGGCCTGAAGTGCCGGGCTCATGTCACCGATCTCATCCAGAAAAAGCGTGCCTCCCTCGGCCTCTTCGAAGAGGCCCTGCTTGCGTTGATGGGCGCCCGTGAACGAGCCCTTTGCGTGGCCGAACAGCTCCGATTCGAGCAGGGTTTCCGGAATAGCGGTGCAGTTGATTGCGATAAAGGGTTTCTGCGCGCGTGGTCCGAGGGTATGCACCAGACGGGCCACGACCTCTTTTCCGGTGCCGCTCTCGCCGGTGACGAGCACATTTGAGCTGGCCTGGGCGACCTTTTTTACGAGCTCAAAAACTGACTGCATGGCGGGGCTTTTCCCCAATACCTCGCCTAGTCGAAAACCCTTTTTGACCTCGGATCGCAGCAGCTCATTGTCGCGGCTCAGGCGCCGCTTTTCCGCGGCCCGATCAATGATCACCCGCATTTCGGCGAGCTTGAAGGGCTTGACGATATAGTCGTAGGCGCCATTCCTCATCGCGTCGATGGCGGTGTCGGTGCTGCCGAAGGCGGTGATGAGAATGACTGGTATCTCGGGGCGAATCGATTGAGCCGATTTCAGAAACTGCATTCCGTCCATCTGCGCCATCCGCAGATCGGTGACGATGGCCTCGTAATTACCGTCGCTTCTGAGGGCTTCGAACGCTTCCGTGGCGAGAGGGAAGGTCTTCACAGCATACCCCTCGTTGGTGAAAAAATCGGAGAGCAGGGCCCGCATCTCGGCGTCGTCGTCGATCACCATGAGACGACCTCGGCTGAGAGTTTCGTTTGGCATCTTCGTGAGCTCCCGGTTGTGGGACAGAATGTCCCTCTTTGGGGTGGTTTGTCCACTAGTCGTTGGGTTCCAGGCTGCGTAAGGCATCTTGATCATGATATGAGCAGGAACTGTGCCATCACCATTTCTGATTTACGGGGCTAATGGATTTACCGGTCGACTTGTGGCTCGCCAGACCAAGAGTCTGGGACTCGCCCCCATTCTAGCCGGACGAACCGGGCCAGAGGTTGGGGCGCTTGGCCAGGAGCTGGGTCTTCCCACTCGCTGCTTTGGACTCGACGCCATTCCTCAGCTTGAAACGCCGCTCGTGCTGAATTGCGCAGGCCCCTTTAGCCGAACAGCGCCCCTTCTTATGGAGGCGTGCTTGGCCCAGGGGATTCATTACTTGGATATCACCGGTGAGCTCGCCGTTTTTGAAACCGCCCATGGAAAAGGGGATCGGGCTAGGGAGCGCGGTCTGGTGCTCATGCCGGGTGTGGGGTTCGATGTGGTGCCGACCGATTGTCTGGCGCTTTCTTTGAAAGAGCGGATGCCCGACGCCACTCACCTAGAGCTTGCGTTCTTCGCAAAATCTCCGCCTAGTGTCGGGACCGTGAAGACCATGCTGGAGAATATTCCGAAGGGTGGCTGCGAACGGGTGAACGGACGGCTGGTGCCGGTGCCGATGTTTCACAAGGTTAAGAGGGTGAAATTTCGTACGAGGGAGCTCGACTGCGCTGCGATTCCCTGGGGCGATCTAGCGACTGCGTTCTATTCGACCGGGATCCCCAACATTGTCGTCTATTCGGTTCACCCTCCGGGGTTTGTTGCGCTTTCGAAACTGGTGAACCCGGTGAAGGGGCTGATGGGCCTTGCGCCGGTGCAGCGGCTTTTGAAGGCGGGCGTACAGCGCCTGATCAGGGGGCCATCGCCAGAGCAGCAGGCGAACTCGACCATTGAGATCTGGGGGCGGGTGAGCGGCCCCACGGGGGAGCTCGAGGATCGAATAGAGGTCTGTGAGGGGTATCGCTTCACGGCCGAGGTCGCTCTTGAGTGCGTAAAGCGGGTGCTGGCCATGGAACTCAAAGGTTACTTCACCCCCGCTCAGGCCTTCGGTAGCGGCCTTTTGAGAGAAACTGGACACCTTCTATAGATGTGATTAATAATGTTGGGCTTAAGATGCGCCTGTAGCTCAGTTGGATAGAGTAGCAGACTACGAATCTGCGGGTCAGAGGTTCGAATCCTCTCAGGCGCGCCATTTTTCTAAATCACCTCTCAAGAACTGGATGGGCGATCTCGAGAATCTCTCCGTTGAGGACGAGCGAGACCGTCACGGGCGAATCGGAATAGCGGGAAAAGCCGCTGGGGCGGTTGTCGTAAGTGACCTCGGCGAAGACACGACCTGTATCGTTGCGGAGCCACTGGCGGAATCGGTGGTAGACGTTTTCGCGGGCCATATGAAAACGCCCTAGACCCAGCTCCTCGGCTACGAGATAGCGATACAGACCGTTTTTGCTTTCGACGTCGACGGTCTCGATCGTATCGCTCTCCCCTACGAGGACTTCACCGGCCGTTGTCAGTGAATCTCTGATGGTTAAGCGGTGGCTGAATGCTTTAGGATCAGTCGTTGGGATGCGTTCGAGTTCCACTGTGATGGGCCCCTGCGCCTCTCGGCCGAAGAGTTTTGGAAAGATGGGACGCGGGTATTTACCGTGGAGGCTAGACTGCGGGGTCAGTTTACCCTCGTAGCGGAGCGGTTGGCTGCGATCGAATACGAGCTCTCGATCGGTGTCAATCTGGGCCGCACCCGAAGACCACTGGGGTAGGGCCTTGATCCGATCGCCAATATTAGCATCCAGGATGGTCCCCGAGACATGATCGTTGCCCAGGGCGTGGCCAATCTCGTGGAGTAGGATCGCTGAGAGATTTCCCGCGTGGCGCCAGTCTGGATATGCTCGCTCCTGTGGGCCGCCGAGGGAAAGATGTTTGGCGATCCAAATCAGCCCCCGACCCCAACGAGCCGCGCGATCGTAGTGGGTTCTTTGCGCGAACCCAGTTGGGTTGGTGAATTGTTGTCGATACCGCAACACCTCTGGCGTGGAGTCACCAAAATAGACATGCAGATCCTCATGGCCTAAGCACTCGGCACTCACCGAAAAGTCGAGGGCGGGGAGATCTCGACCGGAGTCGCTCAGCGGCCCAACGTTTTCCTCCACGAAATAAAGATGGAGTCGAGCTAGCGTGTAGCGGCGCCAAGTTTCCAAGGCAGTTTGCAGGGTGGATTCGGCGAGGCGAGGTTCCAGTCCGAAATCTTGTGCGACGGTGTAGCAGATGTGCACCGTCTTGCCGTAACCCTGGAACCACATGGAGGTCTGTTCGGGGAGTTCGTTGTCACCGCCGCTGCCGAAATCGGTGCCTTGGGGGCGTGGAATCGTTGGAGACGACTGCTCGGGCCCTTGCATAGGGGCGATGGGCCGCGAAGGAGATGGAGTGGGTCCGCCGAAGCAGCCCGTCAGAAATGGTGTGATAAAGAGAAATCGAAGCCAATTCATTTTCTGACCTTTCCCTTTTCCTTTGTAAGGTTAAAGAGCTGGACGTTGAGCTGGTAAAGCTCATCGCACTCGCCCGTACCGAGAAACTTCATGAGGGATCTCCTAAAACGTTCGATGCGCTGCTTGGCTTCGGGCAGGCGCTTGGAATTGATGACGAAGAGGGCGCCCGAGATATCGCGTTTTTCATAGTCACTCTGCTTGGTGGAGCGCAGGGTCGCCAGCGCCTTGTGGATGAGATCGGCGTGCAGGGCCTGCATGGCAGGGTGAGCGCGACTGGTGGGAATGGCCATGTGCTTGTGGGTCTTTTTCCAGCGTTTGCCGTCACGCTCAAGAAGGCCCAAGCGCTCCAGGCGCTTCACCGATTCGGTCACCTGTCGGCGGGAACAGCCGAGGCGGCGCGCGATCCACTGAGTGTTGGCTTGAAAGCCTTTGATCTCGGTGAGATCCAGAATTGCGAAATGGCGCCAGTCGCTCAGGAGCTTGAACTTATCGATCTCGAGAAAGAAGAGGTCGTCGTTCCTTTCAGGAACGGCCGTGGGAGCTGTCGGGCGTTCCAGCGCCGATTTCACAAAGCGTTGCTTGAGCTCCTCGTCGAATCCCAGCCGTTCGCTAAAATTGATGGCGTGCTTGATGGAGAGGGGAATCTGATCGTTCAGAACCAGACTCAGGTAGCTGTGGCTGACGTTGAGATCCCGAGCGAACGCGCGCAATGAGTAGTGGGAATTGCGCTCCTGCCTCAAGAGAAGGCTCCGCCGGAGAACCTCGCGGGGCTTAACTGAGTGGTTAGGAATACTGTTCATCAACATGGTGAGCTTTTTAACCAATTTGCGGGGCCGGGATCAAGCGATTCACCAGATATCGTCAATCTGGTGAAAACACTCACCAACAGGCGTGAGGCTGGCGGGCAAGAGGATGATCGTGGGTTGCAATCAAATACTGAGAAACATATGTAATGTTAAATATTTATTTAGAATTTTGTGGTTGCACTTCAGGTGTTTAAAACTCTCACCAAACGACTTGCAACCGCATTGACCGTATTCGCAGCAGAGGGCTAAACAACGCGCATGCAGCCAACGCCAGAAAGTGCCATGCTCCAGAAGTCCATCGGCCCCGGGCCATGTCTCATTCTCAAGCATGAGCTGGAGCGCAGGAAGCGCAAGAACCCGGCCTATAGTCTCCGCGGTTTTGCGCGTGCCTTGGGCCTTAGCCACACGCTGGTGTCCCACCTCATTTCGGGAAAACGGGCAGTGTCAAAAAAGACAGCCGAGAAAATCGCCCGCCTCATACCGTTGACCCAGAAAGAGATGGCGAACTTAGGGTTGGGGCCGCCGTGTCTGCAGTCGGAATACGGGTCGATCGCTCTCCGCGATGGGAATAGCGCGGTCGAGCATCTTTACTAAATCTATTTGAAGAAGACCTTTGGTTTACACTTTTGCTTGGAACGGGCTCCCCCGCGAGCTGCAGTGTGTGTTTCCGTTACAACAAGGGGTTGGGGCGTTGATCGATCGCGGAAAGGCGCCTATAAGACAGGTCTATGGAGCGTAAAATGCATCACATTGTGGCGTTCTGTTTGGCCTTCTCCGGTGCTTGTTTGGCCGCCTCTTTGAATGATTGTTCTACTGGGCGCCCGAATAACGGATGGGTGCCGTATGTGGCGGGAGTCGACCCCACACTACTCGACACCTACGTTACTTATTGGCGTTACACCGTGCCGATTCCTCAGAATGGCATTCACATTCGGGTGACGGGGCGTTTTCCGTTTGGTCGCTACGCATCGTTCAACGTGTACGATCAGGTGGTTAAGGACCGGGGGGACTCGCTCTCGGATATTGAGATGAAGCCCAACTCTGGCTCGGTGAACCCTTATCTACCCGGGAACGATTTCCACGCTGAAAACCGCGACTATACGCTCAACGTGGTGCCCCAGAATCTCAAGGAGAAATTTGTGAACGCGTTGGCTCTGCCCGAAAGAGACGGAGAGAAGGGCAAGGCCATTGAGTTGTGGTACCGGATCTATGTGCCGATCAAAGGCCATGATGGCGGTGTGCCTATCCCTTCCATAGAAGTGTTTGATCCCGTTTCGGGCAAACCGGTGGCGTGTCCGATCTTGAGTGAGATTCCGTACGAGAACGACAAGGCGAGGGAGAATCTGGTGCCGCCCTCCTCGGGGGATGGCAACGATGCGATGTTTTTCCCGGCCTCGGGAAATGCCATGTATCCCAATGGTCACACATCCTACCTGGCTCTGCGGTGGCACGTCGGGAAGCCGCTCTTCTTCGGCACGGATGAGAAGATCATGACCTTTCGATTTCGGACACCAACCTTTCCGAATTCTTCGGATGCTCAATTCACTGGCTTCACCGGGGGTGAGCAGGTCCGCTACTATTCCTTTTGCTTGAGCGGCGTCAGCACGATCACGACCGATTGTCTCGCGGATTATGAGATCAAATGCGGGACGGATGGGATTGCGACGGTGGTTGTGGGGCCGGAGGAGCTGCGGGATGAGGTGAAGGCAAAAGGTCTCAATTTTCTGGGTCGAGGAAAACTGGCAATTGCCTTTATCGCCTATCGCAATCTGATGACGAACCCCAACTTTAAAGGGCGTTTCGATGATCCCATGGCGGTGCCGCCCTGGACGGCTGCCGATAACGAAGTTGAAAGTGCTGTCGAAGCCAGGCAGGCCAGAAGCTATATTGGGGACTACGCGCCCCAGGGGAAGCTCTGCACATGGAGCCAGTATCTCGAAAATGCCTGCGCGGAGAATCCGTGAGGTTCCGGGTCAGGATCAGTTTTCGGTATTAGCAAACTCGGGTCTCACCGAAGCTGCATAAAGGGCAAGCGTTTGTTGGCGTACGCTCTCGCGCTCCGGGCCGCTCAAGGAGTTGGCGTCTAGGCGCTCTTCGAGGCGAGTGAAGAAGCGCTCTTTCTGGCTTGGGGTGTATTGGGAGGAATGCGTTGTTTGTTGAGTTAACTGATCCGTTGCAATGAAGTTGGAGCTGAAATTGTGGTATTGGCGGTGAATGCATTCATCTATGCGCTGAGCAACGAAGCGCACCTGATCGGATTTGAGGGCGATCTGTTGGGCCTCATCCAGAATGGTGTCTATCTCTTCTCCCACGACAATGGCGACGCCGCCTTTGAATTCTTGGAAGGCGCGGGCCATGGCTTCGAAATCTTCGGTTGGCCGTTTTTTGTAGGGGCCCGTTTTGCCTAAGACGATTTCCCGCGACTTTTCGACGTCGCTGGGATCAAACTCATAGGAAACCGCCACAGGCACGATGTGCAGGGGGCGCAGTTTTTCCAGAAGGTCCCCCTCTCCGGACAGAGCGAGCATTTTTAGCACGCCGGGGTGGGTTCGGTCGCTGCCATCTTTGGACCGCCCTTCCGCTTGGGCGATCCACACAGAGTCACGTCCTTGGAGAATGCATGAACGGATCTGCCGAGAAAGGACGCGGGACCACAAGAACAGTTCCTTTGCGGGGAGATTGCGCTTCACCGTGATCCCCTTATTGAGCTTGACCAGGTCTGTGACGAACGGGTCCCGCAGTAGGTTGTCTCCTAAACAGATCTCAGGGGTGCGATAGCCTCTGCGGAATAGAATGTCGGTGAAGAGTGCCGAATCGAGGATGATATCTCGGTGGTTGGAGATGTAGAGGTGGCAGCGGTCATCCGGTGCTTCCTCTCGGCCCGTGAGCGTGATTCCGGTCGTCGTGGCCAATTCCAAGCGACGTAGAATAACGTCGATAAAATCACGCTGGAATTCGAAAATGGTAGAGGCCGATATTGCGACATGCTGGAAGGCCTCCCAGCTGAGCTCGGGAAAATAGGCGCGATGGATGAGACGGGTGGCCGGGTGCCCAAGGCAGCGCCCAAGCGCAAGTCGAACATTGGAATCGTCGTACGGAGCCAGGGCTGCAATTTCTTCAGGAGTCACCGCATCCACGCCAACAGGCTAATCGCTGAAGAACTATTTTCAAGCAGTAGTGATGCATATCGTCAACTTTGGTGCCGGGCTACCCATGGCCCCTTTTCAAACAGCAGAGCTCCTGATTCAGTAGCCTTATGGACCCCAAGATTAGAGAGAAGCTCTCAGAACTTCGAAGCATCGAGAAAAAGGCCAAGCAGCTCATTTTTCGAATGCGGCGCTTGGAAGAGGATTGGGAAAAGGTCCGAAAAGAACTCGCCCAGGCCGGCCAAGCCGTGGATCGCCGGCTCGGAGATGCACTCGCCGGTTGGAATAAGGCTTGAGCGGATGCAGCGCCTAACGCAGGATTGGGAGCGGCGGGCGACCAGCCTGAAGGGGAGCGAAGTGCCTCGCTTGGGGGTCAACGCGGCGACAATTTTTCGGCTGCTCCTTCGATATAGCAATTGGTGTCGGCGGAGGAGAAACGCGCCGGGGCTCAAACTGTTTTTGGATGGGCAGGGGCAGTACACGGAGACGATTCTTGAGCTCCTCCCCGTAGCGGCCGATCGCAGTCTGTTGGGCTACCACAGAAAGATGGAAAACGCTTTCCCGGACTATTGTTTGATCTGTGACGAGCTGCTGGCGCTGCCCTCGCCGGAGCGAACGCGGATCGCGTGCTTCGTGAGTGATCTCCACCGCGCGGTGGGTAGACGATTCCGATTTGCTGAGATGGGGCTTTACCTGGGCAACTATCATAAGACTCCTTTTGGTGTGCACGTCGATGGGTGTGGGGTCATCAGTTTCCCGGTGGTGGGGAGAAAGAGTTTCAAGGTGTGGTCTCCGCGTAAGGGCCGCCCCCGAGCTGATAGTGGTTCGCAGAGGCTTGCCGCCACACCGAGAGAGGCCGTCTACTGGCCTTCGACCTATTGGCACATCGCCGAGTCGAAGGGGGACTTCAGCGCCACATGGAGTCTGGGGTTTTGGATTAAGGCCCGCAGAGGCCAGCGACGTCGGTCGTGGATCTTTCCTTAAGGGGTGCTCGCCGTACCCGCTAGTCGGGTTCGATCACGCCGTCGCTCCTCACTGACAAGTTCAAAGTGCAATAACCCACCTAGAATGCTAAGTTTTTCCCCATACGGGGCGTAGCGCAGCTGGCTAGCGCACCTGCTTTGGGAGCAGGGGGTCGCCGGTTCAAATCCGGCCGCCCCGATTTTTCTGAACATGAACTGGTCGAAGAGCGGAACGGTGAAAGCGAGTCTGTAATTTGTTTTGTGCGCAAGGCTCTAGATTTTTTCTCCAGACACACTGCGTCTAACTAGCTTTCCGATCGCCTCGCATTCCTCGTTGCTCCGACCTAGAATGCAGTCGTATGAAGACACTTGCCCTCCTCCTGCTCTGTCTCGGAATCGCCCAGGCCCATAATTTTCCCATGGGGGATCCCACCCCTCTCCCCGTGAAGTTTGAGCCGGCGTTTGGTTTGATCACGTTTCACGCGCCGCTCTTTCTGACCACAGCCCCGCGGGAGCCGTCCCAATTCTTCGTTCTCGAGCAAGGCGGCAAGATCAAACGCGTTCCGGCAGGGAAACAACAGAGCTTCACCTTTCTCGATCTCACCGGGGCCGTGAGCCAGGGTGGGTCCGAGGAGGGTCTCCTGGGTCTTGCCTTCGATCCGCAGTACGCCCAAAATCGCTATTTTTACGTTGATTACACCGCTCCCAATCCTCTGCGCACGATCATCGCCCGTTTCAAAGCCACACCCGACGGCTCGGCTGGAATTCCCACATCAAAGACAGTTCTATTGGAGTTCAGCCAACCCTACACAAACCACAATGGCGGTATGATCGCCTTCGGTCCCGACGCCATGCTCTACGTGGGCACCGGAGACGGCGGCAGTGGAGGCGATCCCCACAACAACGGCCAAAACAAGATGGCCCTTCTGGGAAAAATTCTGCGTCTTGATGTTCGCACGGCGCCCTACAAAGTCCCGCCCGACAATCCGTTCGTCGGTGACCCGAATGCTCGTCCGGAGATTTGGGCGATGGGGCTCAGAAACCCGTGGCGTTTTAGTTTCGATCGAGAAACGGGAGAGATGTGGGTCGGTGATGTCGGTCAGAATCGGTTTGAAGAGATCGACATCGTCAAGAAGGGTGGGAACTACGGCTGGCGCCCATGCGAAGGTTCTCATCTTTACCCTGGAGGCGGCTCGTGTCCTTCTACCTATGTGGCCCCCGTCTATGAGTACCCCCGCTCGGTGGGCGCCTGTGTTACGGGGGGTTACGTCTACCGCGGGACCAAGCTCCCGAATCTTCGGGGCGCGTATATCTACGGCGACTACGTCACAAAAAAGATCTGGGCCATCACGCTGAATAACGGGATCGCAACCAACACCTGGATCGCCGACCTTCCGAGTGAGTTGAGCGCATTCGGTGAGGGCCCCGACGGTGAGCTCTTTGCCTTAGGCCACACCAACGGCAAGATCTACCGTATAGTGCCTGCCAGCGGCGAGGCGGTGGTGCACTTTCCGACGCTGCTCTCCGAGACCGGCCTCTTCAAGACTCTCCATCCGCTTGTGCCCGAAGAGGACCTGCACCCTTACGACGTGAAAAATCCGCTCTGGTCCGACGGAGCCGAGAAGGCCCGGTGGCTCTCTCTCCCCGTCCACACCAAGATCACTTTTGACATTGAGAAGCCGTGGCGTTTTCCCATCGGCGCGGCCCTTGTCAAACATTTCGCCTTGGAATCGCCTCTTGAGACGCGAGTCCTTCTCAATGGGAATGGGGGGTGGAAGGGTTATACATACCGCTGGCGATCCGATCTCTTAGACGCCGATCTTCTCTTTCACGAAGAAGAGGGGGATAACTGGTACTACCCCAGCCGCACCGATTGTTTGCGCTGCCACACAACGGCGGCAGGGTCGATTCTCGGCGTCTCCACAAAAACTCTCACAAAACAAACACTCAACAGTTGGATCGATCTTGTCGAACCGGCCATGGGTGATATCGAGCATCTCCCCACACTCCCCCAGGTCGACGACACGACCCTTCCGCTTGAGAGCCGCGCTCGAGCTTATCTGGCTGTGCAATGCTCCATGTGCCACCAACCCAACACTCCCGTTCCTCACAATCTCGACATGAGATTCACAACCCCCGCCACCCAAATGAACCTTTTCGGAGTGCCACCTCAAGGCGGTGATTTAGGCGTCACCGGCGCCATGCGTATCAAAAGGGGTGACAAAGAGCACAGCATCCTCTGGCTTCGCATGAACCGCCGAGACGATGTCGCCATGCCCCCGCTGGCTACACACAAAGTCGATCCCCTGGGCGTCAAACTCATTGGCGACTGGATCGACAGCCTCTAACGACCAGTCTCTTCATTTAATGAAGCGTAGAATTTCGAAGTCGGAGGAGTTATTGGGCAATTGTGCCTGGCCCCCAACGTAGAACACCGGGTTAGACGCATCTTGAAGTAAAAAGAGTCCGGAACTATCCGTCGTTTCAGGGACAGAAATCTGAACGATGCCATTTGTGCCAAAGGTTGAATCTAAACTGCCTGATGACAAGTAGCGCGCAACCGCGAGTCCACCCGCAGGACTGGCGCTACCGGTAATGAGAATCTTGTCGGTGCCTCCCTCTAGATCAATTCCAATGCGTCGAGAGCCCTTGGAATAAACTTGAGTCATGAGCAACCCAGCCTGTCCAAAGGTTGTGTCCAACGTTTTTCCATCAGGTGCGAACCGGGCTAAAATTATCTCCGACGCTCCAGCAATGGCGTTGTTCCTTCCAGCCATCAGTAGCTTGCCGTCTGACTGAACCCGTACGGCGCGCATGCCCAAACCGGAGGGAAAACCTAGAGTCGCATTAATCACTCCGTTGTTCCCAAAACTTGTATCGAGAGTGCCGTTTGAATGGAAACGGGCCCCCACGAACGTCGAACCCCACGCATTTCCACAGGTGTCATAGTGTGAGTAGCTGCAACCGGCCAGGACTAATTTTCCATCCGATGGCTGAAGGTCGATGGCAAAAATGCGGGGGTTGAGATTGGAAACATTGATGCAATCTTGGAAAATACCGTTTTGCCCGAAACTGGAATCTAAGGCACCATCTTCCAAATACTTGGCAAGGCCTATGCCACTGTAGTAGCCACAATTTCCGCCGCTTCCACCGCTAGCTCCAGCAATAATGAATTTATCATCTTTGAATGACAGGGCCGCATGCGCCCAAACATTGTTGTAGGGGCCAAAATGGGTGAGCGTTAATCCACTGGTCCCAAAGGTCGAATCCACTGTCCCATTCACGGAGTAGCGGATAGCAACGAAGTTGTGGGCATCGCCGGTGGTATTGAGATTGCTTCCCCCTAAGACAACGATTTTCCCAGATTGCTGGACGAATATATGATGAATGACATCATCATGAATGAAATTTCCAAACTCAACGGGGGTCACGACCTTCCCGGGAGTCTGGGCATTGCCAAAAGCGGGATCGAGCTGTCCGTTACTCAAGAACCGCATAATCGCAAAATCTTTTCTGGTTGAGTCACTTGTTGTATAGCCGGCCGCTAAAATGCTGCCATCGGCACCATGAGCCATCGCAAGGATGGCCTCTTCGTTGAGTGAATTGAGAGATTGGGTTTGCATGCCTGTTGAGTTCCATCGGGAGTCTAGCGTCCCCGGAACTGCTACAGGCGAAGTTGTCGCTTCCGGCGTTTTAGGCGAGGTATCCTCTGTTGTAGTGCTCGCCAAAGGGCCATCGCCCCCTTTCGGGCTGGCTCCGTTGTTAGCGTTTGTGCAACTAACACTTGCAACGAAAAGCCCCAGCAAAAAAATACTTGGAATCGTCCGCAAAACCACCATCGCCCCCAAATCCCAGTGTAATGTGCGTTTTTGTTTGAATTGTGAAGATCGTATGGCGATTCGTCACAAAGATGTGATTACCAAGCGTGCTCTTGAGAAGTCGTATTAGCAGACGAAGCATCTTTGCCTAGGCCGCGAAGAAAAGCGGCGTTGCCGCGGCTGATCCGATCGAAGTGTCCTCTCAGGGAACGTGGGTATAGCGACTGGCAGATAAAGCCTCCGTCTGCGGGGCGTTGTTTCAAGCACTCGATCCCTTCAAGGGAATCTCGGTACCGAATGCGATAGCCGCGGGCCGTCCAAGAGTTTAGAAAAAAAATGAAAAGCACACACCAAAATGCGGACGCCAATCGTCCATATGTGACGTGGCTCACATTGAGCCACCGACTCCAGGCGCAGAGAACCAGGGGAATGAGGAGAAGCGCGATTTCTCCGTAGCGCGAGCCTTTTGCGAATTCAGGCCCACTGTTGCCTCGACCGTAAGCGATCGTAGCGATGGCTCCGAAAATGGCCCCTATTCCCGCTAGGATGGCCAAGCTTCGACCATCGTTGTGAGATGAAAAAAGAAGGCCGAAAGCTGGGATAACAATGAAGAGCAGCGTGAAGCACCCCACGGTGGTGTTTTGCGTGTCGAGGCCGAAACCAAATGAGACCAGATTGACAAAGAAAGAGTTGAACGCGGTCGTGAAGGGATTGGCTGGTAACGGGTGATAAGCGAGGCGATGATGCCCAGCGAGCCAAAGGCCGGTCAAGAATCCCACGAAGAGACACACGCCGATCGCGCGACGAAAGGATCGAGTATCCTTCCGTTTTTTCCACCAATAGAGCGCAAAGACGGCCAGCGTAGCTAGCGCCTGAGCCGGCCCCGTGCTGAAAGAGACGAGCATCAGAGCTAGAAGCCCCACCCCCCAGACACAATCCATTCGGGTCAGCAACTCTCCAAACAGACGGGGGAGGGCCAACATCAAGAAAAGAAGGACGAAGTGAAACTGTGAGTGGAACCCCGAGATATGGTTGTGGATCGGGAGCGCCGAAAGAAGAAAGATCATAAAGGCCGCCATGGTCGCAGGGGCTCGTTCGGGAACGGCCCAGCGAAAAAATTGGAAGCAGGAAAAGAGCAGCGCCCCGTAGAAGAAAAAACTCGTGAATACGAGAAAGGTTGGATGAGCTCCGAACAGCAGCGTGCTGATATACATATGGAGCCGAGTGGGCACCACCATGTGCTCGTTGTGGCGATCAAAGAGCCAGGTCCAAAAACCCTTGGTATCCCACGCGTACCAGATGTCCCATTCGTCCATGATGGGAATGTCGGGGACATACTTCAGTATGAGAAGAAGATGGGTGGCAAAAAGAATGAACAAGAAGCCGTAGACCCACTTCGCCCAGCGAGGCGGCTGCACGAGCCTTGAAAGTTTCCGGGGCAATGGCGACTACCTCCGCACGTTGGCCACAGTCCCAGACATAACATTCCATCGGTAGAGTTCATAGAGAAGTGAGAGGGCGATTGAGGAGGCATTGCAGGAATCGCTTTAAAGCTCGCACAACATTATCTTGCCCGAAGGCCGGCCCCAATTCTATCTACGGTGGCTGATACAACGCGTAAACGATTTCTCGAGGCAGAATGCCGCCAAGTGTTTATTGACAGCTACCAACGACCCGACACGCCGGTCGGACCGATGGGACGGATGGTTTATGACTTTCCTCAGCCGCTGATAGATATCATGACTGGCGACGGAGGCAGGGTTCCGGTGAATGGGCTTTTTCAAGCTGGAGCTGTGCCTATTTATTGCACGCCCGACGAATAGTCTCAGCTTCCGGTTCGTACTACAAAATAATTGATGCGTGGACTCACGCTCTTCCCAATTTGGGGTATAGTGATCCCCATGAAAAAGAAAAAGATCGAAAAAGCGGTGCCGAAAAAGAAGGCCGAAGTGCATGAAGAGGATTTGATTGATGATGGAGTTGGAAACGCGGCTCCAGGGGAAAAGTCGTCTCAAGGAGGCAGCGTCTATAAGGTGATTGAGGTCATCGGTTCCAGCAGCAAGTCATGGGAACACGCGGCCCAGGTGGCTGTCGAGCGAGCCAGCGAGACTTTAGAAGATCTGCGCGTGGCCGAGGTGGTGGATCAGGACCTGAAAATTGAAAAGGGCACGATCTCGGCTTACCGAACCAAACTACGGCTCTCATTCAAGTTTAGGCAATAGACTTCGAAAGCTACGACACGATTTAGGGAAGGCGGGAGATTTTCATGTATGAAATTTTGGCATGAGCCCGCTCGTCAGCGGTTATCCACACGCCTCGCATGAGCTGAGCACAGGCGGCGTAGATGGCATCGTAGCCCGACAGCTTGTAGTCAAAAGCCAATTTGGCTGCGCACCCGAGGAGTTCACTTCCATTTCCAATACGCTGAAGACCTAGCTCCTCTAGTAGATGAACGTTGTCTACTATCTCCTTCCCGGAGCGGCAGAGTCTGCAGAAGACTGATAGCATTTCGTTAAAGAAAAGTTCGGGGACGGCAAATTCCGTGGGGTTATTTTCAATGGCCTTGAGAATGGCTAGGCTGGCTTCACTGTTTTTCTCCGGCAAGAACCACTTGATGGCCACACTGGCGTCCACAATTTGAATCTTCACGAACGGATATCTCGAATGACGTCGATACTTTTCTGACCTGGTGGCGCTTCGAGGCGGGAAGCCAATATCTTTTCGACAATCTCTTTACGGCGTACATCCGCATCTTTATCCACAAATCGTTTTTGATAGTCCTCCAGGGTGATCAGCACCGCCACGGGAGTGCGTCCCTTCTCGATGAGAATAGGCTCCCCTGTTTTCAGAAGGTCCTTCATGACCTTGCCCATGCTCTGTCTCAGTTGGAGCGCATTGGTTTTTTTCATCCTCTCATGATGACATATGTATAGTAATGTGTCAAGTCATATTCAGAATCGCGGGACTGTAGTACCCTTATCGATCGATAAACTTCAGGTACGCTTCGGCCCAGCGTTGGAGCTTGCCCCGATAGGGTGGATAGAAGAGTTTTACGACGTTGGCTTTGCCCTGACGAATGACGGCGCGTTCGTGGGAGAAGGTCTTAAAACCATAGAGGCCGTGGTAATTGCCTTGGCCGCTCATGCCCACGCCGCCGAAGGGCAGGTGGGAATTGCCGACTTGGATGATCACGTTATTGACGACCGTTCCGCCTGCTGTGGTGTTTTCAATGAAGTAATTGGCCTTGTCGCTGCGATTCGAGAAGACGTAGAGAGCGAGCGGTTTGGGGCGACTGCGGACAAAGTCTATGACCTCCTCTCGCTTGTCGTAGGTCATGACCGGGAGAATCGGTCCGAAGATCTCTTCCTGCATGATAGGAGAACTTGGCGTGATGTTAGTCATAAGGGTGGGAGCGATGTAGCGTTCTTTCGCATCGGCCTGCCCGCCGAATTCAATCCTACCTCCGGCCGAGACCGTTTGTTGGATTGTCACGGTCAGGCGCTTGTGGTTGTGCTCATCCACAATTCTGGGAAAATCGACTGACGCTTTTCGTGACGCATCGTCGGCGCCGTAAAACTCGGCGACGTTCCTTTGGATACCCTCCACAAATTGCGAGAGGAGTACTTTTGGCACAAAGGCATAGTCGGGCGCAACGCAGGTTTGGCCGCCGTTTAAGAATTTGCCCCAGGCAATCTTTTTCGTAGCGCTGGCTATATCGACGTCTTCATCGAGGATCACCGGCGATTTGCCGCCGAGCTCAAGCGTCACCGTAGCGTGATGTTCGGCCGCGGCGATCATCACCTTCTTGCCGATGCGGGGGCCGCCGGTGAAGAAGAAATGATCAAAGGGGAGGGTGAGAAGAAAATCGCCCAGCTCACCGCCGCCCTCAAAGAGCGCGACCTCTTTCGGTTCAAAGACTGATGCAATGAGCTTCGCCAAGCAATTCGCTGTATGCGGCACCTTGTTAGACGGCTTCAAAATGACGCAGTTTCCTGCTGCGATCGCCGCCACCGTTGGGGCCATGAGGAGATTGAAAGGGTAGTTCCATGGTGCCAGGATCACGACCCGCCCCTTGGATTCGTAGCGCACTTCGCTGCGCGAGTTGCCGAGCGTTGTTGGCGTGTGAACATGGCTGGGGCGCATCCACTGGGCCAGGTGCTTAATGAATTGGTTGATCTCTTCGAGCACCGGATGAATTTCCGTGAGCTCTACTTCAACCCGACTCTTTCGAAAGTCTTGGTGCATAGCAGAGGCAATGGCCTCTCGATCGGCGATGATAGCGGTCTTGAGCCGGCGAAGTTTGGCTACCCGTTCCTCTGCCGTGGAATTGGCCACCGTCCAACGATTCTTTCCCTGGAGATCAAATACTTCTTGGATAGCTTCCATCATCACACTCTCGCCTGAATATTCTTCACCATCTTGGTCACCATTGTCCGAGGGAGAAATCTCACCGACTGAACGCCGACCCGATTCATGGCGCCGTGAATGAAAACCCGTTTTCCGGCGTTCATGGCACGAATACCGGCCGCCGCAACTTCACTCGCTGAGGGGAGTTTTCTCTGAAAGAGCTTGGAGGAGCCGGCATTCGCCGCGTCCTGAAAACCTGATGTGGTCGCGCCCGGGCACAGGGCCGTCACGGTGACGCCCGTTCCTTCGAGTTCACTCGCAATCGCTTCGCTGAAGGAGAGCACATAGGCCTTGGTCGCGTAATAGACCGCCATTAAGGGCCCCGGTTGAAACGCCGCGGTGGAGGCCACATTCAAGATCTTTCCCGAGCGTCGGGCCACCATCTGTGGCAGCACCGCCTTCGTCAGCTGTGTCAAAGCCGTGATATTCAGCTGGATCATATTGAGCTCTGCCGCCAGATCGGTCTTTAAAAACTCACCATAAAGACCGATGCCGGCGTTGTTGATGAGGGTGTCAATGTCCAAACCCTTTAATTGCTCGATGAGCGAGAGAACATCCGCAGGCTTCCCCAAATCGGCGGCGGTGACCTTGACCTCAACCCCATGCGCTTGGCTCAGTTTGGAAGCGATCTCACGCAACTTGGGCTGGTTCCTCGCAACGAGGATTAGGTCATGTTTATCAGCGGCCATGATCTCCGCGAAATTCAGTCCGATTCCGCTGGAGGCGCCCGTAACAACGGTGAAAAGTTTAGCCATATGAGTCTCCTATTCGTGAGGCGGAATATAGAGCATTCTCCCCCTAAAGGTCTCACCTTTTCTAAAAACGTCCCAAGAGAACACCGGGGCCTTTCGCTCATTTCCTGTATAATATTGGAATGATGGGAAACTCCTCGCTACTCGAACGGGCTGCCCGCTACATGGGGCGCAGAATACTCCCATTACGCTCGGAGGGTCTGCTTCTCACGGTGCTCCAGGGCTTTTACCGAAAGAAGCGTCGGGTCCTGGCTCATCAAAGTCTTCCGTACTTCGATCAGCGCATTCCCTTCTTTGAATGGGGTTTCGATGATATTGGGGTGGGTTGTGGCCCTTTCGTGCGTGGGCTCTCGGCGCTAGAAATCCTGCGCCCCCAAGATGAGGTGCTCGATCTGGGCTGTGGTGAGGGCTTTCTTGCGGCGCGTTTCTATGCCCCTTTCTGCACTTCGGTCGATGGAGTGGACTGCGACGAACGCGCTTTGACCGAGGCCTCTCGTTCCTATAGAGCGAACAAGACTCAATTCCACCGGCTTGATTTCTTGAAAGATCCCTTTCCCAAGAACCGTTACGACGTGGTCGTCTTCAACGCCGCGTTCGGCACTTTCGACGATAGGTTAGTTAGCGATCTCTTTCAGCGCTCGGCCAAGGCGCTCGAACCTGTTGGTGTCTTTGCCGGCTCACGTGCACTCGCGGAGGACACCACGCGGCCCGACACATTGGAAAGCCTTGAGGCTCTCTCAAGAGCTCTCGGCCAACACTTTCGCCACGTCTTCACTCGCGAAATAAAGTACTGGATCGTCGGCCGCGAGCGGCGTGAGATCTTGTGGCGTTGCAGCAACGACCTCTCAAGGCTGGAAATCCCTATCTGGAACGAACGTTCTACTTCCTAGAATACTTGATCGTTAGTCCTGGAACTGGGTTCGTCGTTTCAAAAATGGATTGAAGAAGTGGACGGGAATCACGCAGACGCTCAGGAAGAGATGAAGCGCGTGGTCCCAGAAACGCTCCCGCGAGCCCGGTAGCCGCGCGCCGGTCGCTTTCAGCCAAGCCTCATAGGGCAAATAGTGGCTCGGTTCGTCGGCCTCGATCACGGTGAAGATATTCTTCAACCGTTGGTGTTCCTGGATCCAGCGCCAACCGAGGATTTTACGCACCTCCTTGAGTCCGCGGATTTCCGTCGCAATGATCAGTCGCGCCAATTGAGGGAGAACGTCGGCCTCATTGAAAATACGCTCGCCCAATGAGGGGGGCCAAACCCCCATCACCAACCGAACCAAAAGATCATACTGGCCAATCGACCGACTCACATCGAACGGCATCCGCCCCTCATTGGCAAAGTAGTGCTTGAACATCTGGTAGTGCTTTTTCTCGTCATTCGCGTGTTTTCTCATCCCTTCGAGGAACCAATCCGGCACCAGCGTTCGGCAAGTCAGCTCGTCGATGAGTCCCTCGAGCTGCCGGTAGCCCTGGTACTCATTGTACGAATAGAGCGAAAGAATGAGATCGAGAAACCGCTCCTTCAAGGGTATGAGGCTCAATCGAATTGGCCAGGTCGAGGCAATTTCCATAAAGAGGTGGCAAATTGGATCTTCTGCGCCAGATTGGCAAGGCGGTCGCCCGGGGGCCTGCCTCTTCACGAACCGTTTCTAAACAGGGACGCATCGAGAAAGAGCCATTCCTGGCGGCTGCAAGGCCCGCTGGACTTCGTCCTCCGCAGTCGCCGTCCTCGACGGGCCTACAGGCCAGCCTGCGGGGGCTCCTTTGTACGTCCTCGCCAGCGGGCCTTTCGCTCGCCGACAATTGGCTCTTTCTCGATGCGTCCCTGTTTAGGTTGTGTTGCCGATTGATACTCGTGGCGTCGCAGTTTTAATCTGGCGAGTGAAACCTCGGGCCCAATGTCATGGGTACGCATTATGCATTGTTCAGTGAACCGGGACATTGGAGGAGGGGCCGTGAAAAATGTAAAAGTCTATTTTGTCATTGGTGTGTTGAGCCTGGGGGCTTGGGGGGACGGCCAAACGCTTGCTTTCCATGCTGTCGTGGGAAGAGCGGTTCTGTCGCAGTTCGTGGCGGCGCCCTTTCAGCGCACGCGACCGGTGGATGAGTGGCAGTTTGGCGCTCATGTGCTGGGGACCTCACAAACGGATGGAACTATTGACCTTCGGCCGGTTAAGAATTCCGAGCGGGCCGAGTTTCGTCTCAGCGCTTCGGGTGATGTGCGGACTTCGTCCAACGCCTTTGCCGAACAGGCCACAGTGTGCACGGTCAGTGACACGCGGTTTGTTTCGGAGATTCCGCTGTGGCTCGATGACGAGGGATTTCAATCGGGCATGGTTTCCACTTGGGCCGACACTCAGAATTCGATCGTTGGTATCTCCGTTTCAACTCCCTTTCCTTTCCGGGGGATCGCGCGCCGAGCGGCTTGGAACCGGGCCAGTCATAATCTACCCGAAGCGGCCGCCCGAGCGACCCGTCGGGTGATAGCCCAGGTGAACCAGGATTTCCCGGTTGCCGCCGAGCAAACTCTCAAGAATCTAGGAAGTGGTGCTGGGCTAGGGGTGCCCCAGACACTGAAGGATCTCATCGATGGACTGAGACTTCGTTTTCAAACCAACGATGGGTACTTGGGAGTGACGGGATTTGATCCCTCTAGGGAAGAGCTTGTGCCGCGGCCGCCGGCATTCTCGGGAGCGCCCCGGCTCGGCCTGGCCATTCATCAGGGGCTCTTGAATCAGTGGGGGCAATTACTGGCTGGTCTTGCGGTGCCTGCCGAGGGCATGGTGTTGACCTTTCAGGAAGAGAATCCCGTCGCCATCACTTTTGAGGCGAACGAGGTGAGGATTCTCCTCAGCGTGATTGAGGTGAAGGTGGATCAAGATACCTATGCGGTCGAGTCGGTGTCGGTGCGCTATCGATTGACGCCGGGTGGGCCGTGGGGGGTTCATTTCGCAAGAGCCAGTGGGGTGGAGATCAAGATGACGGAGGCGGCTGAGACCGCGACCGTTTTGAAGGTGCGTTTCGAGGCTCTCTTTCCAGTCGAGTGGGATCTCGCCAAGCTCTTCCCCCGACTCGGCCCCTATCGCCAGGGCCAAAACAGCATCGATGACGGGTGGCTCGTGGTGGGGCTCAATTGAGCAAGTGATCGATTTCAAAGGTTGAATACAGGCTTGCTGATACGGGGAGTACCCCTCGGCTTGGTAACGGGGGCGGCGAGAACCAGCGGCTCGTCGACCCCCCACCTTTTCTCACCTCTCCATGCCAATAAAAGAATAATAAGGCTGTTTTCCGCCCCCATGTATCTGTATCTTCCTCGTCCACTGGAGGACCTCTCGTATGCAATTTCTTATCACGCTGGCCCTGGTGGCCGCCACCGCCCAGGCTGATGTCATCGTCATTAACCCCGTTCAACCGGGTTACTTTGTCCTCTACAGTGAAAACTCCAATACGATGGCAAAGCGGTGTCGGGTGGTACCGGAGGGCCGGGTCGCCCGAAGTTGTCGCGGAACGGACCTCACGGCCACTTTGCGGTTCGACTCTCAACCCGATCCCAAACCGACCGCGTTGGACTATTTCGTGTGGCTTGTCTTGGATCCCACCAAGGCCGATTGGGGGCTCACCCGAGGCGTTCTCGAAAAAGATCTCATTGCGATGAACGAACAGATAGAGGAGGACACAGAGGCCGTGTTACTTGAGCCAGCCCGCGATTTGGAGCAAGAACTCGAAAAGAAAAAGAACCGGCAGAAACGAATGGTCTTAGCCCTGAAGGTGATCGAGGCTTTGGGGGGAGAAGAACTGCGTCTCAGTCGGGAGGACAGTGAAAGGATTGCGCCCGCGATCGGGGTGAATTGGCCTGACGCCTTTCAAAATGAAGAGACTGTCGAGGGGCTCGTGGGCAAACCCGCAGAATCGCTTCTCATGGGAGCGCTGACGGCGAGCACCGCCCCAGACCTTTCTAACTATCTTGAGGCCTATCGTCGAAAAGGTGGCTTCGGATCTCGTTTTTCCCATCAATTGAGCGAATTGAAAATGAATAGCCGCTCCGCGAACACTCGCACCCACTGGGCTCACGGTGATTTATTGTCGTTCGACAACAACATTGTCGAAGGCAGCTTGACCCTAGTGGATCCGGTGGGTCGGGGGCTTAGAATGATTACGGTGCGCACTCAAACGGTGCTTCAGCCCCGGAATCATTTCCTGCCCTATGGAATTAAACAGGCGGACTCTTGTCTTGAAACCGAAACGAAGCTCCAGAGCGCTGGTTGGAAGCTTCTCAAGCGCAATGAGTGGGGCATCACGCATGAGAGGGGGTCACGTCCGCGCGGGTACAAAGCGATCTTCACCCAGAAAAATGACGGGGCCTCGGTCTTTTGTGTTTTGGGGTGCGATAACTTCAATGCCTCCTATTTTGACGCAAACCGGGAGGGCCATGCGAAGGATTTATCGTTTGCCCGGGATCCTGGGCCCGAGGTCATTTCATTCATGCTCGACGAGCTGGACAGAGAACGAATGAACGACGATGGCCTCTATTACGGCTCCGACATATTGAAGTAACAAAAGGCGTGTTATGAGTGCGCCAAGCAAAGGGTGCAAATTCCAGAGGGTGAAAATCCCTTCCACGCAAAGCGTAGCCGGCAGGTGGAACAATTATATGCGATCAGGGAAGCAATGAACTTGTCGAAGCCATATAAGAGGATGCAACAGGCC
>JACPWY010000026.1 GCA_016196825.1 Deltaproteobacteria bacterium | reverse complement strand
TATCCTTGCCGTAAGGCTTGAATCCCGAAAGGGAGAGGGGAGTGTAGCATGTGGGGAAAAGGCGCAAAAGGATGAAAGTACCTAGTACCTCTGCGTCAGCGTAAGGCGTGTATGGTTAAGGCTAGACTGCCTGAACCCTAGCGGGAGTTTACGGTGGAGAAAGAGCAAAAGGTATCGAACTCCTTGAGTTATAGGGGCTTCAAGGCTTGTGGAGTGTATTACCCACCTGCTGTGCTAGGGTTTGTAAGTCTAGGGCAACAAAGAGTTCCTCCTGCTGTGGGCTGCGCTCGGTCATCACCCGCTGCGCTGCCCCGTTGGCATACACCACCAGGGCCTCCTGAATGCCCCGAAGGCGTTCTGTAAGGATTTCCACACTGATGGCAAGGTTGTGGTCTTGGAGCCGAAGCAACACGATACGAATCAACAACAGCGCTACAAAACAGTAGAGGGCATGGACCGAAAGTTTGCTGTCCGTCCAGTGATGCGCTGGCCACCACAGCCCCGGACGCCGACTCTTGCTGATGCGAAACATCTCTTCGACCTTTGCCTGATGGCGGTAAGCCACCACCATGCGTTGATCGCTGAGTTCCTGGCGGTCCGTAAAGAGAACCGTTTTGCCAAAGTCGTGATGCTTGATGTGCCGTTTTTTCCGCGTATCCCATTGCCAATGGAGGTCTTGCACCGCCCTTTGGTCGAGTGTCAGGGTGGCACAGAAGAAGTCTTTGAGCCGATCGTGTCGTAGGAGCTGACTGATGGCGCGCCTGACGGCTCCCTCCTTGCGGGGACGCTGGCGCCCTGCGGCTTGCGCGATGGTGTCGCGCAAGGCGTGCAGTTGCTGTTCGGCCTTCTTTTGGAGTCTGTCCAGCGTCCGTACCTGCTTGCGATAGAAGGTGGGACTAAAACTCAGCAGGAGTTTGCCGCGCATGTCTCCCAGTCGCGTCTCAGACTGGGCGTACACCTTGATGCGCCGTCCGTCAGGAAGCGTCAGGGGTTGACATTGCCGCAGGGCAACCTGGGCAAAAGAACGCACCCAGGCAGCCGGAATCGCGGCCAGGAAGGAGAACTGGGCCTTTTTGAGCAACGCGAAGTTGTCAAAAGAGACGTTGCCCTTATCCATCACCAAGGTGAGGCGGGCGGGTGGCTGTTGAGGGAAACCTTGGCGGATCATGTCTGAAAGCGTCGCGCCCAAGGCGACCACATCGTTCACATTGCCCTCATAGAAGCGGTAGTACAGTGGGAGCCCGCGCTCCTCATCGACGACCAAGGCCAGAGAGAGCTGACGGAGGTCGTGGCGCTTCTGCGTATTTCTGCCGCGCTGGGGCAGGCTGGGACGGCTGTTAAAGGTGTGAATGAAGGTGTAGTAGTTGGTCGTATCATAGACCAAGAACTGCTCGCCCAGAGGGAAGCGCTGACGAATCCTTGTGGACAACTCCTGCTGGATGGGAGCAAAGTGGTGCGCTTCGAACAGGTGCATGTGATCCCAGAAGCGCTGGCTACTCAACTCCTCGGAGGCAGCAGGGAGCAGCCGAGCCAGCACCGTCGTCTGGTACCACTCGGCGAATGCCCGCTTGCTTTTGGCCCAGATGGCGCGGTTGACGGCGGCGAGGAGGAGATAGTGGCCCACCGACAGTGAGGTGCGCCGGCCTACAGGGGCTGGAGGGACGTGGGCATTGATGAGGTCGACGATTCCCAGGTCCTGTGCCAGGGTATAAAAGAGGGTCGAGGCGCCGAACTCCCGGGTCTGCACGGTCATGAGAGCCGCGACGGCCTCTGGGTCAGGCGAGGCGGTCGCCTGGGTACGGAGCTGCGCGAGCACACGCTCGCGGGGGCCGAGATAAATCTGCTCGACGATACGCGGCTTGCCCTGGACGCGAGCGGAGCGCACCCAATAGAGGTAGGGTTTATTTTTTTTCCATTTGGTGACCAAACTTGACATAATAGTGGAAGGGTAATACTTTTTATAAAGAAGGTCAATAACCTTCTAAAAAAACAAATTTAAAGATTAGAATGAGTAGGGTAATACAATAGGGAATCCATAACATTTTGGGTTTATTGCGTTTACGGCCTCTTGAATAGCAGTCCACCGTAAACTCCCGCTAGAGGTCTACACGGCTGACGGAGCGAGTCCGGCAGCAGATTAAGCAGCACCTGACAGGAGTATAGAGGAGACAGCGGAGTCGTTCAACAGGAACACAAGACGGTTGTTGCTGGTGCAGCAACCTC
>JACPWY010000020.1 GCA_016196825.1 Deltaproteobacteria bacterium | reverse complement strand
CGATTCCCCCGTTGACAAGGAAAAGCCAGTTCGGCAACTATCGGAAAACTTGTAGCTTTTCCGATGACGGGGTGTAGCGCAGGTGGCTAGCGCGCTTGCTTCGGGAGCAAGAGGTCCCGGGTTCAAATCCCGGCACCCCGACCATTTTTGTGTGGGTCCGTACCGGACACATAGGTCACATATCATACCGGAGACATAGGTGACGCTTTCGCCCCAAACGGGTTTGGGAGGGGTTCAAAGCGCCTGCTGTCCTCGTCAAAGAATCCCAAATCATAATGCCGCTAGCCGCTATCGCGAGTTGAGATACATCGATGGGTCGTCGATGACCCAAGGGGCGCTCCAGGTTTTGCCGTCGGCGTTGGTGACGTTGAAAAACATCTGGGTGATGAACTCGTTCTTATTGCCGTAGGGCATGAGGCTTTTTTGGTGATCGCCCGCTGTGAGGTCCCCAACTCCCTGTTTCATGAAGTAGTGAACCATTCCATCACCCGTGAATGACATGCCCAGTGTGTACCAGCCGGGCTGCTTCAGCTCAGGGCCGGGGACGTCGAATCCGTTTTGACCGGCGCGAAAGAGGACCTGGGGTACATTGCGTTGATTGACCTGATCATAATTTTGCACCATGAAGAACCCGGGCCAGTATTGGCGATCCTTGTCTTCCTTTTGCCGTCCACGCCGGCTTCGCTCATTGACATTTTCGCGATTGGCGTCGATGCGAAAACCGAATGAGCTGCTTGACTCGGGTTTCCACTGATCGAACGGCGGAACAAACACCCGCACCACGATGCCGGGGTTTTGCCGGGCTGAAAATCTCTGTGGCTGGCCGTTCATGGTGTTATTCACCATGAGGTCGTCTTGCATCTGCTTGCCCGACGGCACTCCGGGAACGCCGGAATGTAATGTTTGGAGTTTGAGGGCCCCCTTGCTTCCCGGTATGCCACCCGCGGGAGTCTCCACTCGCTCAACTGTATCGGGTGCCCCCCGATGTTCGCTCTCGATAATGCGACTCGCCCCCTCGCTGATAAACTGGGACCGGGTACTGTGTGAGTAGCCGGTCGGTCGTCTCACGTTGTGGTCCTGCTCCTCACTTGACTTGGGCAAGTTGTGAACGAAGGTCCATTTCGGATCTTCAAAATCATCACCGATTGGGGATAACTTTTGTCCGGTTCCCGGCACAGGCGGCGCCGCGTGAGCAGTGAAAGCGAGCATTAGAACGAGCCAGTTATTCCACTTCATACACTCTCCCCAAAAGCCATTTCTGGGATCCTTGCAATTAGAATGCTGAGCTCGAAAAACCGATCGAATACGCCCTAAACAATTGATCAATGGTTTGTATTCCCAGAATGCAGCCCGAAGTTTGCTGACGACAAACTGGTCAGATGACATAACCCGAGGTTTGATCACCGAGGATAGGGAGCACGTGGCCCGTGAGCTTTTCCATTTGAGACAAGTTAAGCGTGGATGGGTCAGTCTGACCCAAAGCACGGCAAGCCATGGCATCTAGGTGGTCAGTTTTCCAGGCATATCTCTTGCACTTAGCTTGGGCTAGTTCAACGTCATAGGTCTGCCCGGAGCGGGGATGCCGAGCTCAAGTTCTTATTTTGAATTTTTGAGTGCCCGCTTTGTGCTAAGCTGGGCGGATTTCAATTATTGTGCGGGGAGTCTGAGATCACATGAAGGAAAGTAAACGGGGAACCTTTTCGGGCAAGAAACACACACAATCTGAAGAACGCCTTCAGATCAGTCAAGCGAGTCTCAAGGCCATTATCGACACCGCGGTTGATGGGATCATCACCATTGATGCGAGAGGAATGGTCCAATCGTTCAACCCCGCCGCGGAGCGGCTCTTTCAGTACAAACCCGAAGAAGTCATCGGAAACACCATCAACAACCTGATGCCCTCTCCTTATAAAGAGGATCATGACCGGTACATGCAGAACTACCTGACGACCGGTATTAGGAAAATTATTGGCATCGGTCGAGAAGTGGTGGCGCGTAGAAAGGACGGGACCATCTTTCCGATCTTTCTCTCCGTCGGCGAGTTTATTCAGGGCAATGAACGGCGTTTCACGGGAATTATTCGCGATATCTCGGTCCTCAAAGCTGCCGAGGAAAAGCTCAAAAAATCGAACGAAGCGCTCACGGAACAGGTTTGGTCGCGCGAAGGCCAGGCGTTACTGGCAAACCACTTGCGGGGGGAATTATCGGTTCCCGAGATCTGCCAAAGCGCCCTTACCTTTCTTTGCGAATATGTGAATGCTCAAATTGGCGCGCTCTACGCAAGTCAAGATGGGACGCTCACGCGAACAGCGACCTATGCTTATTCGATTAGCAATGGCAAAGAAACCTTCCAATTTGGAGAAGGAGTCATCGGGCAAGCGGCAAAGCAGATAAAGACCGTACACCTTAAAGCAGTTCCACAAGATTACATCAAAGTCTCCTCTGCGCTTGGGGATACTGTACCGGGTAGTCTTCTCGTGGTTCCCATCACCTGTGAAGGAAAAGTTGAAGGGGTTTTGGAGCTTGCGAGTCTTTCTGAGTTCACATCCCGACAAGAAGAGTTTCTCGCCGGGGTAGCTGAAAGCATTGGCGTAGGAATCCGTTCCTCTAAGTCAAGGCGGGTCCAGGAACTTCTTGAGGAAACCCAACGGCAGGCGGAAGAACTCCAAGTACAACAAGAAGAGCTTCGAACAACGAATGAAGAGCTCGAAGAACAGACCAAGGCACTCAAGCAATCAGAATCCCGCCTTCAGGGTCAGCAAGAAGAATTGCAACAGATCAATGAAGAGCTTGAGGAGCGATCCAAAGCGCTTCAGGAGCAGAGAGAAGATCTGCACAAGAAAAATGAAGAGCTGGCTCGAGCGCAGGGAAATCTCATCGAGCAGGCGCGAGAGCTTCAGCAGTCGGGCAAGTATAAATCTGAGTTTCTTGCGAACATGTCTCACGAGCTTCGCACACCCCTTAATAGTATTCTTATCCTCGCCAAGCTGCTTTCGGAGAACAAGGGTGGAACACTGTCCAAGGAACAGGTCGAGTTCTCTGAAACAATTCATTCATCGGGGACTGACCTCATCAACCTCATTAACGACATTCTCGATCTCTCCAAGGTGGAAGCGGGAAAGCTATCGCTTCATCCGGAGAAGATAGCCCTCAGTGAAGTGGGCCATTCCCTGGAGCAGACGTTCAAAGTGGTGGCAAAGGAAAGGAAGCTCGATTACGAAGTGGAGCTTACGGACGGATTGCCTCAGACGTTCGTTACCGATAAAGCGCGCCTCGACCAGATCTTAAGGAACTTTCTTTCGAATGCGTTCAAATTTACCCAAAAGGGTGGCGTAAAGTTACGGATTTATCGCCCGGACGTTACTGAAGTTAAGTCAATGAATCTGGAACCGATTAGGAATCCCATCGCATTTGCCGTGTCAGATACGGGCATTGGAATTCCAAAGGAAAAGCAAGAGGTAATCTTTGATGCCTTTTGTCAGATGGATGGGACGACTTCCCGAAAGTACGGAGGAACAGGGTTAGGGCTGACTATCTCTCGAGAGCTTGCCAGTCTACTGGGAGCAGAGATCCGACTCACCTCCGAAGAAGAAAAGGGGACAACATTCACGCTCTATTCGCCCGAGCATTGGTCGAAGGAAAAAGAAAAAGCCACAGGTGAAAATCGCCCCGCAGCGCAAGAGGCAAACCGAGAAGTGCTCCCTCGGCCCCAAGTGCCGCCTGTACATCCCAAACAGGTATCCGAATCGCCCATACCGGATGATAGAACAGATCTCACTCCCACGGATCGGGTGCTCCTGATCATTGATGACGATCTCAAATTTGCTCGCATTCTCATGAAACTCGCTCACGAGAGGGGCCTTAAGGGTATTGTTGCCGAGGATGGAGAGACAGGCCTAGCGCTTCTTAAGCACTACTCCATTCACGGTGTGTTACTCGATCTGAGACTCCCAGGAATACATGGTTTCGAAGTTCTGGAGCGGATGAAAGCGGATCCCAAAACACGCCATATTCCAGTTCATATTATCTCAATCTCAGAAGATCACATCGAGCCAGCCCTGCAGCAGGGGGCGATTGGATTTCTCAAAAAGCCCATCTCTCAGGAAACTCTGGCTCAAGCGTTCGAGCGCATTGAAAACCTAACGACCAAGAAGTTTAAGAAACTTCTTATCGTTGAGGACAACAAGGCCCAGCGGGAAGCCATCGCAAAACTCATAGGCAATGGCGACGTTCACACCACGGTTGTTGGCACGGCCGGAGCAGCCCATGATTACGTTCAAACGGAGAAACCCGATTGCATCATCATGGATCTGGGCCTTCCTGACTATTCCGGCTTCGAGCTTCTCGAGCAGATTGCTCAAGACAAGACGATGATTCCCCCGCCGATCATTGTGTACACAGGGCGGGATTTGACACGCGAGGAAGAGGAGCAACTCCAACTGTATTCCAAGAGCATCATCATCAAGGGCGCTCGTTCGCCCGAGAGACTTCTCGACGAAGCCATGCTTTTTCTTCACCGTGTTGAGGGGAATCTGCCGCAGGAAAAGCGCCAAATTTTAGTGAAGCTCAGGAACGAAGTGTTCGAGGGCAAGAAAGTTCTGGTGGTCGACGATGACATGCGAAATGTCTACGCGTTGACCAAGACTCTTGAAGATCGGGGCTTGAGTGTCTCGGTGGCAAAGAACGGCAAACAGGCGCTCTCTCGTTTGGAGGAGGAACCCGATACTCATGCTGTGCTGATGGACATCATGATGCCGGAAATGGATGGGTATGAGGCTACTCAGGAAATTCGCAAACAAAATCGCTTTAGGAATCTTCCCGTCATTGCCTTAACCGCGAAAGCGATGAAGGAAGACAGGGAAAAGTGCCTTTTGGCTGGAGCGAATGATTATATTCCCAAGCCCGTAGACGTGGATCAGCTTATGACACTGCTTCGGGTGTGGATGAACCGACGGGTATGAACAACCGAGCCGAGATTATGAACGACATGGCAGTCCACCTCAAAGCTCCCGCCCATATTCCCGATCGGGAGCTCCAAAGGTTTCTAGATCAGGTGTTTGACAAGTACGGGTATGACTTTCGCAATTACTCTCATGCGTCGTTGCGACGTCGGTTGCGGCACAGACTGATGCTCTCGGGGATTGATGACTTTGGGGATCTCGAGGCGAAGACCTTAAAGAACCGCCAATTCTTTAACACGATCCTGCTCGATCTTTCTATTACGACGACGGAGATGTTTCGCGATCCCGCTTTCTTCATGGCCTTCAGAGACGAGGTCGTGCCGGTCCTTAAGACCTACCCCAGTTTCAAGATTTGGCAGGCGGGGTGTTCGACGGGACAGGAGACCTATAGCCTTGCCATTCTTCTACAGGAAGAAGGGATCCTCGACCGAGGACTTATTTATGCGACCGATTTTAATGCCACGGCGCTCGAGCAGGCGAGGCGCGGAGTCTACCCAACCGAGCTCATCAAGCAATATGCGGCCCAATTCCATAGGGCGGGAGGAAAAGGACCGTTTTCCCAATATTTCACGTCCCGTTACGATTCGGTTCTTATGGATAAGTCACTCCGAAGAAATATTGTCTTCTCGGAGCACAACCTTGCGACCGACGGAGTTTTCTCGGAAGTTCAAATAGTCATCTGCCGGAATGTCCTCATCTATTTCAACCGGACTTTACAGGACAGAGCACTCAGCATTTTTCACCAGAGCTTGGGTCGAAGGGGGTTTCTGTGTCTGGGAGCAAAGGAAAGCCTGCTATTGTCGAGTCATCGAAGGGATTTCGAGGTGGTTCGCGAAAATGAAAGAATCTTTAGAAAAAAAACGGGGTAAGGGAACTCATAAATCCCTTCTTCCGCCAGGAATCCAAAAAGACATCCAAGCCGACGCCATTGTGATAGGTGCGTCTGCCGGTGGCTTAAGAGCGATAGGGCTCATCTTGTCTTCCTTGCCGGCTTCTTTTCCTCTCCCCATACTAGTGGCGCAGCATATCCACCCGGACATGAACTCTCTTTCGGTAACTCTGATGCAGGAGAAGTGTCAGATCCAAGTCCAAGAAGGAATCGATAAGGAGCCCATAAATGCCGGCGTGGCTTATCTGGCGCCTCCCAATTACCACCTGCTTGTGGAGTGCGATCGTACGCTTTCGCTGTCCGTAGATGAAAGGGTGAATTTTGCGCGGCCGTCGATTGATGTCCTATTCGAAAGTGCAAGTGAAGTGTTCGAATCGCGGCTCATCGGCATCGTTCTTACGGGCGCCAATAAAGATGGAGCAGAAGGCCTTAAATTCATCAAGGCCAACGGAGGAACTGCTATAGTTCAAGACCCAAATACTGCGGAGTATGACGCGATGCCGAAGGCAGCTCTCGAAGCGACCTCGGTTGATTTTGTGCTTCCGCTTGAGAAGATCGCCCCAGCTCTGTTGACCGTTGTCGGGCAGAGGAGACAGGCATGACCGAGAATACATCTAGGAATAGCATCGAGACGGCGACAAGACCTAAGATTCTTCTTGTCGATGACAAGCTAGGTAATCTTCTGTCCCTGGAGGCGATCCTCAAAGATCCTTCCATCGAGATCCTGAAAGCCTCTTCCGGTAACGAAGCCTTGGCTTTGCTTCTCGAAGTTGACTTTGCGGTTGTTCTTCTCGATGTGAAGATGCCTGTGATGGATGGGTTTGAGACAGCGAAGCTCATTCGGGAGAGCCGTCGTACACAGCACACGCCTATCATTTTCGTAACGGCAAGCCGAGAAGCCAGTGCTTTCAAAGGGTATGGCGTAGGTGCCGTCGACTACCTCCTTAAGCCCTTGGACAATGATATTGTTCGGAGCAAGGTGCGCGTATTCGTAGAGCTTTACCGAAAGCAAGAGCTCTTGGCGGAACGGAGCCGAGAGCTAGAAGCGCTGAATTGTCAGTTGAACCTATATAAGACGCAGCTGGAATCCTCCAATGAAGAATTGCAGGTTGCCAAAGAGTCAGCGGATAAAGCCAATCGGGCAAAATCTGAGTTTCTCGCCATCATGACGCACGAAATACGCAATCCCCTGGCAACCATTATCGGCTATTCGGAGATGGTGGCGACCTACAGCGACGACAAGGCGGCAAGAAAGACCTATATAAACAAGATCCACAGTGTTTCGCAGACGCTCACCGCTCTGATTAACGATCTCTTGGATCTTTCCAAGGTAGAAGCAGGGATGCTCAAGATTGAGCAGATGAAGTTTTCGCCGTATCGCTGCATCGAAGATACGGTTTCCCTGCTGTCACCCAAAGCTACCGACAAAGGATTGAAATTGGGTATCCAGCCGCTGGGGCAGATTCCAGCTCGAGTGGAATCCGATCCCACTCGATTGAAACAAATCCTCACAAACCTTATCGGAAATGCGATCAAGTTTACCTCAAGGGGATCCGTTGATATTTCGGCCCGTTTGTTAAGGCCGACGAGCGATCGGGGCGCGCTATTCGAGATTCTTGTAGAGGATACCGGCTGCGGAATCTCAACCGAAGCGAGAACTCAACTTTTCCAGCCGTTTGTTCAGGCAGAGGCGTCCATCTCGCGAGAATATGGCGGTACGGGGCTGGGTCTTGCGCTTTCTCGAAGGTTTGCCCGTGCTCTGGGGGGAGACGTGACACTCATCGAAAGCGAGCCAGGGCAAGGAAGTGCTTTCAGCCTTACCTTCGATCCAGGCGCCTATGAAGGCACCTCCTTGGACAGTGAAGGCCCTCTAGAAAAGCACAGATCGCTCGAAAGAGAGGAGCGTGTATGAAACCGAACATACTGATCGTCGATGACAAACCCGAAAACGTGCTGGCCTTGGAAGGCCTTCTTCGTGAGGAAGACGCCAATATCATTACCGCCAATTCCGGAAATGAGGCCTTGGCTTTGTTGCTCGATAAGGAAGTTGCTGTGACTCTAATGGATGTCCAGATGCCAGAGATGGACGGGTTTGAAACGGTCAGCCTCATCCGTCAGAATCGAAAAACCGGGCACATCCCCATTATTTTTGTCACGGCTATTAATAAAGAGGAAAAGTACGTTTCCCAGGGATACGAGCTCGGAGCGGTCGATTATCTTTTTAAACCGCTCCAGCCGAGCGTGGTGCGCTCCAAAGTGAGGGCGTTTCTTGAGCTTTACCGCCAAAAAGAGGAGTTGGGACAAAAGACCGTAGAGCTGGAGAAACTGAATTCAGCGCTCTTTCAGGTCAATGCAAAACTGGAAGTTTCTCTCAGAGAGTTGCGTGTCCTTAACCACGATCTAGAACAGTTTACATCGGTAGCATCGCACGATCTCAAAGCTCCTCTCCGCACGATTTCAATGTACCTGAGCCTTATTGAGAACAAATACCGCGGGAATCTCGATGCCGATGTGGGTGAGTATCTCCGGTTCGCTGTCACCGGATCGAACCGACTGAGCAGTTTGATAAACGATCTCCTTCTCTATGCCAAAGCTGGCAATCGGCAGATGAAGTGTGAAGACGTGGACGTGAATTCGATTCTTTCAAATGTCCTGCAAGATTTAAAGGCATCACTAGAAGAGGCGCAGGGCAGGGTCGAGAAAACCGAACTTCCGATCATCACGGGAGATCCCACCCAGCTTTCTCAGTGCTTTCAGAACCTGATTCAAAACGCCATCAAGTATCGTGGTTCGAAGCGACCCGTGATTGGCGTAGGTGCCACCCTATCGGGAAATGAATGGCGTTTTTACGTCTCGGACAATGGGCCCGGAATACCGAAAGATTCTTACGAAAAGATTTTTCAGCTCTTTCATCGTCTGCACAGTTGCGAGGAAGTTGATGGGAGTGGGATCGGCCTTGCCATTTGTAGGCGCGTCGCGGAACGCCATGGGGGTCGAATCTGGGTGGAGTCTAAACCTGGCAAAGGATCCACTTTTTTCTTCACTATTCCTACCAATAACCAGAAAAATGGGACAACCCATTAGAGAGATCGTGAATAACTGCTTTTCGGTAAACCGAGGAGATCGCGTTTCCGGTCGTGCCACCAGATCCCCATACGCTTGCGAAGGGGGAGCTGGGCTTTTGCGTGTACCCTCGTCCAAAAGCTACCAAGTTCCTCCATCATTTTGACGAGAGTTGTCACGTCCGTTGGTTTTCGTAGGTAGATATGGGCCCCCATTTTATAGCAGTCTCCTATGGAAGAGCTCTCAGCACAGGTTGAGAACATCACAATAGGAAGCTCGCGGAGCTTTCGGTGCGTTTTAAGGGATTTCAGTACTGATAGTCCGCCGCCATGAGGCATGTGAAGATCGCAAATAATGAGATTGGGCAGGGAAACTTTGGCATACGGACCCGTGCGATAGAGAATCTGGGCTGCCTCCAGCGGATTGCGCGCTGTACGAACACTCTTTACCCAGCTCGTGGTGTTCAACGCGTTCTTAATTAAAAGACGGTCTCCGGGTTCATCGTCTACCAAGAGGATTTCAGCTCGGGGCATTGGATGTTCCATAGAGTTACCCAGTGACTGGCTAGGACGGCTTTCCGGGAAAAAGGGAGAGAAGGCGACTTTCCAACTGGGGTCTCTTGAGCCAAGAGTAGTCCTTCTCCCGTTCCTCGGTGATCAGCCGCGTAGTTTGCCGACTGAAGTGCGATTTCAGCCTTCCCAAAAAGTGTGGTTCCGCAACGAGAATGAGCTCGTCGTACTGGCTCTTCTGTCTGGCGGTTTCTAACCAGTTGGCAACACGCTCACTTAGAACTGTTATGCCCTGATTTGCCGGAGATTCCCGGGAGCTCATCGAATGGCGTGGACCTCCCGTCTGGTGTCCGCCTCTTGCCTTAGAGTGGCTATCGAAGCTTCTTCCGGGCCGATCGCTTAAGAGGTCCTTCCCCTTCATTCTTCCCTTTGGATAGGGGAACTCACGAACCATTTTCAAACCACTTCGCCGCTCTGAATGTTCGAATACCTGCGCCAAGCTTCGATGGGCCACTACGATCCAGGCAGCGCCCTTGGCGTTTGATTTCATTCCATAAGTGCTGGAGATATCGACGCCGGCTTTTGTCTTCTTCTTTCGCATATTGTTCCCTACTGTCTATTTTCCTCATAAGCTTCTACAAGCCTCAGTCGAGTCGCTTGAAGTCGCTCAACGAGAAGCCGTGAAAAACGTCGCATGAGATCAAAGCCCAAACGAGTGTCGGTTTCGCACTTTTGTCGAAGGCACTTGCCATTGAGAGCTACTGCTCGGAGCGGCTCCAGCGCTCGTGCATCGAAGTGCCACTGATAGGGTGGAAAAAGCCACGACCACCCCACGACGTCCCCCGCGTCCAATGTGTCAATGACGAGGGGTCCGGTGCGAGAGGCCACTTCGAGGCTGAGCTTTCCTTCACGGATCAGATAGAAGTGATTCGCCGGCTCTTTCTCGCGAAAAAGGAACCCGTCCTTTTGGTGAATGTTTTGAGCACAACTTGTGACACACGCCAAATTCTCTGCCTCCATGCCCTGAAAAAAGGGATGCTCTCTCAATATTGGCTCTAACGTGGTGATCATAACTTCCACTCAAGGGTTCATTAGTTTGGTTGCAAAGTCCGTACCCAAAAACAATAGAGAATAGAGCTTTCCGTGAAGGGACGGAAGCGATTAATCTGGGACAGAAAAACTCGATTTGCAGAGTTCAAGGCGGTTTGGGGTGTATGGAAACGGCAATCTTATCGCGGGAAAACTTTGGGGCTCTTTTCGAATCGTTGAATAAGCTCGGCTACTCGATTGTGGGGCCAACGATCAAAGACGGCGCAATTATTTATGACCGCCTCCAGGAAGTGTCCGATCTCCCGATTGGGTGGACGGATGAACAGACAGCCGGAAAATATCGGTTGGAGCGCAGAACTGACGAAGCACTCTTTGGATATAATGTCGGTCCCCATTCCTGGAAAAAGTATCTCTTCCCCCCGCGAAGGCGCTTGTGGAAGGCCAATCGCGATGGGAAAACTCTCAAAATCGAGACTGAAAGTCTCCCCGAGGAGAAACTTGCCTTTCTAGGAGTTCGGGCCTGCGAGATCCAAGCGATCCTTGTGCAAGATAAGGTCTTTCAAGGAGGCACGCATAAAGATCCCTATTATCAAACTCAAAGAGCACGGCTTATTGTCATCGCCGCCAATTGCACAGAGGCCGGCGGCACCTGCTTCTGCGTCTCCATGAAAACAGGGCCTCGCTGCACCAAGGGATTCGATTTGGTCATTACTGAAATTTTAGAGGCTTCACGGCACGAGTTCGTACTGGAGGCAGGAACTCCAACCGGGCAAGAGCTCTTAGCTCATTTGCCTGTCAGAGCTGCCACTCCCCAAGAAGAGCAAAGAGTGGATGAAGGCGTGGCCAATGCCGCCCGGCAAATGGGAAGACATCTCGACACGTCAGGGATCAAGGAACTTCTTCAACGCAATTACGAACACCCGAGATGGCGGGAGGTGGCCCAGCGCTGCCTGACCTGTGCCAATTGCACGATCGTTTGCCCGACTTGCTTTTGCTCTACGGTCGAGGACACTTCCGATCTGACTGGCGATCACGCTGAAAGATGGCGAAACTGGGATTCCTGTTTCACAATGGATTTTTCCCATGTTCATGGCGGAAGCGTTCGATCCTCGCCTCTGTCTCGGTATCGCCAATGGATGACTCATAAACTGGCGAGTTGGCACGATCAGTTCGACACTTCTGGATGCGTGGGTTGCGGTCGGTGTATCACTTGGTGCCCGGTCGGGATCGACATCACGGAAGAAACAAACGCCATTCGGAAATCGGAAAGCTAGCATGGAACTGGTTGACCCCATGTGCCCTCTCCCTTTTCGAGTGCAGAAAGTAAGCTGGGAAAATTCAGATGTTGTGACTTTGGATCTTGTCCCTGAATCCTCTTCCACTCCAACAAAGTTCCAACCAGGCCAATTCAGCATGTTGTATGCGTTTGGAGTAGGAGAGGTTCCCATTTCCCACAGTGGAAGTCCCACCGAGCCGTCTCGCGTGACCCACACGATTAGAACGGTTGGGGCCGTGACAAACGCGATTGGGAAATTAAAGCGTGGAGACACGCTTGGGCTTCGTGGTCCCTACGGAACCGCTTGGCCGCTCAAAGAAGCCCAAGGAAAAGACATAGTCGTCGGGGCGGGTGGGCTTGGAATGGCGCCCCTAAGGCCGATTCTTTACTCGATCGCTCAAGAGAGAGAAAAGTTTGGGAAAGTGGCGCTGGTTTATGGAGCTCGGGATCCCAAGGACTTTCTTTTTAAAGACGAGTGGGAGGTTTGGAAAAAAAATGACATTGAAATTCACATGGTGGTGGGGCAATCCACCTCCGATTGGAAAGGGCATGTCGGCCACATCACCACACTCATCCCTCGCCTGAAACTGGAGCCAGAGAAAACATGCGCATTCCTTTGCGGCTCTGAAATCATGATGCGATTCACTGCTTTTGAGCTCGAGAAACGCGGGGTCTCGAAAAGTCATATCTCCATTTCCCTGGAACGGAACATGAAATGTGCCATCGGGTTTTGCGGCCACTGCCAGTATGGTCCTCACTTCATCTGCAAGGACGGCCCCGTCTTCGCATTCGACCGCATTGAAGAGCTCATGAGGATTCGAGAGCTATGAAATCTCGAAAACCAAAACTGGCGGTTTGGAAATTCGCTTCTTGCGATGGCTGCCAGCTGACGATCTTGGATTGTGAGGATGAATTCTTAAAACTCGCTTCCGAAATCGAGATTGCCTATTTTCCGGAAGCCACCAAAAAAGTGGTCAAAGGCCCTTACGATCTTTCTTTGGTCGAGGGATCCATTACAACCCCCCACGATGCCAAACGGATCCAAGAAGTTCGAAATGCCTCCAAATACCTTGTCACCATAGGTGCCTGTGCCACATCTGGAGGAATCCAGGCGCTCCGAAACTTTCAGAATGTCGCGCAGTTCGCTTCCATCGTCTATGCAAGGCCCGACTATATCCAAACTCTTGAGAAATCGACTCCAATTTCAGCCAACGTGAAAGTGGATTTCGAACTCCAGGGATGCCCGATTAGTAAGCACCAGATTCTGGAAGTCATATCCGCTTTCTTGAATCACCGAAAACCGCAGATACCCGCCCACAGCGTTTGCATGGAATGTAAAGCAAAGGGGGTCGTATGTGTGATGGTCGCAAAAGGTATTCCCTGCTTGGGCCCTATCACTCACGCCGGTTGTGGCGCCCTTTGCCCTGCGTACAACCGCGGCTGTTACGGCTGCTATGGACCAAAGGAAACGCCGAATATTCCAAGTCTCATGAGGTGGTGGGAGGGAGAGCTGGGGGTCAAAAGGCAAGACTCGGTTCGAGTCTTAAGAACGTTCAATAGCGCCGCCAAGCCCTTTGAAGAGGCAAGCACCCAAATGGAAAAGGAGGGTGCGTGAGCAAGAAAGAGGAAAAGAAGCCGACTAAGAGAACCATCCAAGTGAAGTACTTGGCCCGAGTCGAGGGAGAGGGAGGCCTGGACGTAACAGTTGAGGGGAAGAAAGTTAAGGAGCTCGCCTTAAGGATCTTCGAGCCACCGCGTTTTTTCGAAGCGTTCTTACGAGGAAGGAAGTACCAAGAAGCACCGGATATTACGTCTCGCATCTGCGGAATTTGCCCCGTGGCTTATCAAATGAGTGCGGTGAGCGCTATGGAATCGGCTTTACACCTAAAGCCTGAAAACTCCATCCAGCAATTGCGCCGAATGCTTTACTGCGGGGAATGGATAGAAAGTCACACGTTACACATCTATCTCCTCCATGCGCCCGACTTTCTTGGGTTTGAGGGTGCCATCGAAATGGCAAAGAAGTTTCCTGAAATTGTCAAACGCGGCCTTGGTCTCAAGAAAACGGGAAATAGCCTCATGGCACTTCTCGGAGGCCGTGAGATCCACCCCATTAATGTGCGCGTCGGGGGCTTTTACAGAGCTCCTTCCAAACAAGAACTATCGGCCCTCGTGCCGGAATTGAGTTCTGCCCGCGCGGCGGCCGAAGAAACCGTGCATTGGGTATCGAAGTTCTCCTTTCCTGAGTATGAGAGAGACTACGAATTTGTTTCTCTGCGTAGCTCGGATTCCGTCTACCCGATTGAAAGGGGACAAGTTGTATCGACGAGCGGGCTTTCCTTTTCTGCCTCTGAATTTGATGACTTTATTAAGGAGGAGCAGGTTCCTCACTCAACCGCTCTGCATGCAAGATTAAAGGGCAAGCCCTATCTCGTTGGGCCACTAGCGAGATTCAATTTGAATTTCGATAGGCTCAGTCCTTCGACGCGGAAATTGGCGAAGGACATTGGCTTTGTTCCCCCGATTAATAATCCATTCAAGAGCATTATCGCAAGGAGCTTGGAGGTTCACTATGCCTGCGATGAGGCGTTACGAATTATTTTTTCATATGAAAAGCCTAATGAGCCATATTCGGAGGCCACTCCTCGTACCTCAGTAGGATTTGGATTAACAGAGGCCCCTCGTGGGCTTCTTTATCACCAATACAAGCTCGACAAAGATGGAATCATTGAAGCGGCTCAAATCGTCCCGCCCACGTCACAAAATCTCATGACGATCGAGGAAGATCTCAAGAGCTTTATCGAGGAAAACAGCGAGCTATCTCAGAAAGAATTGGGTTGGCGTTGCGAACAGCTAATTCGAAATTACGATCCTTGCATTTCATGCTCCGCACACTTCCTGAAAGTGAAATGGGAGGAGCTGTGAACAAAGCCCTTGTGATTGGAATTGGAAACACACTTCGGGGAGATGATGCCGTGGGGCATCTCGTATCGGAAGAGGTAAAAGGAGCTTGTCCCACGGGAACGATCGTCTTGCAAAAAACCGGAAATGGATTGGACTTACTGGAGACATGGAAAGGGGCCGATCTTGTGATTGTGGTGGATGCCATCCGTTCCGGAAACACGGCAGGCAAAATCCATTTTCTAGACGTCAATAAGGGAGGACCGGAGTGGGATCTCTTTGGCTACTCGACTCACTCGGTCAGTCTTGGGGAAGCCATTGAGCTTGGAAAGGCTCTGGGAACCCTGCCTCCCAAGTTATTTGTCTGCGGAATCGAAGGGCGCTCGTTTGAACTTGGGATGAGTGTTTCAGCTCAAGTGAAAGAAGCTATTCCGCGGGCTGTTAAACTCATTGTGGAAACGTTAGAGAGGAGAGGACATGCACGAAGCATCCCTGATGAAGAACTTAATGGAACAGATTGAAAAGCTTGCCTTGGAAAACAAGGCGGAGCGAGTCACTGGCGTTAAAGTACAGCTTGGCGCGCTTTCTCATTTTACCCCGGAGCATTTCCGGGAGCACTTCGAGGTCGCATCGCGCGGTACGAAGGCAGCTGAAGCCAAGCTGGACGTGAAGCTATTAGACGATATCCAGGCGCCCGACGCCCAGAACGTCATGTTGGAGAGCATTGAGTTTGAGAGCGTCTGAGAAAATCGATGAAACTCTCCGGTATTGCCTATGCCTAAAGGGCCGGGTTCAGGGAGTTGGTTTTCGACCATTTATTTACCGATTGGCGACCAGTCTATCCCTTCGGGGTTGGGTCGCTAATGATTCTCTTGGCGTTGTGGTTGACGTAGAAGGCTCTGAAAAAAGACTTGGGGAATTTCTCGAGCGCTTGCATATCGATGGTCCCGCTCTTTCTCGCATCGATAAAGTTGACTACGAGTCCCGGGAGCTAGCAGGATATTCCTGCTTCGAAATTCGCTCCTCTTCTTTGGGTGGCGCCAAAGCCGCCGGGATCACACCTGACCTTGCAACATGTGAAGCCTGTCTCGGGGAAATGCGCGATCCCAAGGATCGAAGATACAGGTATCCATTCATTAACTGCACCCAATGCGGTCCCAGGTTTTCGATCATAGAAAGTCTCCCCTACGATAGGGCCAGGACTACGATGAAACACTTTTCTCAATGTGGGAGGTGTGAAAAGGAATATTCATCTTCAGAGAATCGTCGGTTTCATGCCGAGCCAAACGCTTGTCCGGAGTGCGGTCCGCATCTCGAATACTGGGATCACAATGGAAACACCCAAGCGAAAAAAGGTGCGGCGCTATTGATGGCAATTGAAGCCATTAGAAACGGCGAAATTATTGCGATCAAAGGCATTGGAGGGTTTCATCTCATGGCTGACGCGGGTAATGAGAGGGCTCTCCTACGATTAAGACAATCGAAGTCGCGGGCCACAAAACCCTTTGCCCTCCTTTACCCAAGTCTAAGTCTGGCAAAGAGAGATTGCTTGATTTCGAGTCTTGAAGAGGATCTTCTTGGGTCCGCTGAGGCGCCAATCGTTCTATTACGGCGAAAAAAGAGAGCCTCCCCTATTTTGCCTCAAGTCGCCCCTCGAAATCCATATCTTGGAGTGTTCTTGCCTTCAAACCCGCTCCATCACCTCTTGATGGACGCACTTTCTTTTCCCGTTGTAGCGACAAGTGGAAACGTTGCGGAAGAACCGATCTGCAGCGATGAAAAGGAGGCCTTAAGTCGCTTGGGTAGGATTGCGGATGGTTTTCTTGTGCACAATCGGCCTATCGCACGCTCTGTGGATGACTCGATCGTCCGTGAAGTTAAAGGAAGGCCTCTGGTCCTGCGACGAAGTAGAGGGTTGGCTCCCTATCTTGAGAAAAATGCAGTATGCGGCGATACGCTGCTGGCTTTGGGCGGGCACCTGAAGAACACGATAGCACTGTCATTCTCAGATCAAATTCTGGTTAGCCAACACATTGGAGATCTCAGCACCGATACTGCTCTTCATGGCTTCGAGGAATCTATCCTGGATGTGGTGAGTCTTTATGATCGTAAACCCTCATTCGTCGTATGTGATGCTCACCCGGATTATGTTTCGTCACGAAAGGCCGAAAAGCTGGCTCTTCCGGTGATAAAAATTCAGCACCATTACGCCCACGTGCTTTCTTGCCTTGCGGACAACGCTTCGACTCCTCCCGCTCTGGGAGTTGCCTGGGACGGTTCGGGATATGGAATAGATGGAACGATCTGGGGTGGTGAGTTTCTTAAGGTGGATGGCAATTCATTCAAGAGATTCGCAACGCTCTTTCCCTTTCGACTCCCGGGAGGGGAGGCAGCAATTCGCGATGGCCGTCGCATCGCGTTAAGTATTCTCTTTGAAGTGAGAAGGTGGCTCCCCGATTTTGAAGTTTGTTCCAAAGCGCTTGGTCTTTCTTCCCAGGAATTGCGTGTTTTCACCCATATGTTGAACGAGGGAACCCAGAGCCCAGTGACTACGAGTGTGGGAAGGCTCTTTGACGCAGTAGCAGCGCTCTTGGGGACTTGCCCTCGGTCTTCATTTGAAGGAGAAGCGGCATGCTCCCTTGAGTACGCCGCCATGGATTGCCGTTCGAGCGGCCTTTACGAATTTGCGCTCATCGAGGAAGAAGTCATCCAAGTCGACTGGAGAGCTATCATTACTTCCCTCCTAGAAGATGTGAAAGACGGTGTATCAGTCCCGGAAATGGCTTCTAAGTTTCACAACACTCTTGTCGAAATCATCGTGCAGGTCGCGAAGCTCTCCAATGAACATAAGATCGCGCTCACTGGAGGGTGTTTTCAAAACAGGTATCTCCTCGAGCAGACAGTAACGAGTCTTGAGAGGGAGGGCTTTGCAGTTCTTTGGCACAAAGACATTCCACCAAATGACGGGGGACTTGCTCTTGGACAAATTGTCGCCGCCTCTATTAAGATCTCTGGCGAGACCTCCGGGAGGTTCCCATGTGCCTAGCGGTCCCGGGCAAAATCGTTGATATCGAAGAGAACCAAGAGAACGCAATGGCCCGTCGCGGCCGAATTGATTTTGGCGGAGTTTTTAAGGTCGCCTCCCTTGCCTTTGTTCCCGAGGCGAAAGTAGGAGACTACGTTATCGTCCATGTAGGAGTTGCGATAAGTACTTTGAACGAGAAGGAAGCCCACAAGATATTCGAATACCTCGAGCAGATTGGCGAGCTCGAAGAGATAAGGGAAAAGAGCCTTTGAAGCCCCTTTCAACCAAATCCCTCGACGCTTTATTTTGGCCTGATGCGGTAGCTGTGATCGGAGCTTCTCGTGATCCCAATGCGATTGGGCACCAGGTCGTTACGGCGCTCAAGGAGAGCGGTTTCCCGAAGCCTATCTACCCAGTGAATCCATCTGCCAATGAAATTGAAGGGCTTCCCGCGTTTCGATCGGTTGTGGAAATTCCCAATCACGTGGATCTGGCTCTCATCGTCGTGCCCGCGGCCTGCGTATCCCAGGTGATTGACGATTGTGTGAAGAAACAAGTGAAAGCGGTAGTGATTGTTTCGGCAGGCTTTGCGGAGTTAAACGAAGAGGGAGCGCGGCTTCAAAGGGTCATTCTAGAAAAAGTGCGGAGTCACGGCATCCGGATGGTTGGCCCCAATTGTTTTGGGGTGATGAATACTGCGCTTGGGTCGCCCATGAACGCCTCATTTTCCCCAAATTTCCCTCTGACGGGAAACGTAGCTATGGCTTCTCAGAGTGGTGGACTTGGACTCGCGATGCTTGCATTCTCTCGCCTCTTCCACGTGGGCCTCTCCTATTTCGTGAGCCTCGGTAACAAGGCCGATCTCTCTTCGAACGACCTCATCGAGTATTGGGAACATGATCCGGAAACGAAGGTGATCCTTCTTTACTTAGAGTCTTTTGGAAACCCAGCTCGTTTTCTTCAGATTGCAAGACGAGTCGCGCGAACTAAGCCCATCATTGTCTTGAAGAGTGGTAGGTCCACAGCCGGGACCAGGGCGGCCTGCTCCCATACAGCAGCTCTGGCGGCGAGCGATCTCACGGTTGATAGCCTTCTCCACCAGGCGGGAGTGCTTCGCGTGGAAACCATGGAGCAGATGTTCCACTTAAGCCAAGCGCTAAGCTCCCAACCTCTTCCGCAGGGCAAAAACGTTGCCATCGTAACGAATGCCGGAGGGCCGGCGATCCTTTGTACCGATGCTTGCGAGGCCTTAGGGCTTAAGGTCATAGACCTTTCCTCTCAGCTCAAAGACTCTCTTCGACAGGCTCTGCCACCTGAAGTGGTGCCTCAAAATCCCTTAGATCTGGTCGCTTCCGCAGGCCCGGAACATTTCTCCAAGGCAATCCCAGTGCTTGTGGGATCGAGTGAAGTGGACGCTCTTATCATTATCTACACCGTCATCGGTAAACGCATGTCCTCGGCCATCTTGAGTGCTATCCAGGAAGGCATCGCGACGGCGCGAGGTTCTGCAGCGAAAAGGAAGCCCATCTTTCTGTGCTGGATCACTGAGGAAGTTCAGGTGTCTCCGCTCAAGATCGGGGAAGAAACGGTGCCCGTTTACCGTTTCCCTGAGGATGCCACGCGATCTTTGGCTTATATGTCGGCTCAAAGTGAGTGGAACAAAAAGCCGCCCGGGAATTACATCCCTATGGGCTCGAAGAATGAAAAGCACATGCGGGAACTTATTGAAGGTCGCGATGTGAGTAGTCGGTGGCTCTCGCCAAGACATACTCTTGAATTGTTGGAAGCGTCTGACTTTAGTGTGATCCGATCTCAACTTGTGCAATCCGCGCAAGCAGCGGCAAATGCCGCACGAGAGATTGGTTTTCCTGTCGCGCTAAAGCTGGCTTCCAAGACCATCAGTCACAAGACCGAGGTAGGTGGTGTCCGGTTAAATCTTACGGATGAACACTTGGTCAAAGATGCTTTCCAAACTATCGAGAGTAACCTGCGACGTTTTCATCCCGAGGAGCCTCTCGAATCCGTGCAGGTCCAGGCGATGGCTGCAGAGGGCATTGAGCTTTTCATTGGGATGCAGCGCGATCCCGTTTTTGGTCCGGTAATCGCATTCGGGTTGGGGGGGATTCACGTTGAGGTGCTGTCGGACGTTCGATTCCGAGTCGTACCAGTTACCGACTGTGACGTGAGGGAAATGGTTCGCGAAATCAAAGGCTACAAACTTCTCTCCGGTTACCGGGGGAAACCGGAGAGTGATATCGACGCGATCGAAAAATTATTGCTTCGAGCGGCATGGTTCGCTGAAACCAATCCTGAAATTCTGTCGTTTGATTTCAATCCAGTGATGGCGTTCCCCAAGGGAAAGGGTTGCCGCATCTTGGATGCGCGTCTGGAGGTAAAACCCAAATGAAGTTTGTCAGCGAGTATCGCGATAAAATTCCGGCACAGAAACTGTCACAGATGATCTTTAACACGGTCACACGCCCCTGGACGCTGATGGAGGTGTGTGGGGGCCAGACGCACGCCATCTTGCGTTTCGGCATTGATGAATTATTGCCGAAATCCTTGCGCCTTGTTCATGGGCCTGGGTGCCCGGTGTGTGTCACCCCGACTGCCTGGATCGATAAAGCACTGGAGATAGCGAGCAGCAATAACGTCATCTTCTGTTCGTTTGGAGACATGCTGCGAGTACCTGGATCAAAGGCAGATCTTTTTTCGGTAAAGGCCAGAGGTGGTGATGTCCGGATCGTTTATTCTCCTCTCGATGCGCTTAAACTTGCCCGCGCCAACCCAACTCGAGAGGTCGTATTCTTCGCTGTCGGATTTGAGACCACAGCTCCGGCGACCGCACAGGCCGCCTTTCAAGCAAAAGCGGAATCTTTAAGAAATTTCTCTCTACTTGTTTGTCATGTGCTTGTTCCGCCAGCTATGGAAGCGTTGCTCGGCGCTAGCGACAATCAGGTGCAAGGCTTCCTTGCAGCTGGGCACGTGTGTACGGTCATGGGATATGACGAATATGAGCCAATCGCCAGACGATTCCAAGTTCCGATTGTAGTTACGGGGTTTGAGCCGATCGATATTTTGGAAGGTGTTTACCTCTGCGTGAAACAGCTTGAGGAGGGAAGGTCTGAAGTCGAAAACCAATACAGTCGGTCGGTGCGGCGCGGTGGTAATCCCTCGGCTCGCAGCCTTCTGACCAAGGTCTTTGGAGTGATTCCCCGGCCGTGGAGGGGTCTCGGGGAGATTCCCCGAAGTGGACTGGGACTCAGCCATGAGTACCGTGATTTCGACGCGGAATTCCGTTTCGGGAAGGTTCAACCGGACGCCGAGGAGGAATCCACGTGCATCTCTGGATTAGTGCTACGCGGAATTAAAAAGCCCACTGAGTGTCCGGCCTTCGGAGCTCTATGCCGCCCGGAACATCCTTTGGGTGCCACAATGGTGTCGTCAGAGGGAGCGTGTGCCGCCTATTACCGTTATCGATCCCTTAGCGGGGCGCCTTCAGGGAGTGTTATCCATGAGTAAGCCGACAGTCTTCAATGTGAGCTGTCCTCTTCCCAGCAAGAAGGGATCATTCGTTCAACTGGCCCATGGCGGGGGTGGGAAATTGATGCATGAACTGATCGAATCGGTGTTCTTACCCGCGTTTGAGAACCCCTTTCTCCTTCAACGACATGACTCGACTAGCGTTGAAGTTCCCAAAGGGCGGCTAGCGGTAACAACCGATTCCTACGTTGTAAACCCTCTTTTCTTTCCCGGGGGAGACATTGGCACTTTAGCAGTCAATGGAACAGTAAACGATCTTGCGATGAGTGGAGCTCGCCCTCTCTTTCTCACCGCTGCCTTCATTATTGAAGAGGGATTTCCGATCGAAGATCTCTCGAAGATTGTTCTTTCCATGCAAAAGATGGCACAAGCTGCAGACATCGCCATCATCGCGGGAGATACCAAAGTTGTCGATCGCGGAAAGGGCGACGGGGTGTTTATCAATACCACCGGAATTGGTGTTATTGAACATGACCAAACAATATCGCCGACGGCGGTGAAATCCGGAGACTCCATATTACTTTGCGGTGACATTGGACGGCATGGGATCAGCATTATGACTAAGAGATCGGGAATCGAATTCGACACGACGATCGTAAGCGATTGCGCCTCCGTTCATCTCCCTGTTCAGAAACTCCTTAAGGAGGGGATCCCACTGCATTGTCTACGAGATCTCACGCGTGGAGGACTTGCCACGGCGCTCAATGAAATTGCTTTCATGGCAGGTCTTCGATTCGAAGTGGAAGAACTCGCAATTCCCGTGCGCGAAGAGGTTCGAGCCGCCTGTGAAATTCTTGGTTTTGATCCCCTTTACGTCGCGAACGAGGGAGCGTTTGTTGCGATATTGCAAGCCACCGAGGCAAGACGTGCGTTACGGCTCCTCCAAGAGTGGTTTCCGGGGCGTGAGACAGCGATCATTGGCCGGGTCAGTGAGGCAACGGGTTCTATTGTCACACTTACGAACTCTCTGGGAACAAAGCGGGTATTGGATATGTTGACTGGTGAGCAGCTGCCCCGGATCTGTTGACGTACTCAACCCATTTTTCTTGCTCGCCACATACTAATGAGGTCACGCAAGATGAGACACATAGTCACTTCGTGGGCATTTCAGTCTCTCCCGTAGAATCATTCATTCCTGACTTGGGCTCGACCGGGCCCTTGAGAGGGTTGGCATGGCTGATGCAACTAAGACAAGGAGAGGAAATCATTCACAAGGAGAATAAAATGCTTCAATTATGGAACCCGGATCGATGGCGAGTTGGAAAAGAACTTACAGCCCTTCAGAGAGAGATGGACCGTCTATTCGATGATTTCACAGCGCAGCTTCCCCAACTCACAAGGCGTGGGGATGTTGATTTTGTCCCTGCCTGCAACGTCGAGGAAACAGATTCGAATTATCTTGTGAGTGTCGATGTGCCAGGAATGAAAAAGGAGGACCTTAAGATTGAGTTGTCCAGCAACGTGTTGACCATTTCAGGCGAACACAAAGAAGAACGGAAAGAAGGAAAGAAGAGCCAAAGAATTACTGAGCGTTATGAAGGATGCTTTGAAAGGTCTTTCCACCTTCCCGACATCGCTGACTCGGCAAAGATTGAGGCAAATTATGCCGACGGGGTTCTTAATATCGGGATTCCCAAGATGGCAAAAGGTCAGACGAAGCAAATTCCAATTGGAGGGAGCAAGTCGAGTCCGAAGATAGCCGTCAAGGAAGCACCGACAAAGCCTGTAGCTTCTGCACCCAAGTCCGCTGCGGCTTAAACCGTCAGTGGAGGGAAGGTCAGGAGGCGAATATGAAGCAACCATCCAAGAAATCGAAACAAGGAGATTAATAATTATGTTAGGCACTAAAATCAAAGATTATATGGTAGCCACCCCGCAGACCATCGGCGAAGATATTACGCTGACGAAAGCCATGGAGATGATGCGCGAGCGTCAAATCCGCCATCTTCCTGTGCAATTTGGGGGGGAACTGGTGGGCGTCTTATCGGACCGAGATATTAAGCTTGCGCTTGCTTTGCATCCTGCCGCTCAGGGTCTCAAAACTGGCGACATCATGACCGAGGAACCATACTCGGTATCCTCGGAAACTCCGATAGCAGACGTGCTCTCCCAAATGGCTATTCACAAATACGGTTGCGCAATTGTGAAGAACGGAAAGGGAAGTGTGTGTGGGATATTTACCGCGACCGATGCTGTGCGCGTCTTGAGTGAAGTGTTTGCCGAGAAAGAGCAGGGAGCGGCAGGATGGTTTTGTGAAACGCGCCCAGGCAGAATAGTAGGTCGGCTTTAAACTCAGGAGCGTTGCCATGGAACTCAAACCGCAGATCTGTTTTCGCGATATCGAAGAGACCCAAGCGATTAGGCACGCGATTGAAAAGCAGGTTCGCCGCTTGGAGCATTTGTTCCCGCGTATCAGCGGTTGTCGCGTGATGGTGGAATCACGACATCACCATCAGCGTAAGGGGAACCCTTATCACGTCCGAGTGGATGTTACCGTTCCAGGAAAAGAAATCGTGGTGACCCCCAATCCAAAGCCAGGGGGAAAAGAAGACGATCTCTATCTGGCAATCAAAGATGCTTTTGGTGCTGCTGCAAGGCGGTTGCAGGACTGCGCGCGGGAATGTCGCGGTGATCTCAAAGGATATCCGTTTCGTTCGAACGGGGGATTGTGGGAGCTGGCTTCCTCTATCGAATGAAGCATTTCAAGGGGCTTGCCCTACACTCTTTGGGTGAGTTCGTGATATAGAGGGTGCCTGACGTGGCACCCTTTTCCTTTTTCATCCTCTTCTTAGCTCCCTCGGAAATCCTGTATCGTTTGGGTCTGCACCGTTCGCGAGTTTTTACTCTGATGGCCGTATGGGGGGCGTATGCGACCTTTGCCTATCTCAAGCCGGCCGTGCTGCCATTGTGGACGCTGGTGGTACTTGTTTATGGCGCGGTTATTCTTCTGGGTGTCACCTGGAAAAACCGTCTCGGAGAGCGCGCTGAGTGGGTTCTGCTCCCGACACTTCTCATTCTTGCGTACTGCTTTGCGATCTCCTTGTTCCGCTGGGAGCCGCCGGGTTCGGATCCTACAAAATGGGGGACGCTCGCCCGCGTATTTCTTGAGACAGGAAAAATCCCGGGGGACACCCGCCCGATTACTAACATTACTGACCTCAAAGGCGCCACGATGGGGCTGCCCATTCTGATTGCTCTCATGATGGAGTTGAGAGCCGCTCCCGAGCGCGCGATCTTTTTTTTAGAGTGCGCGAGCCTCGCCATTTTTGCCTTTGGATTGGCGGCTGCCTTGGGCAATTGGTTCAGTCGCAGAGCCGCCCTGTGGGCCGCTTTGACTGCGCTAGTTCTCTTTTCCAATCCTCAGGAATTCCTGACCTGGGGTGGGACGCCTACACTGGTGGGAATGGTCGCGGGAATGAGTGTTCTTTGCCTTGGGGGGCATTGGGCGATTGCCATCCTGTGCTTGGCTTTTGCGGCCCACGCGCATCCGGTTGGCTTTTATGTGTCTCTTTTGGTGTGTGGACCGTTGGCTATTTGGAAGGAACCGAGAAAATTTGTCAGAACGGTTGCTGGGTTTGCGGTCGTGTTCTCGGTATTTCTTTTCCACTGGGGGTTTGCGTCGCATTCCGAAGTCGAGCGTGTGTGGGATTGGCAGCGTTCGATGGCACCCTATCTTTTTCGGGCCGGCCATTCCGATGTGGTCAACCTCATCGCCCAACTGTTCTCCTATCTGTGGGGAACGGCCGTTGTGATCAGTCTCAGTCTATTCGGGTGGGCGGTGTGGCGAGGGACGGCGCGGCGCTACGCTCTTGCGGCCATTGGAATGGTTGTCATTTCATCACTCTTGGTCGCCAACACTTGGTATTGGGTGCTTCCGATGTCATATCTACTGTACCCTGAACGTTGCGCGACGATGATGGTGCTGCCGCTTTCGCTGGCCTTCGCCGAGGCGTGGGAAAAGAGGGGGAAAGCGGGCTTTATTCTTGGCGTCTGCCTCATCGTGTTTGGTGCGCGTCAATTCCATCATCGGCTCTGGCCAGATTTTCGCGAGTCCCATCTGACTCCGAAGGATCGCTTGGCCATCGAATGGGTCGGTCAGAATGTGCCAAGAACGGATTGTGTTGCGATTCGGATGTTGGAGGGTGGGATGTGGATCCCGGTATTGGCTTATCGTTGTACGCGGCCGATCCATGACCTGGGGCTCAACGCGTTCGATGCCCTGTCCGAGGCACAAACAACCCAATGGGCGTTTTACGGAGAAAACGAACCCACGCCGCAGCCTGCGCCGGGCACGCTCGTCTATGATCGTGGTGCGCGAATCTATCGCTTTTGAGAGAGCAGAAAGGTGAGTACCTCGGCCTCGCCAGCCTTTTTCGCTGGGAGAGCGAAGTAGAAACCAAACGGGGGGCCGTTCGCCTGAATCTTCTGCCGCAGGGCCATCTCAAAATCGGGCCTTTGAAACTTGAGCAAAGTGACCGAACGCTGAACGGTGGACTTGTCACCGGGTATCTTCAGCCAATGAGTGAAGAGTGCGAGACGGCCATACTCGTCGATATGAGTCTTCCCTTCGAAGACCTGCAGGGGAGCAATATTGCGCTTGAGTCTGGTCATGTCGTCTTCCTTCTCACCGGTCTCTTGAGGTTCATCTTCTAGCGGGCGGGACTTTTCCCAAATATTGACGGTCGCCATTGCTAAGCCATTTCTCTCGTCGAAGGAGAAATACCCCTGGCCGGTTGGGCCGTATGAGAGCGTACCGACACCGAGGTGATCCAAGGCGCCAAAAAACGGAAAGAAGCTGGTCTTCTTTTCGAATGGGTCGTGATTAGCGGCCTGAGTCAGGCGATCGGTCTCCTGGCTGACCGGCACGGTCTGGTAGAGTTGTGAGGTTCCCATGGGCAGAAAAAAGAGCCGGCGATTGTCCGTCGACAGGTCGGTGGAGTGGGGAAGGAAGAAGCCAGAGCGTGTGGTCACCTGATACTTGCCATACAAAGCCAAAGGGCGTTGCACGGGCGCGAGATCAGGCCGGGTCTTGAAGACCTTCTCAATCTGAGCGGTCTCCTCCTTCACGTATTCCACCGCCACGCGCGCGATCTTCGTGCCAATCTGATCAAGCCACTGGTGATCCGGGTAGCCATTGTGGTGGCCAATTTCGTGAAAGACCGTCTGCACTATTTGGGAAAAGGAGACATTGGCTTCGAGTTCGCCCTCCTGAGTTCCTTTTCTGTAAAGAAGGGCGCGGTTCACGCGGATCAGAGCCCCCTGTTCGAGCTTCGTGTAGGCGAGTTTCAATTGATGGCACTGCTCGTACCAACTGAATTCCTTGGGATTGTCTTCGAAGACCAGAGCCTGCGACGGCTCTTTTTCCCTTCGTAAGTTATTGAGCACCTTTTGGATGGCTTCGATCTCAGCAGCGGATAGACCGGGTCTTAAGAGCGTGCGGGTGAGAAAAACATCCATGTGGTGAAAGGCGTAGATAAACTGGCTCTCAAGCGGGCCACTGCCGGTGCCAGCGCCGTCGCCGGCCCAGAGGGAGAAGGACATAAGACATATGAGAAGCGTTTTCATCGGACCTCCTTCGAAGTCTGCGGAAAAAAATGAACGAGCAATTGGAAAACCTCTTCCGATGTGTCGGATCCAAATCGACGATCGAATTCTTCGCGCACCTCTCGGAGGTAACGCTTCACCGACATCATTTGTTTCGAATCAAAGCGGAGCGTGAGAGAAAGGTTCTCGCGTTCGGTCACAGGATCCTGGTTGATGGATTGAGCCGCTCTTTGGAGCATCTGCAGATGATGCATTCGCAATGCCGCCGATGGGATATCATTGCGGGTCCGCACATTCTTCGTCTTGAGAAGTCCCAAACGCTCGAGAGTGGCCAAAGCCGTGGCGAGCTGTCTCGGGTCGACCTTTCTCCGGAGGCGGCGTGCAATCCACTCCGGATGTTTGCGAAAGCTAGGGGTCGTTGCTAACTGCTTGACGACAAACATGTACCACTCGCTGATCTGGGCAAAGTCCTTCAGATTGATGAGTTCGGTTTCAGTGAGCGCCTGTCGCAGGACACCCATCTGGGCGTGGATCGCCATCTCACCCGTGCGCGCCTCGTGGACCAGCAGTTCAAGCGACCGGTGTTCGCCAGGGTCGAGGTGAAAATAGCGACTGATACTCTCGACCATTTTCGGTGTTGGCAGGCGTTTGCCGGACATGACCATCCCGAGCGAGCGGTGGGAACGGTAGCCGAATCGTTGAGACCACTCCTTGAGCGAGCGCTCGGCACCGCCTGAGGTCATGAGCGATGTGAGTGCTTCTTGGTAGGTGCGGCACCCACCGATGGGTTTTGCAAGGTCTTGAATCATCGGAACAGATGCCGTATCAGTTACGGCCCTGTGTTTCAATTTGGAGACAGTTAGCATATTGATATTACTCAAAAAATAATGGTTACCGGACACAGGCCTTGACTGTTGGGCGCGGGCTCAATCTTGACCTCGGTGGCCTTGAATGGGGCATCCACGGGAAAGGTGGGGTTGGTCTGAGGGGGGGTCAGCGTCCAGGTGTGGAGCTCTCCGTGGTCGTCCTTGAGGGTGAGCGACGCGATCGCGCACGCTCCCGTTTTCAAATGGACCACCTGGTGAGTGGTCTTCTGCAGGTAACGCCGGATGGGTTCGAAAGAGAATACCTCCGTGAAATCGATGACTTTGTAAAAGACGCTGGCTTCATCGAGTTCGCGGAGCGCCCCGGTGTCGACGCGCGAATGGGCATCGAAGAGGACGACCTCGTGGTCGGTAAAGCTCTTGTCGAGGAGGCCGCGAGAGTTGATCCCCACGAGGCGCGCCACTTTGTCCTCTCCCACTGCAATGAGCGGGCCTCCCGAATCAAAATAGCTGAGACTTGCGCCTTGGCCGTCCTTAAGCCCTGGGGTGTAAAGATAGGACTGTGCTGCCAGCGAGATCCATTCGTGTAGCCGGGCCATCGGAGCACCCAAGAAGTCGGTTGCGCCGAGGAGAGAGTTTTCGGGCGCGAGCGTGTTGGTGGCTTGATATTTGAGGCGCCGAGTTTGGTGACGACACTCTTCAATGGCATCCAAGCGACTGTCTTCACAGCCAAAGCCCATCTTGATGACCGATGTTGCGCTAGCAATCGGCTTATCGGCAACCGCCCCCATGACGACATCATTTTCGTCCTCCAATTCAATTACAGCCAGGTCTCGTGTGATGGCGGGCTTAAGGAGCGACAGGGCTGGATCGCTGTAGTGGAAGCTGACGTGGACCCGCGTCGTGGCAATTGGACTCGTGAGATCCCACTCGTCATTGGGAGTTTTCACGGTGTGGTGGTGAAGCCGTATGGGTTGGCCTGGCCTGAATTCGTCTCGCACTCGGCCAAGCGCCCCCAGTTTTTCCAACCGCCGACCTCGTTCGATCACACAGTGGGCGGCAAGCGCGTATTTCTTGGGAGCGAACTTGAAGGCCGTGCAGAAGTTTTCCTCGCCCACTTCGAAGAGTACGGTGGAAGGAAACTGTCCGGGCTCGGCGGGAAGCCCGCCTTCAAGAGCTAGAGCCATCTGGGAAAAAATGAGGGCGAAGAAGAGCATAAAGAAATAGGGGCGGAGAAAGTTCTCCGCCCCTCCTCGTTACTGGACTATGCAATGGCAGCCGTATGTCGAGATCCTCTCATCGGGGTTCCACGACAGGTTACAACGAACATTGTAGGCGTACTCGATGGATCGGTTCCACCGATAACACTGATTCCAACTGCCAGCGAAGTCCCGCCCATAGGCGTCTTTCATGGAGAACATGCCGCGCGGGGCGCTGTAACAACGCTCTGGAGCCGAGTCGTCGTCCGACCGATGCAGCTCAAAGACTTTTCCTGCCGCCTGGTTCTTTTGAAGTTCTGTCTCGGAGTCATAAGGGACCGCCGCTCCGGCCTGCTTGAAGATCTCGGCCTTCTTTTCAGGGGCTCCGTCGAGGCCGGTGAAATCGCGGACCAAAACCTCGAACGCGCGATCCGTTCCGAGCTTTGTCGGCCTGAGACTGATGAGGCGCACGCCAGAGGTCTTACCGTCTTTGGCCTCCACGAGAGTGAGGACCCTGCCCTTGAGCAAGTGACCGAGATCATCGTAGGAACCTTCACCAACATCGATCGTGAGATCCTTCTCGAGGAGTAGACCGATGTTGCGCACGCCGTGGCTCGGCGCGAGTGGCGCGGGTTTGGGGGCGTTCTGGCCGAGCGCGATCACGCTCAAAACCATGAGAAATGTCGACATGGGGGACTCCTTAGTGGGGTGCCGTAGCACCGGGTTTGCGAGTTTGTTTACGAGATAAGGGCGCATCGCATCAATGCTTAGTCGCGTTCGGGAACTTTTGATGGCACACGGTGTGCCAGATATTGCCCGCGTCTTTACTATAATGCAGAAGCCATGCTCGAAGATCTCGTGATAGCTCTGTCACTCGCCAGTTTTTGGTTTCTTCAAGAGTGGCGTCCTTATCTCTACCCGGAAATTCATCACTTGCGATACCTCAATGGCTACTCCGTGGGCCTCTTAGCGCTGATCCTTTCGGTCATCGCACTGTCGCTGGCGTTGTGGATTGTCTTGCGTTTTCTCAGGCGGTGGGAAGGGCGGTTTCTCTGGGGTGCTGGACATCTTTTTCTTTTCATGCTCGTTCTCTCGCCGCTCAACTATCTTCGCACCGTTGACCATCAGGCCGTGCACCATCCTGTGCTTTCGGTTCTCTTCTGGAAAACACACTTGGGTGACAAGTATTTGTGGACACTCGCCGCAACGGGAGGACTGGGGGTGGTCGTGGCCTTTTTGAAGAGCGCACGGGTCATTCGATGGTTTCGAGAGGCAATGCTCGTGCTCGCTGCGTTCGTCGTGTCTACAGGGGTTCAGTCCGCCTACATCTTTGCCTCAGTTGGAGTTCGCGGGATGAGCGAATTCGGGAAGAGCGCGGCATCTCCTCCTGTTGTCGTAATCCTCTTTGATGAACTTTCACAGAGTCTGGCCGAGCATGCCGTGCGGCAAGGCCTGATGCCTGAATTTGAGCGCCTTCGTCGCGAGTCTTTCGTAGCCAGAAATGCCCACTCGCCGGGTGACTACACAAACTTGGCTGTTTCAATTTATCTCAGTGGGCGACGCCCCAAAGAGATCATGCTTCCTCCATGGGCCTCACATGAAGAGTATTTCTCACCCGAACGGGTGGCGGAGTTGCGCGAGGCTGGAAACATCTTTCAGGACGCTCACCTGCGTGGCTACCGCGTGTCTGTTACCGGATTCTTTCTCCCTTATTGTCATCTTTTTGGGAAGTCTTTGGATGCCTGCACCGATCTTTCTGGTGTTTCACCGGCGCCGGGAATCACATTCACACGAAGGTTAAAGCACATTTGGGAACGGAGACTGAACAACGCTTTTGGAGAGAACCGGATCTGGGTTTATAAACACCTCCTTCGGACCACCCTGGATCGGGTGGAAGAGGATCGCTACACTTTCCTATACGTGCATTGGAGTATCCCCCACGCCCCGCGCGTTTTCGACCGGGTTACGGGCCAATTGAGCGGTGCTGCGGATAATAGTCTGAGCGGATACCAAGACAATCTGGCTCTGGTCGACCGTTCATTGGGGAACCTCAGGTCGGCTCTGGAATCAACAAAACTCTGGGATCGCGCTGTGGTGGTCCTTCTATCTGATCACGCCCTTCATCCGCCGAACGTTACGTGGGATTGCCCTCGGACCAAGCCGGAGTGTGCCGATCGGCGCGTTCCCTTGATGATAAAATTTCCAACTCAAAAACACGGAGCTCTTTATGATGGCGAGGTGAAACTCGGAGGCTTTAGGCGAATTATTCAGGCGATTCTCAATCGCGAGCTCGTGGATCCTGAGGGCGCGTCCTCCTGGTTTGCCCGCCTTGGGAAGTAACCCGATAATCGGGAGGGGTGGGAATCGAACCCACCAACCCTTCCTTACAAGGAACGGTCCGCCGGGGTTGAAGCCCGGGAGGCTCACCAGTCGCCCATCCACTCCCATCTAACCGTTAGAACTGAGCTTAGCAGTCTCCTGAAAAACCCCATTTGGGGTAAAAAAATGCTTTTTCGGCTACGCCTTCGTCAGACTCACAAAAGGTCCTCGACGGCCATTCCATGGCCGCCTCCGGGCCTTTTGTTCGTCTTCCTCGTCTCGCTCGAAAAATCATTTTTTTCCCTCCAAAGCGGGTTTTTCAGGAGACTGTTAGTTTTAATCTTAAGATTCTCCCTCAATCCTCGCACCTTAACACTGTCTCCCTCTCCGAGTAAGATGGCTGCATGAATCCACTTGAACTCGCGGCTTTGCCACCGGTACCAACCTTCGACCCCAAATATCGCAGAGCGCCAAAGCGAATCTCTTCGCTCTCCGCCCATGACAAAGTCCTCGCCGTGGAGAACACGCTTCGCTACCTTCCCAAGAAGTTCCACGCTGAACTCGCTCGTGAATTCTCCGACGAACTCGCAGCCCGCGGGCGCATCTACGGTTATCGTTTTCGCCCGGCCGGCGCCATCTTCGCAAAACCTGTTGAGACCTACTCAGGGCTTTGTCTTGAAGGAAAAGCCTTTCAGCTCATGATGGACAACAATCTCGACTTTGAGATTGCTCTTTACCCCTATGAGCTCGTGACCTATGGCGAGACCGGGCAGGTCTGTCAGAACTGGATGCAGTATCGGCTCATCCAACACTACCTCGCCCGGCTGACCCACGACTCCACACTCGTTGTGCAGTCGGGCCATCCTCTGGGACTTTTTCCATCTCACCCGCGCGCGCCGCGTGTGATCATCACCAACGGTCTGATGGTAGGGCAGTTTGACAATGCCGCCGATTGGGCGCGGGCCGCGGCCCTTGGGGTTTCCAACTATGGGCAGATGACAGCAGGCGGTTGGATGTATATCGGCCCCCAGGGGATTGTGCACGGTACTTTCAACACACTCCTCATTGCTGGGAGAAAGTTCTTGGGCATCAAAGATGATCTCAGGGGCAAGCTCTTTGTCTCATCCGGATTAGGCGGCATGAGCGGAGCCCAAGGAAAGGCGGTAAAGATAGCCCAAGGGGTGGGGATCATCGCCGAGGTGGACGGGTCTCGGGTGCAGACCCGGCTGGCGCAAGGCTGGATCGACGAGATGGCGGAGGATCCCGCGGTGGCTTTCCGACGAGCGAAAGAGGCATTGAAGAATGGGGAGGGGCGAGCGATCGCTTTTCAGGGGAACATCGTCGATCTTCTCGAGTGGTTTGTGAAGGAACGGGTCACGATCGATCTCCTGTCCGATCAGACGAGCTGTCACGCTGTGTACGACGGCGGCTACTGCCCGAAGGGGCTCAGTTTTGCAGAGCGCACCCGACTTCTGTCGGAAGATCCCAAGGCCTTTCGGGCCAAGGTCGATCATTCCCTCTCCGCTCACTTCACGGCCGTGCAGGCTCTCGTAACAGCAGGCGCCTATTTCTTTGATTATGGCAACGCCTTCCTGAAAGCGGTGTTCGATGCGGGGCGAATGGACGTTGCGAAAAACGGTGAGAACACCCTCGAAGGATTCGTGTTTCCGAGCTATGTCGAGGACATCCTGGGGCCCGAGCTCTTTGATTACGGGTATGGTCCATTTCGTTGGGTGTGTCTCAGTCTTAAAGACGAGGACCTCGCGCTCACCGATCGCGTCGCAGCAGAAACGATTTTGGGCCTTCGCAGTGAGCTGCGCTATCAGGATCGCGACAACCACCGCTGGGTGATGGAGGCGGCCAGACACCGTCTGGTAGTGGGGAGTCAGGCTCGCATTTTGTATCAGGACGCGACCGGGCGCCGGGAAATCGCGCTCAAATTCAATGAGCTGGTGCGATTGAAAAAGTGTGGGCCCATCTTGCTGGGGCGCGATCATCACGATACGGGCGGCACAGATTCCCCTTTTCGAGAGACGAGCAACATCAAAGATGGTTCCAACATCACGGCCGACATGGCGATCCAAAGTTTCGCCGGTAACGCAGCTCGCGGGATGAGCCTCGTGGCCCTTCACAATGGTGGCGGCACCGGCATTGGTAAGGCTATCAACGGTGGCTTTGGTCTGGTTCTCGACGGATCAGAGCGAATCGATGAGATCATTCGGGATGCGATTCCTTGGGATGTGCTTGTCGGCGTCGCGCGGCGCGCGTGGGCAAAGAATCCTCACGCGATTGAGGTTGCGCAAGAGGTACTGAGCACCGGAGTTGTGATTACTCTGCCGAATTAGAATTCAACGCCGGCTGTGAGCTTAAGCAGCGGCAGGAGTCCGTTGAAGTCGGTGAAAACCGACGAATAGGTCGAACTCCCCGCGACATACTGGAGGCCACCAGAGATGCCCAGGTTGAATCGGCCCCGATTGATTTTCCCTTTCCAGCCGAAGGTGCTGTAGATCATCAGGGGCATGTCGTTAGTCGTGGCCGCTGAGAGCGTCGTGGAGCGAGTGATTGAGTAGGCGCCGATGCCCGCCTCAAAGAGATAACCGCTGAATCTTTCGGTGAGGTAGTAGGCGCCATTTAACACTCCGCCCACGGCCTGGGTCACGTTGGTGCCATCACTGGTGCTTGCGAAGGGGACCGTCAGGCCGAGCGTAACTTTCTTGGTGAGGCCATACTGAACCTGGCCTTCAAATAGTAAGTATGAGAAACCGGTGCCCAGTCCTAACGTGGTCAGGACGCGCGAATGCAAAGGGGATGCAGCCGTCATCGATGTCTCGCCCGGGGACGCGGGCGACCGACGAGTCTTGGAGTAGAGGATCTTCACGTCCTCATTCATTTCAAAATGGGCGTTGATCTTCGCCAGGCGCACGACCGTGAAGGTGTTGTCGTATTGGGCCACACGCCCGCAGACGATACTGTTTTTGAGTGAACGCGACAGGCACACGAGATCGTTGATCACCCAGTGGTAGTAAACCTGGCCGTAGTGGGCAAACTTCACTAGGGCCGTGTCGCCATTCTCCCGGGCCGTTCCCACCACCTTGGCCGCCCAGCCGGAGGTCGAAAGGAAGATAAGGCCTATGCTGATGATGCGCTTCATCAGAATGCTTTTCGGCCGTATGCCTTACGATCTTGAGCGATTTCATTGTCAAGGTTTTGGCCTGCCATTAGGCTGGGAAGCACTATGACGAGAGAGACCGCTCAGGCCCAGCTTTCCGAAATGGGGCGTTGGTTAAGCCAAAAAAACTATCTGGCCGCCGCCGACGGGAATTTCAGTCTCAAAGATGAGGGCGATACTTTTTGGATAACAGCCAGTGGCGTGAATAAAGGGTACCGCCAGCCGATTCCCTTGGCCGAGGTGGCCATCGATGGTCGGGTCCGTTCCGGGGAGCCATCCAGCGAAACCGAGATGCATTGCGCGGTTTTTCGTCGATGTCCCAAGGCTCGCGCAGTTATTCATGCGCACCCTCCCACTCTTGTAGCGTGGTCCATCGCGCGCCCTGAGCTCACCGAGCTCACCTGCGACAGTTTTTCGGAAGCGATCCTCGCGGTGGGCTCTATTCCGATTGTGCCCTTTGCCCGGCCGGGCGGATTGGGGCTTGCCGGCAGCATTCTTCCGTTTCTTCCCCTGTCGCGAGCGATGGTCTTGGGTCGTCACGGAGCGCTGGCCTGGGGCGAGACCCTGGAAGAGGCGCTCAATGGAATTGAGAGGATGGAGCACGCAGCGATTATTCTCGCTACGGCCGAGAGGCTCGGTGGCGCAAAGGCGTTGCCGCAAGCTGAGATTGATTGGCTGAAAGCTCGTCGACAGGAACTCGGGGAGAAGACACTTTGAAACCCTTCGAGACGGTCGCGCTCCGGTTTGATGGTGAGCGCATTTGGGCGCTCGATCAGACCGCGTTACCCCTGAAGGAGAATTGGATCGACGTCACCGATCCCCCCGACCTGATTGCCGCCATCCAGAAATTGGGTATCCGAGGAGCTCCTCTCATCGGTGTGGCGGCGGCCGCTTGTCTTGGTCAATACCACCCAAGTGGTCGGGATTTCGTCGCAGTGGCGACCCGCGTGCGGGCTGTCCGTCCCACCGCCGTGAATTTAGCATGGGCAGTGGACCGACTTCTCAAAGCTCATCACGAAAAACGCGACGTTTGCGATGAGGCCTTCCGCATTGTTGAGGAGGATCGTTTGTTGTGTGAACGGATCGCGGAAAAGGGAGCCGCTCTGCTTCAAGACGGGATGACCGTGATCACTCACTGCAATGCTGGGGCTTTAGCCACCGGCGGCGTTGGGACCGCGTTGGGCGTGATTTCACGCGCGCATCGGCAGGGAAAAAGGATTCATGTGTTTGTCGACGAAACGCGCCCACTCCTTCAGGGGGCCCGTCTCACGACCTGGGAACTCAAGCGCGCGGGGATTCCCTATACCCTCATCTGCGACAACATGGCGGCATCAGTGATGCGAACACTCCGCATTGGGCTTGCGATTGTGGGCGCCGATCGGATTGCCATGAATGGGGACTTTGCGAACAAGATCGGAACCTATGGCCTGGCTGTGAATTGCCAGTACCACAAGGTGCCGTTGGTGGTGGCGGCCCCCGCGTCGACGGTGGACAGGTATTGCCCTAACGGCGAGGCAATCCCGATCGAATTGCGACCCGGTGACGAGATTCGGCCTCTCGAGCCGTGCTGGAACCCGGCCTTCGACGTCACGCCTGCTGAAATGGTCCACCGTTTTGTTTTGGACAGTGGAGTCTATAGCCCCCAGGAATACCGCGACTTCATACGGCGGGAGTAGTGGTCTCGACCGGCTGTGGCACGGCGGGCATCTGGAATTTGTTTGTGAGAATAAAAGCGGCTGTGAGTGCTGCGCGGGCTGGGTTAATCAACTCCCGCGTCCTTAAGTTTTTCAACTGCGTGGAAATGGTGTTTCTCTTCTTGAGAAGTTCAGCGACCACCTTTGGCAACTGGTCGAGCTGAGTCTCCGTAATTGGGGGGCCGACGTAGGATTGGAGCGTCGACTCAAACGAATGCTCGACGCGCTCGGCGCCAGAACTTTGGCCAAGATCCAAAAGTACAAAAGGGTATTCCAGCGTGATCGACAGCTCGAGAGCGAGATCGGCATTGTCTGTGATGAGACAATCGGCGCGGTAAATGGAATAGCCAGAGGCCTGCTCACCGTCTGGGAAAAAGAGATCGCGGCTCGCGAATCTTTCGTAGATCGGTCGGATGAAGTTGCCCTTGCGATCGATCCACTGCTGCGGTGGGCGCAGGATCACTCGGTAGTCGGCGTCGAGGAGTCCCTGGACGATGGGGGAGACGGTTGTGTCACGGTGGTCGAGAGCGGGGTCAAAGAAGGCAACAAAAATCGTCGGTGTCTTGTCATACCCGACACGGCGCGAGTCCTCAGCGATCTTGAGCGCCCGATCCATTCGCGTGGTGCCGCAGGGGAGGATCTGATAGTTGCGACCGGTTTTTTGCTGGATGTCTTGGAGATCCAGCAGCTGGTGGTTGGCGCTGCACAGGAAGGTGCTGAAATTTGCCAGATTCTCTTCGCAGACAGTCGCTCTCACGCTTTTCAAAGACGGAAAAAAACAGGTGTAGTTCTTCACGTTTGGTGAGATCGGAAAGGGCTTCTTCAGTGCGCTCTCGTTGGACACCACCATCGTGTCGCATTCCATCCGCTCAAGAAATCGCTCACGCAGTTTGCCAGAGCCGATGAGGTAGGGCGCGATCTTGATCGGAGGCATGTGCCGAATGGGGTCCTGAGGGTTCGCCGTCACAAAGGAGATCGGCTTCTTAAATTGGTGGATGAGCTCGAGCATAATCGGTTCGATCACAAGCCAATCCTCGGGGCCGTGGGAGTAAAAGACCAATTGGCGCCATAGCGGATCGGAATTGTTGAAGCGGGCTGCTTCGTTGTACTTGCGAATGTAGGAAAGGATGTATCCGAGCATGGCGAAGAGTCTATTTTACCCTTCTTAGAGGCCGTTGTCTCATAGGAGCCTTTCCCAAAACCTCAATACCTAGCCATCAATATGACGCTTTGGGCCATTCTGGATTCCCTGCCGTTTCGGTGTATTATCGACCTCCTATGCACGTGCTGCTCGCGAGTCCCCGAGGCTTTTGCGCCGGTGTGAGAATGGCGGTAGAGGCCCTTGATTATTCTCTCGGCGTGGTGGGAAGCCCCATCTACGTGTTTCACGAAATCGTGCACAACCGTCACATCGTCGAGCGTTTCCAGGGACGCGGGGCTATCTTCACCAATTCCATTGAAGAGGTGCCTGAAGGCGCGACGCTTCTCTTCAGCGCCCATGGGGTTTCCCCGCAGGTTCGAACGGCGGCATTCAACCGTCGCCTGCGAACCATTGATGCGACCTGTCCGTTAGTGACGAAAGTTCACCTTGAGGCAGTGAGGTTTGCCACCCGCGGCTATGACATTGTCTTTATTGGCCACGCCGGCCACGATGAGGTTGAAGGCATCAGAGGTGAGGCCCCTGGCCGCATTCGGATCGTGGAGACCGTGGAGGATGTGGAAAAGTTGGAGCGGATCTCCGACAAGATGGTCTATCTCACGCAGACGACCCTGAGCCTCGATGACGCCGCTCGCATCATTAAAAGTCTCAAAGAGCGATTTCCGGACATTCAGGGGCCAGCCAAAGATGACATCTGTTATGCCACCCAGAATCGCCAGAATGCCGTTCGGGAACTCGCACTGCGCGTGGAACGAGTCATCGTCATCGGCAGCCAGAACAGTTCCAATTCCATCCGCCTCACTGAGGCGGCCAAAGAGCAGGGGATCTCTGCTGAGCTCATCGATGGCCTCGACGAACTCAATCTTGAGGCCCTCAAAGGCTTAAAAAGCGTATTGGTGACAGCGGGTGCGAGCGCGCCAGAGGATCTGGTGATGGCCGTCATCAATGTACTCAAAGAAAAGTTTGGGGCACGGGTGGAGGAGATTGTTTTAGAGGATGAGCGAGTTCATTTCTCACCCCCAAAAGAACTGCGTGGGTTGGAGAGGCCAACCCACGCTCATTCAACATAAAATTCAGGTCTGAACGAAGTCCATCAAGGAGACTTCATCAAAGCCCTGGTAGGCCTTGTTATCCTTGATGATGAGGGGACGCTTAATGAGATTCGGATCCTTGAGCATCAAACGGATCGCTTCATTCTTGGTTGTACGCCGTTTGCCCAGCTGGTTGTCTTTGTAGGTGGTGCTCTTTTGATTCAGGCTAGCGTAAATATTCTCGGCACGGATGACCTTTTCCAGCAGACTCCGTGGCGGAGGCTCATGAACAATGTCTTTCAGCTGGTACTGCACGCCTTTCTTGTTCAAAAAGGCGATGGCCTTCTTACATTGAGTGCAGGATTTTTTTGCGTAGAGCAAAATGTCGCCCACTAGAACCTCCCTCGATCTTCAAACTAACGAAAAGATCTGTGGATTCTTAGCACAGGGGGGGGGAGTTCAACAAGATTATTTGAATATTGAGAATTCCAGGGATTTCCGGCAAAAGGAATCTCCCTATTATGATTCAAAACACACAGGATCGCTCGGTAGAAATGCTTTCCGACGCTCTGAAAGGGGCGCGAGTGGCTGTGTGCGTGTGCGGCGGAATTGGTGCTGTCGAGGTAGTGAAGATCATAAGAGAATTGCGCCGGCATGGAGCGGAAACGACCGCCTTCATGACCGACCAGTCAAAACGCTTCATCACGGAGCTTTCGGTGGAGTGGGCGTGTGATCGGAAAGTGGTGGCAGAGTTGACTAGTGATGCCGAGCATTTGGCGCCGTTTGATTTGATTTTAGTGGTGCCGGCGACTCTGAATACGATCTCAAAGGTGGCGCTGGGCCTTTGTGACAATGCGGTGACCACACTCATTGGGGCGCAACTTGTGAGGCTGAAGGGGCGAGTTCTCTTTGTTCCGGCCATGAACGGGGATTTGGCCGAGCACCCTCTGCTCCCTGCGCACCGCGAGCGGCTCACTGCCTGGGGTGTGCACTTTCTTGATAGCGAGAGAGTGGAGGGGCGTGTGAAGGTGGTGGAGCCCCAAAAAATTGCAGAAGCGATGATGGAAAGGTGGCGCAGTGCCTGAAGCGATCGTTGAAATCACAAAGGTGGGTGCGAAGGGGCAAGGCGTGGGTGAGGACACCGAGAAAAACGTCTTCTTCGTAGAACGGGCGTTGCCGGGCGATCGGGTGCGCGTGGAGTTTGAGGAGGGGGCGAGACGATACCGTGATGCGAGACTCTTGGAGTTGGTGAGTCCATCGCCCCAGCGCCGGGATGCGGCCTGTGACCACTTTTTGGAATGTGGAGGGTGCGATTGGCTCAACTGGGAGTATGCGGCCCAACTTGAAGCCAAAGACTCTGTCGTGACCCACGCGCTGGGTCGGCTCAACGTGGTGCCGCGGGGGCGCCTCCCGATTCAGGCCGCCCAAAACCAATTGGGTTATCGGACGCGAGTTCAGCTTCGATTTGACGATGGAAAGATCGGCTTTTACCGGCGCCAGAGCCATGACCTGGTCGATGTGAAGAGCTGTCCTGTGGCCGTTCCGGCGGTGAACCGGTTTATCGCTGAAGTCCGCAACGATCTCCCCGTCGGGCGGGGGAAGGTCGAGGCCGGGCTTTGGCCGGATGGAAGCATCCGCATCGATTGGAACAAGGAGCACGCTTTTTCTGGCTTCACCCAGGTGAACGAAGAGCAGAATGAGTTTCTGCGAGAGCGTGTGGCCTCCTACTGCCGCAAGGAGGATCGCGTTCTGGAACTCTTTTGCGGAGACGGCAACCTCACCGCTTCATTTCGCGGGATTGTGACTGAGACCATCGGAGTGGATGGGAGCAGTCACGCGATCGAGCGGGCTAACGCGCGTGGCGGTGAGGGGACCGTGTCATTTTTTCGGGATTTGGTGGATCGGAATCTCCTGAGAAGGTTACCTACTGAATTTGTCGATCAATGCAGCCTTGTGATCCTGGATCCGCCGAGGCAGGGCGTGGGATTTGAGGTGACTCAGCTCGTTCCTAAGAGTGTGAAGCGCATTGTGTATGTCTCGTGCGCTCCGCAGCAGCTTGCTCGGGACGCGGCGATTCTCGCAGCCGCCGGGTGGGCACTTGTTGAGATTCAATGCATCGATATGTTCCCGCAAACGCGGCACATCGAATCGCTCGCCGTCTTTGAGCGTTCTTTGGTACACTAATTTTGAAATGAAATTCGTTCTCATATTTCTAGTCTCCTTCGCGGCTTGTGGGGAGGAGCTAGGTGATGCGGCCAAGACGCGTGTGCTTCTGCCGCTCTACGCGGACTCATCCACGAATTCGCGGGTGATCGGAAAGCTCCCGGCTGGAACAGTTGTTCGCTACAAAGGGGAGAGGACCCTTCCCCTCATTCTCGTCGAGGTGGAGCTTGAGGATCGCACCATTTCGGGGTGGGTACTCGACAGCGAGCTCGACTTTGGAGGCAAACGAGAGGTTTTGCCTGAGAGAAAAAGCCCGCCACCGAAATTCAATGAAGCTCCAGTGCCGACCGATGAACAGATTCTGCTCGCCCGGGAAAATTCCTTTTTGTACGGCGCCTATCTCGGCGGCAACTATGGTTTTGTCTCGCCGGCTGTGGGCGGAGTGTATCAGGGCTCTAATTTCTTGATCGGCGCCCGGCTCGGCCTTTTTGCCGGCGCGCTCTCTACGTGGGAACTCCACGCCGACTATGAATTGATCGGCGGGTATTCTGCTGGCGCCACGACGACGCTTGTGCCGGAGGTCTTCGGGTATTTCAATGTGCTAGGAGTCTATACGCGGCGGCTCGGGAATCTGGATCTCATGGCGCTCGGAGGGGTGGCCTTTGGCGCGTCGCTGCCCGACAGTTTGCCAGCGGGAATGGTTCTCAACGGGGCGTCGGATCTGACATCGCCCGTGCTCGGAGCGGGTGTTGGGTACCGCTATGAGATGAGTCCCTTCGCGCGGCTCTCGGTGATGCTCCAATACCGCATTCACATCTTCAACGTGCCATCGCTCATGCAGTCACTCGTTCTCGCCGCCGGTCTGTCGTTTGAGGGCTGAGAAAAGAGGAGAGGATTCCTTGCGGAATCCTCTCCAAAAGTGGAAGCCTACCTTCCCCTGTTGAGAGACCGTGTTGAAGTCTCAAGGTGCAGGAACAAGTTGCCCATTTCGCTGACGGCTTATGAAATCAAAGTTGAGAATCTCAGGTGAATCCAGATGTTGTCAGCTTGTTGTGTCTCTCAGGTCTCTATGATTGCACTCGGCGTGCCATCTTAAATGATTGGAAACTCAAAGTGTTAGCTGAGTTGTGTGTTCAAAATGTGCTCACTCCACTGACGTCAGTGAACACACCCCCAAAGACCTTCACAATTTCCATAGTTTGGAGTGTGCACGGTCGAGACACCGTTTAGTCACACTGACAATGGGGTGGACAGTGTGACCGCTTCCTTTAAGGCCTACAATACGACGGGCACTCAGTGGCCTTCGACGAAGTGGGCGACGTAGGCCATCCAGGAAAGGCGTTCGTTTTGTGTGGGTGAGTGGTTGGAGAGCGTTGAGAGGCGGCGGAGTTCGACGCTGCCGAAGCCGCTGAGGTCGTAGGCTGTTTCGTTCAGGGCTTGTAAGACGAGGCTGCGGGTGGGGCTTCCTCGGAACTTGTCCTTTGAGGCCGGGCCGAGCTCGCTCTCAAAGAGCGGGCGGAGAGGTTTAGGGAGCCGCAAGATCCAGGATGCGAGTGAAACAGGGCCAAAGGCGTTGACGGTTCCGCCCAACGCGATGACGGCCGCACCGAGATTCATCGCGGTAAGTCCGCTTAAGCCGTCGCCCATAACGGAAATGACGCCGGGCCGCGCGCGACTTAAGCCACCCAAGTATTGGATAGCGCCGGTGATGTCGTTCGCGAGGCCATTTCTCTCAAGAGATCGAAATGTGTAACCGTGGCCAGCGCTCCCTCGGACATTGAGGGCCAACACTCCGATGCCGCGGCCAATGAGGTGCGCGATCCAGGGCTGGAAAAACGGCAAGAACTGACCCCCCGGCTCTTCGGGGAGGAAGATGAGGTAAGGGGCCTGGCTCGTGGCTGGTGCAAAAAGGAAGCCTGTAATCTTTAGGTGATCAGTAGTGAGGTAGTTGACGATCTCTTCTCGGCTCAAACACTCCGGGTGGGGGAAGGGCTGTGCGATGGCCCGCTCCGGTTTTCCATTTTTGATCTGCCAGATTTCGGTCGGTTGTGTGGGTGACGATTGGACGTAGAGGAGGTCGGCCGCTTTGGTGAGGCTCGAAAAACTGGGTTCGGTGGCGACCACCGAACGTTCGGTTGTGAAGGTCATCGTGTAGTTCTTGCCATCGGAAGAGAGACGACCGTACTGAAGTGAGCTGTACCCGTCGAGAATCGTCGTGAATGAGATCGCCTGTCGCCGGCTGTCGAGAGTGAAGAGCTCTATTTCGCCGGCGCTTTGCAGAATGGGCTTGATGATCTTTTGGCCAACACTCAACTGATAAAGGGTGGAGGACGGGGCGTCGCGAAACTGGGCCAGCAGCACGATGTTTTCAGAGTCGGCTGTGAAATGGGCATCGGAAATGAGGCCACTTGCGAGTTTGGGAAAGGTGACGAGGAGTTTCGTCTTGTCATCCCACACTTTGAGCTCGCTCGAGGAATAGTTGTCGAAATGCAAAATTGCGAATCGGTTCCTATCGGGCGAGACATCGACGACCCGGTTAAAGCCGGAGAGTTGTGTAATGAGAGTCTCAGCGGTCCCGTCCACATTGATCTTGTAGAGATCGAGATCAGTGGGAGTGCGGCCGTTGAGAGTAAAGGCCAGCCACTGGGAAGTAGGGTCCCACACCGCTGGTGTCGCGAGCACGTGAGGCGATACCTTGATTGGCTTCACCTGATTATTCACGGCGAGGTAGAGATCGGTGTCAGTGTCTTTGTTGCCGGTTAAGAGCGCTATCTTTTCGCCGTCGGGTGAGACTGAGTAGGTCATCACCCCTTCCGAAAATTTTGTGATCGTGTGGGGAGGTTGCGCCTGAGCCTCTTGGTAATTGAGTTGAGGGGTGTCGCCTGTGAGATAAAAAAGTCCGCCATTCTTGGCACTCTGTGGGAGGCTCAAGTGGCGCACAGAACTGAAGGCCTTGGCCGATAGCGCGTTAGGGCAGACGATCGAGGAGGAAACAGTGGATTCGGGGGAGACCGGGGCGGCGGAGACGACGGGTACGGACGCGTTTAACGTCGCGGGGGAGGTGGGTTGTGCCTCAGGAGACTTTTCGGGGCCACGGGGACGGCCTTCCAACGTCGGAATTGGCGTGCTCGTGGATTTTTTGTGCCTGGGGGCAGCCGCAGGGAGACTGGTCGACAGGAAAAGAGTACCTAAGATAAAAGTGGTGAGTCGTAAGCGCATTATTTAGATTATCGTACAGCAGATGGAAAAGGACCTTTACGAAATTCTGGGCGTGAAAAAAGGGGCGTCGGAGTCTGAGCTCCAGAAGGCATTTCGCACCTTGGCAAAGAAGTATCACCCCGATGTGAACCCGGGGAATCAGGAGGCGGAGAAGAAGTTTAAAGAGGCGAGTCTTGCTTACGAGGTTTTGAAAGATTCCAAGAAACGAGCGCAATATGACCATATGCAGATGGGCGGCGGGTTTCCAGGCGGCGGACACGGCGGTGGCTCGCGACGGGCACCGTTTGGCCCGGAAGTGTTCACCGATCTGGGATTGGGGGATCTCTTTTCAGAGATTTTCGGTGGTGGGCAATTCGCGCAAGGTCCGGGATTTGGCCGCCAAAGCTACGGTGGATTTGGTCAACGGGCGATGCGCGGGGCCGATCGGATATCCACGCTGAAGCTGTCCTTTAAAGAAGCCGCGCTGGGTGGGGAAAAGAAGATTGAGTTTGTCGATGGCCGAAGACTCACGGTGAAGGTTCCACCCGGAGTCGAGTCGGGGGCCAAGATCAAGCTCTCGGGCCAGGGCGATCCGGGCGTGGGCGGCCCGGCGGGCGATCTCGTTTTGGAGGTTGAAGTTGAATCTGACCGAACCTTCGAGCGAGAGGGACTCAATGTCGTTGTGAAGGTGCCAATCACGTTTTCGGAGGCAGTCCTGGGCGGTGAGGTCTCCGTGCCGACGCTGACCGGTTCCGTGTCTCTTAAGATTCCATCAGGCGTTTCGAGCGGCACGCGACTCAAGCTGTCGGGAAAGGGAATCGTCTCCTCGAAATCCGGCCGCCAGGGCGATCAATTGGTGGAACTCTTGATCAAACTTCCCAAAACCATCCCAGCTGAGTATCGGGCAGCAGCGGAGACGCTCAAAGACCTGGCGTTTAATCCTCGAGAATAAGGGCGCGCCCTTGATTTGATGTTCCACCGGCCTTATTCTCTCTGTGAATTTCAATTGGGGGCGCAGACCCGGCCTGAGGAAGCGCTTGCCGCAAAAAAGGAGTGCGATGTGCTGCAGAAAAGTGACTGTTGGGTCACGCTTGTCCCCAGAGTCGGCCACGCCTTTTCACTGCCACGCGGCCCGAGGCGCCACCCCCTTCTCGACATCACGTTGGGGCCCGTGGAGCCTGACTTTCAGGAAGTGCTGAGGAAACTAGGCGCGGCACTCGCGAAATAGAGGGGCCGTTTTCAGCATTGATTGAACAGTTTGTCTTAAGACAGATCCATCTAAAAAAGAGAGGCCGCCCAAGATCTTGGGCGCCTGAGATTTCAGAGTTCGGCCAGGAGCCTGAGTTTTTCTTTTACTTCGCGCAGGATGATGAATGGGAGTGGCTTGAGCAGCTTGCGGAAGCGGCCGTTATCAATCGCGCGGCTTTGGTCGATCATTACCTCGCAGGGGCGGGCGTTCCCGGCAATGCCTTTGGGTAACAAAACACGAAGCAGATTTTCGCCTGTAACCTTGGTGGTGCAGGGAAGAATCCAAGTGGAAGGGTGTCCGGTCCGGTTGAGAAGATCGGTCTGTATCACCAGCACTGGGCGTAGCTTGCCGGACTCTGTTCCCTGACGCGGGTTGAGGTCAGCCAGGTAGAGGCAGCCATACTGAATGTTCATTTGTCCTTGAGGCCCTCTTGGATCAGGTGTTCAAGGTCATGGAGCTCGTCGGCTACGCTCTCTCGGACGGACCGGGCTGCCGTCGCGTAGGCTTCTTTTAGAAAATCGCGATCGGTCTTCTCCTTGAGACCCATCAAGCCTCTGCGAATAACCTCGACCTTGCTTTTGGCTTTGAGGCGTTGCTGAAGCTCCTGAACCAAGGCGAGTTCTTTAGGAGGCAATGTGATGCTCGATTTGGTACTCTTCTTCATACCTTTATAATACCGCAAACCTGTGCGAGAAACAATCATGAGGGGGCCAGCAGCTTGGGTCTATGCGCCGGCTGTTCCAGGAATTGGAACATTTTTGGACCATTCCCCTTGTGTGTCCTTGTGAATACCCGTATATGTTCCGGCTGTGGAGCTGAGCAATGCACATTTTGGAGATCCGCGGACACTTCTGCTGGATCGCTATCACGAGGGTAAGCGGAAAAACGGGCATTGGTCTTTGCGCGCCTATGCCTCGAAGCTTGGGGTGTCGGCCTCAGCGTTGTCTGAGATCCTGTCGGGCAAGCGAACCTTAACTCCCAAAATGGCGGGGCGTTTTGCGCAGCGACTGAAGCTGGGGGCGGATGAATCGCACGCTCTCATCCGATCGTCACTCTTTACCAAGGCCTACCCCGGCGGTGTTCCTCCTGACGCGCAAGAATCGGACGATGACCAATACCGGATGTTGGATATCGATGCTTTTAAACTCATAGCGGACTGGTATCACCTGGCGATACTGAGTTTGGCGGAGATCGAAGGGGCGAGGGCCGATGCCAATTGGATTTCCAAACGACTTGGCATTTCGAAGCCAGAGGCCAAAGGCGCTTTGGAACGACTCTTGACGCTAGGGTTTGTGGAAAAACGAGGAACTCGTCTCGTGTCCAAGGGCAAGTCGGTCAGTATTGAAACCAAGGGTTACGAGCCAGCCATCCGGAGCTTCTTGCACCAAAATTTAGATAAGGCCCATTTTTCTTTGGATAACGATCCAGCGGAAGACAGGGAACTATCGGCGGCTACCATCGCCATCGATCCAGTTAATATTCCCAAGGCCAGAATGGCGATGAAGCGATTTCGCCGAGAACTGTGTCGCTTGTTGGGAAAAGGGAAAAAGCAACGGGTCTATACCGTTTCACTTCAGTGTTTTCCGGCAGAAATGAATTTCGATCAAAAGGAGAGAACATGAGTGCGCCAAGCAAAGGGTGCAAATTCCAGAGGGTGAAAATCCCTTCCACGCAAAGCGTAGCCGGCAGGTGGAACAATTATATGCGATCAGGGAAGCAATGAACTTGTCGAAGCCATATAAGAGGATGCAACAGGCCG
>JACPWY010000021.1 GCA_016196825.1 Deltaproteobacteria bacterium | reverse complement strand
ACAAACAGGAGCCAGAATTTCCCACTCTGAAAAAGCTAGCATCAGGAAATCGCGCAGGCACCAACTCCAGATGGCAAATTACGAATGCCGCATAGCCTTTTTTGCGACGATAACTGCGTTTTCGCGCCAGCCACTATGTAGGGGAAACGCAGAAGACGAGATCGTTGGGGGCGAGTTTTCTGTAGATGAGGGTCGTATCTCGGGGTGTTTCAATGCGAACCGCCATGTCAAAGCCCTCTTCGATGAGATTGATTCGGGCTTCCGACAGATCGATCTCAAAGCGAACGGCGGGGTGGAGCCTTTGGAATTCGGTGAAAATCGGTAGAAGCAGCTGGTGCGCTACGAATGGGACGGTGGTTAGGCGAATCGTGCCGCTCAAGGGCTGCTGGGTCTCGAAGATAGACTCGGCCTCTTTGAGATCGCTCAAAATAGATTGGATCTTGGGACGCAGGGTCCGGCCTTCATCGGTGAGGGCCACCACGCGGGTTGAACGCTGAAAGAGTTTGGCTCCGAGATCGGACTCGAGCTGGGCAACACGCTTACTCACCTGGGAGAGGGGCAGTCTCAAATGCCGGGCGGCCGCGGTGAAACCTCCGTGTTGAGCCACCGCTTCAAACGCCTCCCAGCCTCCTAACGTCTGGATTTTCATCCGTTGACCATGCCTCATTATTTCAAATAGAGAAATAGTGAATCTCAAAAATGCCATATTATCGTTTGCAAATGGGTGAGCTACTTTCGCTCTTGCCGAAACGGTTCGGCACAAAACAAGGAGTGAAAGATGAAAAAGTTAGTAATTCTGATGGTGGCGGTGGTGGGTGTGAATCTCTTCGCGAGCCAAAATGAAGAGCGGGCGCTCATAGCCTACATGCGGGTGGTGCCCGGGACCGAGTCTCAGTTCCTCAAGGCTGCACGGGCGGTGATTGAGGAGTCTCGCGAAGAGACCGGCAATATCCGCTACCAACTCCACCAGTCTACCGTGAACCCCTAACAGTTCGTGTTCTACGAGCTCTTCAGGACCGATGCGGCCCTCCAGTACCACCGCGCCTCAGAGCACGTGAAGGCATTTTTGGCCGAGACCAAGCCTTACACAGTTCAATTCACATTGGAGGAGTTCGCCCCACAAGGCGACTTGCAGTGAGTTTCCAAGCGGGAATCCGGAGACGGGTTCCCGCTTATGTCGCTTCACTCGACCTCTTCGCAATTCATGACGTCGACCTGGTAGGCGCCGCGATCAAAGTCGGGGACCTCGAAACTGGTCACAAAAGCGACCCTGTGAAAGGAGCGGTCCGCTACGAAGATGTCGAGCCACGCGCGATAGCCCTCGGCGCTCTTGAATTCCTCCCCCTCGATGTGGAGCGAGTTGGGGTAATTCACGCCCGGGCGGGGAATGGGAAATGCGAAATCCTTGCGACCAATGGCTTTCACGGCCGTACGAACACGGTCGGTGGCCTGCGGGTAACGAAAGGTGAGGTCAATCTGATGTTGGGCCATGTTGACTTGGCCAATGATACGGGTGTCGCCGTTCTGACAGACGAGCGAATGGGCCAAGGAAAGTTGGGTGAGTAGCGAAATAACCAGCGCAAACATCAAAGTGCCTCCTAGGGAAGGAGGTTCTATCGATGGGTGCGCGCGTCGTCATGGCGCTCTCTGTCATCCAAGCTGGGCGGCCATCAGCGGCGCTTCCATTCAAGATGGGCCACCTGTTCTTCGCCGTTAAAGACGAAGGACCGTGTCCAAAGAGAGAGCGTGGATTTTCCCAGACGAAAACTGCGGATTTGCGTTGTGCCTTTCCAATTCGGGAAGAGCGAGAGCTTCGCTTCAACGAAAAGGCGTTTCCCCTCTACCCGATAGTCACCGCAGTACGCAACATAGCTATCGTAGGCGCCAGCTCGCTCTTTGAGCGAGCCCTGAAAAAGCCCCGCCTTCTTGAAGCGCTCGCGATCCCCATCAGCCAAATGCACCGACATGAAGCCGTCTTTGGTGAGTATTAGAATCCCCTCCGGCCGCCGCCCCATCGGATAGATCGTTTTCCCAGAGGTGAGCGTATGCTTCAGCGATGTCAGTGTCCAAACACCAGCGATGGAGTTCATACCCTTTGCCACCCTTCAGAATTTCATCCTATCATTGAGGGATGAACGATACTGAACGCCCCGAATTTATCAAACACTATGCTGAAATCCAGGGCGAAGATAACGCCTGCTATCCGAAGAGTGACGAACTGTTGTGTATTACCTCTGACTTTGGCCGAAAGCTGGGACTCAAACGAATGGGGGTTGCGCTTGATGTGCTGCCGCCCGGGCGAAGGAGTTCTTGGCCCCACGCCCACAGCCATCAAGAGGAGTTTGTGTACGTCGTTTCGGGAGAGCCAACGGCGTGGGTGAATGGCCGCACCTATGCCCTCAAGCCTGGTGACGGAGTTGCGTTTCCTCCTGGCACTGGGATTGCTCACACCATGATCAACGACACTGACCAAGAGGTGCGCTTGCTCGTTGTCGGTGAACAAAGCAATCCAGATGATAAAGGCTTCTACCCACTCCACCCCAGGCGAAACGCCGAAATCCCCTATCTCTGGGTGGACGCACCCAAACATGAGCTCGGGCCTCACAACGGGGAGCCAAGAAAATGATTGTTGGAATCGCCCACACCGCACTGTTGGTTCGGGAATAGAAATGGTTGAGATCGTGGGTGATAACAAGATCGGTTTTTACGCCGACACGGTGGTATCTAGTCCTCGCGATCTGAAGCCTCAACGGCGAACGGGATTTGAAAATCAACATCCTTGCAATGGCCGTAGTGGTTTTTGAAATCGTGAGCGGCACCAAACACGAGAATAATTTCTTTGCCACGGCTGTTGGGATTCTTCGCAAACTGGGCGATCTCCCTCATGGCGAGGTATTCCCTTTGTTCGAAAACAAAATGACTAACTGCTGGATCGTGTTTCACGAGGGCCGAGAGTTCCGGCGTATGAAAAAGTTCCCCTGCACGGCGTAGTTTCTCAAGCTCTTGAAATCCATCACCAAAGATCTTTTTATTTATGTGTCTCATACCCGCCTTCCAATCATCGGCGTTAATCGTCTTTCTAATGTGTGGCACGTGCCCTAGGGAGTAGAGGACGTTAGTCACCCCTCCATCCAGAAGGGCCTTCTTTTGGGCTTGGTTGAGATCGGAAAAAGATCGCGGGATGGTTCCTCCGGGGAACAGCTCTGCCATCTCAGCACTCTTCTTCTTGAAGGCCTCGATTGTGCGGTCCTTGGCGAGCACTCGGTCGTCTGTCACGCCTTCCGCAAAGATCGCGGCTCCTGGGTGATCGAGAACATACAGTGCAAGCCTGTGCTGATACGCAACAATTTTGTCGAATGCCTCCTGAGGCAATTCGCCATCGATGAGATAGACGTTGTGTCTCTGAGGAAGAAATGTAATTTTCACTGGTTCCGGATAGGGACGAATTGGATTGCATACCTGGTAATAGTCTTCTGGTAGACCCAGCCACTCATGCTTCTGAAAGTATATGACCCCACGTTTGGATTCCTTGATTGTGGAGGTCTGTTCCGCAGCGCTGCCTTCATTTCCATGTCTCCGTCCCTGGTTTCCAACTTCGTCGCCTTGGCGTTCCCCAAAAGCTGGGGGTGCGAAGAAGACGAGCGATCCTAGTAGGCCCAAAACCCAAACTTGTCTCACGTTCAAACTCACAACACTCCGTTAGTATCTTGACAGAATACGGCCCCGCCATAGGCCCGGAATCCACGTCACCCCTAGGGTTTTGCAACATCTGCGCCATTACCCCCGCGCAGGGACGAATGGTTTGCACCTCAAAACAGTGCCGATCCCAGCATTAAGAAACAATGAAGTGGAATTACCGCGGCTCCCATCAATCCTTCCGACCTGATTTTCATGCAGGGGCTCCGACCTGCTAAAAGCGTCGGTTATTTGTGTTGTTTCTTCGAGTCGTCCTTCTCTGCATCTTGGACGGCACCAACCAAACTCGCTTTGTAGGTAGCGAGAATTTTCTTCAGATCGCCATCAAACGTGGTCCGTGAACGCGACATGAACTGGGGCGGCAACGTTAGTGGTCGACTACCAAACGAAGTTCCAATGGGGTTAGTGGTATCATTATCCAGGAGCTTGACCCCTTCTCGGCTAACCGTTTTTACGCCACCATCCGTTTTTTGGCGCGACTCAACGGTATAGGCGTGTTGTCTTGCCGCATTTTCTAGCCAGGCTCCAAATTTATTCAGGTCCTGGTATGAGGGGATCTTTCCGTTCAACGCTGTCATTTCCTCAATGAGTTGTTTGGCTTCAGCCCCCTTTTCTTCGAAGAGCTTCTTGTTCAGCGCGTAAAGGCCTTTCTTCTTATCGTCTTGCTCAGAGGATTCCCGTTTGCCCATTTCTTGGGCCATCGTTTCATTAAGGGCTTTGATTCTAGCCAGAGAGGCCAGGTAAAGCTCACTCACATTCTTATCCCACGCCTTAACAGGCTGGTCTTTAAGCTTCGCCCAAGTGCTCTTTTCATTCCAAACCTCATTGGAAGGGCCTTGGATGAGCATGTAGTGGAGCGCAGTCGCAGTGGCCATTCCATCGTCGTCCACGAGGGTAAGCTTCATGTCCGTGCCGAATTCGTTAAAGTTGAAATTCAGATGGGTATTCCCATCGGCGCCCAGTGAAATGGAATCAAAGCGCGCATCGGGCGGAATTGCCCAAGAACTCAATGAGAAAATGGTGGATAAGAGAATTGTGATCTTTTTCATGGTGACCCCTAATGTAAATATCTTCTGGGTAACTGAGTGCATTACCTGTGCCGACCGTATCCGCTCCGACTCGGCGAATTTTCCGTACTAGAATTGGTCGTCGAGCCAGCTTGTGGAGGTTGGGGAGAGCAAGTAATGGAAAGATTTGTGAAAAGGTGGATTCTAAAATGACCAAATCGTACGCAACCTCTATCCGTTGGAAATACCTCAACCCTTTCAAGGTATGCGTGGTGAATTCGGGCTTCTGCGCCGGAATATTCGCGCAGCGACCGGAAGTGAGGGGTCTACTGCCTGCTTGAGAGGAGCTAGCAGGTGAATGGTTTTTACAGACTTATTTGGCTCTCTCAGCCCTTCCTTCCGCCGTATAGAGAGGTGTTCGGTCCAAAATATCGCCTTACGGTCTTAACGAGCGGTCGCTTGAAGTTACCCGAGCGTATTATTCTCACAGCGCGGCGTTGCTCCTTGAGAAATAGAGGAATCAACTTCCAGCGATATCGCTGAGGCACGGAGATGAGCTTTGTTTGGAAGACCCATAAAACGTCCCCACACCGATTCCTCTTTGGATTCGTACCATCTCCTTTTGTTTGAGTTGGTCGACCTCCTGGGGGCGGAGGCCGAGCCACACGCTCAGGAAAAGCCAATTGTAATTCTCCTCTTTGAAATCAGCGCGGGCCTTTTCGAGTTGTTGCGGCGTGATGGGATCGGACTGGTTACTGCTCCCGCCGCATTTGGCGAAATACGCGTCGAGCAACCGCGCTTTCTCTTTCCCGCGGGGTTGAGGAACTTTTGTGAAGGATTGGCCCAGCTTCCGGGAAAGAAATTGGCCCCACATGTTTGTGAAGATGAGGATCTTTCTTATGTAGGAAAAACTAAATCTGTGGCTATGAAAGTAATCGTAGAATCGGGTGTTTTCATCAAACCAATGCATGGGATCGAGTTGAATCTCAATTAGCATTCGCTGCGTTGCGCGCCAACTCGTCATCATTCGCCGTTGCCATTTCGGATCGTCGTACCGGGAGGATATGAATCTCAGTTCGAATTCGTCTTTGAAGATCTCTGGCAACACCGCTCGCGTTTCGGTCTCAAGGGACGCGAATTTCTCATCGATGGCTTTGCGTCGTTCTTCTTGAAGACGCAGTTCCAGTTGCGCGTTAAGCTGTTTGGCCCTTGCCCGGGCAATCTCGAGTGTCATGTTGCTGTGAAAGCCAAGCGGTTGCCATTTTATTTGCGGGATATCCCATTCCTTGCGAGGTCGTTGCGCTTTCGAGTCGCGGGTATCGGTCTTCTTGTACGTGATGAACTGCAGCTTCCACGGCTGAAGCTCGGTTTTTCGCTCCAGAAATCGGATGTAATAGCCCATGACAAACACTCCTTGGTTAACGACACGAGCCCGATTTCCGCTGGAAGTGGTTGCTTGTCTAGCTTTTCCGATCTGGACAAGCTTTTGGACGCCAACTAGTTGAGATGATTTGAAGTGATGGCGTCCCCAACGAGATTCGAACTCGTGTCCTTACCGTGAAAGGGTAATGTCCTAGGCCTCTAGACGATGGGGACGCATAAGTGGGCTATTTTGCACCGAAATTTGTACGTGGCAACCCCTTTTTCACCCGCAATTTACGAGCTTGAGATTGCTTTCCATTCGTCGATACTGCTACTGATTGTGAATGGGGTTTTGGTTGGGTCACGTTGCAATTGGTGTAGTTTTCGTTTGTGTTGCGGCTTTCGGAGCTGGCGACACGTGTGCAGCTTCTCTCCATCAGGCAAATGATCGTGTTCGATTCTCTGAACTTCTGAAGGAGCAGGTGCGGACCTCTGCTCAGCGCGCTTCGCTGGAGGTGCCAGGTGTTGCCGTTGAGATTGAGAAGCTCGATGGCGGGGCCTACCGAGCGTCGATCGACATCACCGATCCTCCCGGTCCGCCGAAAGATCCGAACGATGGTGGACAAAGGTCCGGGCCCGAGGGGGTAGGAGGGCCACCGGCGGGTTCGTCTCCCGAAACTCCTTCCCAAGGGGACGAAAAGGAGCCATTTCGGCAGTGCGCTTCGCGGAGTGTGATCTTTTTTGGGATGAGTAATGTTGCTAACCTCATGGGAGCCTACTCGGCCTATACGCCGGTGAAATGGGACGAGTCGCTCCCGCTTTGGAAGGGCTCTGTGAAGTGGGTTGCTGAAAAAGGCATCGCGGGCATTGCGACCCCACAGCAGTATTGGAAGGCGATGACGACGGACCCCCTCTTTGCCCACAACAATGTGCTCAACGCCATTCTCATGGGGGTTTTGAGTTCCGCGGAGTGCCTCGCGGGGAAGACCAAGGCGCAGGCTCTTACCGGGTTGGCCACTCTTCTGACGTCAGTTGTTTCCCAGCTGATGACGACTGGCGAGATCTCGCTCACTCAGACGGCGCTCGATGTGGTTTTTGTCACCGGCCCAAGCGTGTGGCGCATGCGATTCGGCGGCTATTTCGACAAGCGGTTTTTCAAACACCACGGAATGTTTCGACCATTTGAAGTGGGTGGCTACTACTTAGGTGATCAGTTCGCTGGTGGCTTGGGCTATGGGGTTCTCCAGGAGTGGACAGAGAAGGGGCCGTTGCAAAAGATAAATTACCGGTTTCGCCCGGCCGATTGGGGCCACTGGGCCAAACGAGTGCTATGGCCTGGGCAGAACCTTGGCCCGGCTCCGGCGCCAGCCGTCAATATCGCTGGCGAACGTCGCTAACACCTTCTTCGCAAAATCCAGTGGCACGATCCCGAGTTCTCTTAAGCCAGAGGTCGGGACCGGAGTGCCATTGGTGCAGATGTTGACTCCCAAATGCATCAAACACGAAGACAGCGAATGGGTGGCAATGGAAACGTTGAGTTTGCGGCCGTCAAAATAGATGTCGTTACCTCGGCGGGAGAGTCGGGTCGCGCCAGCTTCCCAGAGGTGACCGTAGACTACGTTGATAAGGTGGTGCTGAAGAAAGATCCCGGTGTCGAGGGAGTCGATGAACCATTCTCCGATAAAATGCAGCATTTCCGGCGAATATATAGGGGCGTTACTTTTCACGTCTTCCAGATCCACCATGTGTGAGATCGGGACGTTGGCCTTTCCCACAAACGCGACAATGGTGTCTCCCAAAAGATCGAATTGTCGGTAAATCCAGTGAGGCGCAAGCTGCGTGCCGTCGTAATCGATCGTATGATCAATAAGTCTGGTCGAGAAAGAGTGAATCACGTTTCACCTCATTGGCATCGAGCGCCCGTTTGAGCCGCTGGCAGGATTCACAGCGGCCACACATTAGGTCGCCGCTCTCATAGCAGCTCCAAAGTTTGTCCCAGGGAAAAGTTGTCGGCTTCAGGCGTGCAACAATCTCAGTCTTGTCGAGCATCGCCGTAGGTGACACCACCGCCACCTTGCCACGTGTGGAGAATCTCAACGCACTGTTGATGGCTTGCAGATAGTCTTGCGAATTATCGGGAAAAGTGGCGGCCTCTTCTTTGTTAAACCCCACGACCACGGCGCCGCACCCTGAAGACTCGGCGAGGGCCGAGGCCACCTCGAGAAAGACCCCATTGCGGTTGGGCACCCAGACGCGGTCGGCGGACTCAAGGGCGAAAGCTCTGTCGTCGAGCTCGTCTCTGCGGGGGTGGGGGAGTGCCTCTCGGCCCGTGAGCCCGCTTTGGAGCTCAGCCAAAAAAGGAAGCGCGACGACCCGATTCGGAACCGAAAAATGGTGGGCCAGCGAGGCAGCCGCCGCCAGTTCTTTCATTCGGCTTCGCTGGCCGTAATCCAGTGTCAGGCATTGTGTGACGGTGAATCCGGACTGGGGGGCGAGCACCAGATTGGCGCTCGAATCCAAACCACCGGAAAGAAGAAGGATCGCCCGCATGCCTGCGGGCGTACCACACACGCTTCAAAGCTGTCTACATTCGGTTCGAAAGCTCGTCGATGCGGCGATTGATCTCTTCCAGTTCCCGCACGAGCTGTTTGATTCTTTCAGTGATTTCAGCGTTGGCCGGTTGGGTTTCAACCGGGCCGAAATTGAGAATCTCTTTCAGGAATGCCTTCGGATCCCGCTTGTGCGCGAACATCGTTGTGGACCGAGGGAACTGACCGAGAAGTTTCTTGTTTCCGCTCATCGTACCTCCTATCGGGACAAGTCCCTTCCTGGTCTTGTGCTACCTGAAGGAGGATCGGGTATAGAGTTGATTATCTTTAATGTATAGCCACACGGAGCGTTGAATGCCTTGCGGCTCATTCTTACCAGATGAAGACGCCCAATACTCTGCAATTTCACCGCGAAGCCGCGTCGCAGAAATTGGCAACGCCCCAATTTCGACGAGCTGGACGGATACGCCATTTGTTAATTCTTCTTCATTGTCTATGGCGCATCGTAGCGAAAGCGCCGCTGACAAGGCTTTTAGGCTGAAGACCGGCTCACGCCGAACAATGAGGAGCTTCGCAATCTTGAGAATCGCATGGGGTTCCCGCCACTGGGGAAAGCTCAGGGCGCTGTCCGATCCGATGCACAGGGTGAGCCCTTCCTGAAACTGCGCCGACAAGGCCCTCAGAGTGTCGATGGTGTAGCTCGGTCCGGTGCGTTTGATTTCCAGATCGGACGTCGCCACTCGGGAATCCTTCAAGGTCTCAAGCGCCAGTCGCGCCATCTCCAGCCGTTGTTCGCCAGAGGCGCCCTGGACGCCATCCTTCAGAGGGTTTTTGGAGGCTGGCAAGACAATCAATTGGGAAGGTTGGAGATGAGCCAGAAGCCAGCGCACCACGTGGAGGTGGCCATCGTGAAACGGGTCGAAGGTGCCACCGCAAATAATAATCATGTGAGCTCGGAGAGCGTCGTCGAGATGCGAGACAGAACCTCATCAATTCCCTGATGTGTGTGGCTAGAGATGAAGATGCCGTTATAGGCTTTGAGAGCCTTCTTGCGGCTCGCCAGTTGGGTTTTCGAAAGGAGATCGGCTTTGGTGAAAACAAAAATTCTGTTTTTCTCAACAATTGATGGGTCGAAGGCTTTTAGCTCCTGGGATATGGTGGAAATGGATTTTTCGATGGTCCGCTTCGTGGCTGTGCATTCCACGATGTGGAGGAGCACTCGGTTTCTCATGACATGTTTTAGGAAACGGTGGCCAAGCCCCGCGCCGTCCGATGCTCCCTCGATGAGACCCGGAATATCGGCGACGATGAAGCTCGAGCCCTTGCCGTTCACCACACCCAGATTCGGCTCTAGCGTCGTAAACGGGTAGTCGGCGACCTTGGGGCGCGCGTTTGAGATCACGCGCAAGAAACTGGATTTGCCTGCGTTGGGGAGTCCAACAAGGCCGACATCGGCGAGCATGCTGAGTTCTAAACTGATGCTTTTGATTTCGCCGGCTTCGCCGGGCGTGCTGATGCGAGGAGTGCGGTTGGTGCTGGTCGTAAAGGTCTTGTTTCCGCGGCCGCCCTTTCCACCGCGTGCGACCTCGGTCACCTCATCATGCTGGGTGAGATCGGCGAGCAGATCGCCAGAGTCAGTGAAAATCCGGGTCCCCACCGGCACATCCAAGATCAAATCTTCGCCGCCCCGGCCATCGCAATCGCTGCCCATGCCGTGCTGCCCCGATTTGCCTTCGTACTTAGGGCGAAACTTGAAATCCAGGAGCGAGGTCTTATCTCGGGTGGCATGGAAGTACACACTGCCACCCCGGCCCCCATTTCCACCATTGGGGCCACCGCGGGGGATGTATTTCTCTCTTCGAAAACTAACGCAGCCGTTGCCACCACTGCCGGCTATGATTGTGATTTTGGCTTCGTCGATAAAGGCCATGGGGATGCATTAAAGGTTTTGAGAAAAAAAAGCTACAAGGAAGCTAAAGCGCGTCTTACGCGACTGCGTGAGGGTACACGCTGATCCGCTTACGGGTTCGGTCGTGTCGCTCGAACTTCACGGTTCCGGGAATCAGCGCAAAGAGTGTCCAATCCCGCCCCGTGCCCACATTGAGTCCAGCGTGGAACCTGGTTCCGCGCTGACGGACGATGATATTGCCAGGCACCACAGACTCGCCGCCAAAAACCTTCACGCCTAAGCGCTGGCCGTGACTGTCACGACCATTGCGAGAACTTCCACCAGCTTTTTTGTGTGCCATTAGTTCCTCTCCATCGAGTTGACGACCAGCCGCGTATACTTCTGGCGATGGCCGTGGTGGCGACGATCGTTGTTCGATCGACTATATTTGAGAGTTCTGAGCTTGGGGCCGAGCTCTTGAGCCACGACCTCACAATTCACCTTCGCAGCCACGAGGGGGCTTCCAACGGTGACCTCTTTGTCATCAGCCAACAAGAGGACATCGGTCAGAACCACAGCGCTGCCAGGCTCTCCCTCTAACTTCTCAACCAAAAACTCGATTCCCGGTTCTATGCGATACTGCTTTCCACCGGTTCTCACGACTGCGTACATGGAAACTCCATTAAATAAGTGTTCTTACTAAAGAACTTAGAAAGAATAGTCAAGCCCCCTTGAGCCCGCTCTTTGGCTCGGGGCTTGCACAACTCCCGCTTCATGCGAGTGATTGGGCTTCTCGGAGGGCTTTGTCTGCTTCTTGGCTGGGCACGAACAGAGCGAGAAATCGCCTGGCGCCTGTGTGCACGAAACGATTTCGAGGCCCGGACGGAGATGACCGGGATTCTGGCCACTGAGTCCGAAGGCCGGTATCGGCTGGTGAGAGCTCAAGTGAACGGCCGAAGGGTGGGGGCAGTCACGCTCAAAGGGAAGCTGGGGGGCCACGTAGGTGAGGGGGCAAGGGTATACGGGCGAATGAGGTGTTTCGGGCCATTTCGGAACCCTTCGTTGAAAGAGGACGGTTGGCAGAGTTTTGCGCTGCCACGCTGGTCGGGTGAGGCCGTTTGGATGGGGCCGGGAGTGTGGCGGGATAGGGTATTAGCGCCGACCTTCCGGGGGCGTGAAGCGTTTGTTCACTTCTGTTCGTTGCGGCTTTCTCGGTTCCCGATTCTTTTGGCCTTGGCGCGAGCAACTTGGTTCGGCGACATGAGTCTTTTGCCCGCTTCAATCACGGAGGCCTTCCGGCAGATGGGGCTTTTGCATGTGCTCGCGCTTTCGGGCCAGCATGTGGTCATCCTCGTGTTGGTTCTGTCGATGGTGTGGCGAGCGTTCATCGTCGTCGTTCCTGCGCTCGCGAAGGTGGCAAGGCGCGGGCCATTGTTGGTCGTTCCCGTTCTCTTGATGACGAGTCTCTTCACTCCGTCGGTCGTACGGGTTGCTGGAATGGTTTTTCTGCTCGGGATTCTCAAATGGCGAAAGCTTCACGTGGGCGCACTCAGATTGATCTTGGTCAGCACAGCGATGCTCATGGTGACTTGTCCGGAATTGATCGCTGCACGGGGTTACTGGCTCAGTGTATTTGGCGTCACTAACCTGATCCTCTTTCAAGATTCAGTCCTGTTTGGGGTGCTCCTTCTGATGGCCATGCCGATTCTGATGGCTCCGGCTGCCACCCATTTCTTTGGCGTTGTGTCATTAATCGCGCCGATCTCCAATCCGATCCTGGGTGGAGTGTGGGAATGGCTCGTTTTGCCGATGGGGTATGCGCTACCGTTTCTCCCCTCTCCAGCGCTTCACGTGCTGAACGATTTTCTTGCCGGTAGCGCGGAGCGCGCAGTGGAAATGACTCAGACGATTAAGGCAGTTGGTCTAACCGAGGTCGGAAGGCCGACCATCATAGAGCTTGCGGCGTTAACTCTATGTGTTGGATCACTGTGGCAGATGGGCGTGAAATGGCGCGGTAGGCATTGAACTTTCTTGAGAAATTGGGACAATAAAGGTGTTGAAATATGTCACTCGATAAATCAACGCGTCACAACCGGATTCGCGAGGCGCTCGATCGCATTTACGATCAGCATCCTCCCCAGGTGAGGGAGTATCTTCGCCGCTACCAGGAGGATCCCAAAAGCCGTGTCTTTGCGCCGCTAGCGGAAGCGTATCGCCGCCTCGGCCGAATTGATGAAGCGGTCGGACTTTGCCTGGAGGGGCTTGAGAATCACCCCGAGTTCCATGGTGGTCGTGTCGCGCTCGCGAAGTGCTACATCGACAAGAGTCAGTTCGATAAGGCCGCGAAGGAACTCGAAAAAGTGGTGCAAAATATTCCAGAGAATCTCCTCGCGCAGCGTTTGCTCGGAGATTGCTTAATGGCGCTCGGCCAGGCCCACCAGGCTCTTCACTGTTACAAGATGGCCGCGATGCTCGCGCCCAATGATGTGCAGCTTGAGGAGAAGGTTCGGCTGATTGAGGCGTCCGTGAAGAGTGCGCCAGAGACTTCAGGCGTGCACTCGACCACTCAGACTGTGGTACTCAATCCGCCAGCCGCACCGAAAAAGGGGGGCTCGCCGCCACCGGTTGAGACGACGGTGCCATCGATGTGGGAGATGGACGTGAGCGATCTCCAGGCCCCCACCCAGTCCCAGGTGGCGAGGCAGGAAGGGGCGACCTTATTGTCGTCGCCCGTATCGGTCGATGAGACTGTGTCTTGGCTCAACGAAGATGTTGAGGACGATTTTGTGGAGAAGGCCCCTGACAGCAAGCCCATCGAAGAGGCGCTGAGCCCATCGGGCATCGATCTGGAGGAGAGCTTTCAGGTGCAGTCTGTCACTGACCTTTTCCGAGATGAGGCCTCATCGGCGGAGATTACGACCACCACGCTTGCTGATCTCTACTTTTCTCAGGGGCAGTTTGAAAAGAGTCTTTTGATCTGCGAAAAGCTTCTGGAAAAGAACCCAGGTAGCACTCCACTCCAGCAAAAGATTGCGCGCTGTCGTTCGCAACTGGGCGTGCGCGCCGAAAGTGAAACGGTCGACAAGAAGATCGAGCTTCTTCAGAGTGTCCTGAAACGAAATAAGATAGGCGATTCGACCCTTTAGCTTGCCAACGCGGGAATCTTAGGGCAAATAAAGCGACAACCTCTGCTTGGGGAAACAAGATGTACGATACGAGTGAATTTCGCAAGGGCCTCTACATCCAGATGGATGGAGTGCCTTACCAGATCGTGGAGTTTCAACACGTTAAGCCGGGAAAGGGAAACGCCTTTGTCCGCACGCGAGTGCGAAATCTGCTCAATGGGAACGTAATCGAGCGAACCCTCAAGTCGGGTGAAAAGGTGGATGAGCCGGCGCTTGAGCACAAGCGGATGCAGTATCTCTACAAGGATTCCGCCGGCTACCAGTTCATGGATCTCGATTCGTACGAGCAGACCGTTCTTGAAGAAGAAGCAGTTACCGAAAAGAAGTTTTATCTCATCGAAAACCTGGAGATTGAGGTTCTGTACTTCCAGGGACGACCCATCGATGTAGATATTCCCAACTTCATCGAGGTGCGGGTGAAGGAGACCGAGCCGGGTATCAAGGGCGATACGGCGAGCGGTGGCGGCAAGCCAGCCAAGATGACAACCGGTCTTGTTGTCCAGGTTCCATTTCACATCAAGGAAAATGATCTTCTCAAGATTGACACTCGTTCCGGCGAGTACGTCGAAAAGCTCAAGGGTTAGGCTCTTAGGCAGTAAATTCGAAAGGGAGGTGATCGTGAGCCTTGCAAGGCTTCGATTAGCCCGCGCCGATGAAAGAGGTTCACGGCTCAAGAGCGCGGCGCGATCGTACGCGAAGTTGGCGCTCGGACTTGCGCGGGTACACGCCTGGCGCTCCCGTGCGCTGATAGCGCGAGCGATTCGATTGGCGCCAGACGCGCCGAAACTTTATGCGATCGAGGCCGTGGTGTGGTTTCATTTGAAGGAAGTGCCCTCGGCTCTTTCGTCGGTTGATCAATTCGTCGCGTTGATAGAACACCGAGCCAATAGGAAGACTTATGAGACCTTTTTCCGGGTGCTGACAGAAGAGATTCCCGCTCTTCACCCCCACCTTAAGAAACGGCGGGGAGCCGTCCCTTCTGCGGAGGAGGAGAAGACGTTGAGTGAGATGATCACGGAGGTCGCTGACCATCTTGAGATCAACCTCGGGGGAACCGATGACAGCAAATTCTTCGCGGGGAGTGAGAAATTCCTCGCAGCCCTCGGTGAAGGGCACGATCAGCTCAGAATTGATTTGGCGGTGGCGTTCTTGGTCATGGGGTTTTACGAACTGGCTCTTAAGGCCATCACCCCGGTTTATAGCCGTCGAGCCGTCAAGATGAGCTTGGTGGGGGAAATTCTCTTCGAGGCGAATCGAGGACTCGAGGCCTTCGAGCACGTCTCGGCTTGGCAGCGACTTCTTTTGCAGGGAAACGAGCTCGTGGAGTGTCGTTACCAATTGCTGAGAGTGTGCGTGAAATTGCGGCAGTGGGATGCAGCCCTGAAGCACTCTAGTTGGCTCAAGCGGAACGCACCCACTTATCGAAATGCCCATGAATTAATCATAGCGGCTGACCGCCACACCCAGAGGAGCGCATAGGTGAGGGTCAAGGGCAAGCGCCGTCCCCTATTCTCCCTGATGCTATTTCTGGGTGGTCTGTATTTTATTGTGCAGGCAATCTTGGGGAGTCGGCCAGTTCAAAGCCGAGTGGTTCAGGAACTGAGAAATCGACTGCTGAGCATCGGTTACGATCTTGAGATCCAGAGCATTGAACTCTCGCTCTTAACGCCGAAAATCTATTTTAACGGCGTGAGAATATCCAGTCGCCCCGGTGCGATCATTCCGATCCCCAGTCCGATTCCCATAGAGAAACTCAGAATCACATTTGAGCCATTTGCTCTATTACAAAAAAGAATCGCGATCGCCGAAACGGTTTTCTTCCGACCCAAGATCAGTCTTCCGGAGGCCGATCGATTCTATCGTAAGCTTGAAAGCCTTGTCAGTTCCCGAAAACAGATCGAGCTCGAGGGGGGAGACTATCCGATCAGCGTAAAGACAGTCGGCGTGGTCGATGCCAGTGTGAACATGCGCTCTGCGGAGCCGCCATTTTCCGTGAAGGCCGATTCCATAACATTTTCTCTTACCAACTCCGGCAGTGAGTCGCAGTCACTCCAAGTGGAAACGAACTACATCGAGATCGTGAGGAAGGACACGGACTTTACATTTTCCAAAATCATTCTCGATATCGATCGCAGCCAAAAGAGTATTCGGGTGAATGATGCACAGGTGCGTGGTGAGGGCGTGAATGTGGTGGTGCGAGGCACCTCCGCGTGGCCTATCGCGGCGAGTCTCGACGCGGCCGGGGTGAATTGCTCCATCGATGCCTCTATTCCGCTGGCGATGTTGACGAAAATCCCGGCGCTCGAGGCGCCTCGCCTGAAAGGGCGTCTCGATGTGAAGGGAAGTCTGTCGTGGTCGAACCATGCGCAAACGGGGAAGGGAACGTTTCACTATGAGGACGTGGGAATAGAGGAATACGAAATTGGAACCGGGACGGCAGGGTATGAAATCAAGAACCAGCGTCTCACGGTCGTGGATCTGAAAGCAAGATACGGACGGGGCGAGGTGACAGCCCCGGAATTGCAGTTAGAGCTTGAGAAAAACTACGCGATCCACGGAGAAGGCAAGATCGCGGGCCTTGAACTCGATGGACTGCTGGACGCCATCGACACGCGGGGGTTGCCCCTTCGTATGACGGCAAGTGGAAGTGTACGTGTGAGTGGCAACCTCAAGGCGCCGCTCAAGGTGGAGCTGGGGATTAGGGGGCAGGCGGAAAACTTCTTAGTGATCGACACAGATAAGAGCCGCTCGAAAGGGAACAACATTATTCGGGTCGACTCCGGAGAAATTGATGGCCTCCTCGATTTTTCGTCTGATCGCATGGAGTTTCAGGCCCAAATTAATACCCTCGGTGGCAAGGCAATGACCTCAGGGGCTCTCAATTTCGATCACACCGCCAAGGTCCATGTCGAGGGTAGCGGGCTTTCTCTGACACAGTTAGGAAGGATTGCGGACGTGGGGTTTGGCGGGACCGTGGGGCTCTTCACGGACATCGATGTGAAGGGAAAGGAGGTGAAGATCGTTGGGAGTTTCGAGACGACCGAAGGAAGAGTCGCCGACATCCTTCTGGGCAGCGTGAAGGGAAACGTCTATTTCCAAAACGCTCTACTTTCCTTCGAGAACCTGGTTCTCGCCACTGACATCCAACCAGTTGTCGGAAGTGGATACCTGGATTTCAAGCCCAACCAGTTGCTTTATCGATTTTCCGTGGATGCTAGGCGCATTAGCACCAACCAGGTGTTTCATGTCTTTGACGAGCTGAAGCTACCGTTTCGTTCCCCCAGTGATGGGGAGCTTTCTGGCAAGCTCACCGTTGCCGGAGGACACGATAAGCAGGGAATTGAGGTTATCAGTCAGGGGGTGGCGCGCAACTTCAACTGGTACGGCGAGAATTGGGTGAGCGGATCTTATAACGTGAGCTATCGCCCGAGCGGCATCGACCTTCCCAAAGCGCTCCTTGTAAAAAATTCAGGCGCATTGGAGGTGGGGGGGCACTTCGAGGAGAAAAAATCCCGTCTCACCTTCAAGAGCCACGGTCTCAGGATGGAGGAGCTGTCTCAATTGGGAGGGGCCCCTTTTTCGGGAGAAGTTCATGGGGAGCTTACATTCGAAGGAGATCTCTCCCGCCCTGAGGGCACGGGCCATGTTCAGATTCCGAATTTGGCGTTTCGTCAAAAGGCTCTCGGAGTCATCGATATCGATATGTTCACGGCCGATCGAGGGCTTGCCTTGAGGGGAAAAGGCTTCGCCAACGCCGTTGAGGTCGTGGTCGCTAAGGCGGCTGATAGGATGTGGTCGCTCGATGCCCTTCTCAGAGATGTGGACGTGAACCCGGTGGTCTCAGCCCTTCTGAGAAAGGATATTGAGTCGATAGACTCAATTATTTTGGCTGGTTCGGCCTCACTCAAAGGGGATATCTGGGATTGGCAGAATATGGAGGGGAACGCCGATGTGCAAAAGCTTGTGGCCACTTTCCGCGGGAGCCAGATGGCATTGCAGAATCCGACCCGTGTGCGATTTGGAAAGGAATTTGTGGGAGCGAGTGACTTTGAGCTGAAAGGAAACGACGCCGAACTGCGCGGAGGTTTCAGTTACGAATCGCACGGGAATGTGAAAGCGAGGGTGGATGGCAAGTTGGATCTTCAGTTTGTGCAACCATTCATTCCATTTCTAGACTATGGCGTTGGTAAGCTCAATGCGGGGCTTCGTATGGAGGGGCCAGTCAAGAAGTTTTCTGTGTTCGGCCACGCCGCGCTTGAGGATGGAACGTTGAGGGTGCGAGGCCTCACTGACGAGATTCGAGGTGTGAATGCTCAAGTGGGAGTGAGTCAGGAGATCCTCAACATTGAGAGATTTGAGGGGACGGTTAATGGTGGGCAGGTATTGGTGGCGGGGGATGTTGCCATCAGCCGCTTTACATCTTTGAAGCCTTCGCTTGTCATCAAGACAAGTCAAGTTCTCATGAACTTCACCGACTCGCTGAGCGCGAGGTTTTCAGGGCAATTTCGGCTCGCGGGTACGGGGGCACCCTATGAACTCAGTGGAAAGTGCATGGTGCAGGAGGGGAAACTCACAACTCTGAAGGCGGGCCGAATCTCTGTGCCAACACCCGGAGTTGCTCCGGCGTTTCGGTTTGACATCGACTGTTCCGCACCAGGCAGGCTCCTGGTTGCGACAGAGGTCTTTAACTCTGACTTCCACGGAGATGTGAAGATTCGAGGCAATAGTGACCAGATCGGTTTGCTGGGCTCTCTCGAAGCCAGTTCCGGAGTGATCGTGTTCAGGGATACAAAGTTTAACGTAAGCAACGCGAACGTTCGCTTCGAATCGGAAAGGGAGATCGTGCCTCGCTTCAATATCCAGTCACGCGCGATGGTGAAGGAAACGAGTACTCTGTCGCCGCAAGAGTATGAGGTCCTTCTTCAGGTTCTGGGCGTGCCGAGCGACTACAAGATCCGTCTGAGTGCTACGCCGCGTCTGACTGAACCGGAGATCATCTCCCTGCTAGTGCTTGGAGTGACGAGCAAGACGCAAGGTGGGTATGCCGATTTGGGAAGTGCCCTGTCGGGTTCTATTCCGGTGCCGAGCAAGCTTCAGAATGAGCTGGGTGTCGATATCAAGTTGAACAGCCAGACCGAAAAAGGGGGGCGGGAATCAACCGATAGCTCGACCGATGTGACGGTCCCGAGCGTGAAGGTGGAGAAGAGTCTCACTTCGCGCACCAAGCTCAGCTATTCCAACACACTCTCTCAGAACCCCTCGCGGGAACTGCGCATTGAGCAGATATTAGATGACAACCTGACCGCCAATTTTTCGACTGCCAACAAACCGGGACTGACTCCCAGCGATCCACTGACCCAAAGCTATGGTGTGGATATTCGCTATCGTTTCGATTTTGAATGAAGACGCTACTCTTTATAGCCCTCCTTCTGGCCAGCACTGTAATGGCCCGAGACAGCACGAGCGTGTTTGATCGGCCGGTCCTCAAGGTGGAGTCTTCTGTGCTCTCTGCAGAAGAGGTTGCACAGTTCAGTGCCGAACTGGGCATCGTAGTCGGAAAACCTCTGGACAGGACGGGCGTAGAGCGAAAGATACGGGCTCTATATGGAAAGACTATCGAGAACTTTGTGGTCGAAGCAGAGATCAGCGGTTCGGGGCTTAAGGTCTATTTGGTAGGCGCACGCCGCAGAATCCTGCGGACCTGGAGCTACAATAACATCGAAAATGAGGTCATCAGCGAGATAGGCAACCGGGTGGGTGTGCTCCCAGGCCAGCCGCTCGAGACCAGGAATGTGAATGGCCTGGTAGAGAACATCCGGGTTTATTTACAGACGCAAGGATACTACCATCCAGTCGTTCGAATCAGCACGACCGATATTCCTCACAGCAACGAAACGGATCTGGAGGTGACCGTCACGCGCAACGATCCGACCACGGTGAAGGCGATCAAGATTCAGGGAGTGCCCGACAGCGATACGGGGGACATTCTGGCCATCCTGGATATAGCCAAGGATAAGACTCTGAAAAAGGCTGATCTGGAAAGAAGTGTAGAGAAGATCGCGCGTTATCTACGGGAGAATCAATACCCAATGGCCAAGGTCGAAGATGTTCACAGTTTATTTAGCGAAGACAAGAAATCTGTGGAATTAACCTTCAGCATCAAAAGTGGGCGTCGAATCCAGATGCAGTTTATTGGAAATTCGGTATTCGATGATATGGCCCTCAGGGATGGGATCACCGAACAGATTCTTTCCGAGACCGACAGCGGACGACGAATAGGCGATGTGATTGAGCGGAGGTACCGTGAGGTAGGGTACCACTTCTGTCGAGTGAGTGTACGGGATGAGGAGCGTGGCGCGACACTTTTTCGCCGAATTACCGTGGATGAAGGGCAGAAGGTGTTTATCGACAAAATCCAGATTCTCGGAGGCGGGAGCAGCCAAGGACTGATCGAACAGCTCTTTTTTGATAATGCGCCGGGAGTTTTGAAGAGGCGAATATTTTGGGAGAAGGGTCTTGAGGAGGTAGGAAAAACTCTCGAAAACCGGCTTATTGAGATGGGTTATCTGAAGGCTCGGATCAATTCCCTTAAGCCTGTGTTCAGCGTCGACAACATGGGAGTCCAGCTGTTTATGGAGGTTGAGTTGGGCAACCGCAGCTTCATCGACACCGTGGATGTGGTGGGTAACGATAAGGTCTCAAGTGATGATCTGAAACGTGTCATCACGCTCAGAGCGACAGATCCTTACAATGCCAGCGGCGTGGAGTTCGCGCGGCTCAGAATTCGGGAGTACTACCAGGAGCGTGGGTTCAACGATATTCAGGTGGCCGTGGATGAGAAGCCGGTTGATACGATAGAAAGCTCGCGGGTGCTCCTGAGATTTACCGTGGTCGAGGGGATTCAGTATCGGGTTGGTGAGGTCACGATACAGGGGAACCTGAGGACTGATCCCGCAATCATTTTGAGTGAAATGAGGCTGCAGAAAGGCGATCTCTTTTCGCCGTCGCTCCTCAAACAATCGGAGGAAAACATTGGTCTCTTGGGTATTTTCTCGAAGGTAGAGATGGTGGCCCACTCAAGCCTCACTGATCCCAGGAGTAAAGATATCAAAATAGCCGTAACCGAGAGTAAGCCGGGGATTGGTGAAATCGGGATGGGGGCTGCTTATGAAGCTCCACTCCTTCGTTTGAGGTCGTTCGTTGGGATCGCAAAAAGAAATCTTTTTGGGCGTAATCACACCGTGTCGCTTCGTGGTGAGCTGACCGTTCCGATCATGAATGATCGTTTCGCTCCCTTTCTGGAGTATGCAACCGTCTTGGGGCTGCGTTCACCCAATCCTTTTCAGATCCCAGCGATCTTCACCGCCTCTCTCGGTGTGGATCGTTTTGTGCAGACAGTGACTCCGTCCGGGACCAGCATAACCAACTATACGTTAGTGGACCGGGCTCGCTTGGAGGAACGGTTGGAGAAGAAAATTACCGACCACACAACGCTCTCCTATCGAATTCACCATTTTGAAAAGACCGTGACCTACGATTCTGCGACAAGGCTTGAGCAGGCCCCGGAAACGATCGGTTCAATTGGACCAGGGATTATCATCGACCGTCGTGATGACACCTTTAATCCCACGATAGGCAGCTACCATAGCTTCGATGTGGAATTTGCCCACCCAGCTCTTTTTTCAAGTGCGAACATCGAATTTGTTATGGGGATTTCGCGAAATTCGTTTTACCTTCCCTTCATCTTTGGGACGGCTCTTAAGATCTATGTGGGATTGGGCTACGCGAGGAGTATCGATCCTAATGACTCGCTCCCTCAGATTCGCCTCGCTAACGATTTGGCATTGGGGGGCCAGAACTCGATTCGCGGTTACCTGCCCCGATCAATCAAGGCCCCTTATCCAGGCACCTATGACATGGCCTTCTATAATGCCCGAGGAGAGGTCTCGTTCCCGATCTTTGGCGATTTCAGCGCCGCGGTCTTTGCGGACACCGGACAGCTTTTTGATAACGTGGGGTTTCCCGGGAGCCGCCTGATGGATCCCCAAGACTATCGGACTAGAAGAGACGGGGTTGGGGTCGGATTTCGATACAAGACCCCCGTAGGCCCCTTTGTCGTCGATTTCGCGGAAGGGCTTGGCCAGGCGAACCCCACGATTCAGTTCTACTTCACCTTAGGAACTCTCTAGCTTACCCGGTACTGGATTGTGACCTGGTCTCCGGGTTTGATAATCGACTGATCAATGTTCTCCCAGTACAGCGTGATAGTGTTAGAGGAACCATCATAGCGCCATTGATCGGTCGAGTTACCCGTATTGCCCACGAGCTGTACACCACCGAGAGTCACGGTGATCGTTTGAGTCTCGATCGGTATCTTCGTCAGCGTGAACGTGTGGTTCGCGTTAACGAAGGCCCGGAAAATCACCTTCTGGGCATACTCATTCATCAGCTTCTGCCAGTTTACCGTGCAAGCTGGGTAGTAAACGCCATGGGTGGCGTTCACCACTACCTTGTAAGCGTTGGGCGACCCCGCCAGCTCGGGATTTTGCGAAATGAGCCCTTCGCCGCTTCCCGGAAGGCCTCCAAACGGGGGACATTCGGGTGCGATCACGCTGACACGAAGATTCTGGTGTTCCGCCTGACTGAAAGCGATGAAGTCCTTCGCAAAATCGGCCGGCTTGTAATTGACGAATTGCGGGTCCTTCCGGGTGAAGGTGACATAGTGATCGCGTTGGCGACTTACAATCAAGACATCTGAAGGCGCGCCCGCGCGGAAATATCCATTGTGGTAGATGGGCAACGTCGACGCGTGTCCGTAGAACTGGTGCATTGACCAGATAGGGCTTGAGGAGCAGTTCTCGCAAAGATCCCCAACCCAAGCCAATTTCACTCGTCGGACAAAGTCGGCCACTATGTTGGGCATTTCCCAGGTGAACATCATCGGGTCGCCCGGAATCTTTCGATCCACCACCGGCATGCCATCGCCCTTTTCGGGGCGCGCATCGGATGAGAGCATCACCCCAGCGTGGTGCAGCGCCACACCCGCCTTATTGAGGGCGTTGTAGAAAACCGATATGTTGGCTTTGAGTGCGGACATCAGGAAATCGCAGCAACGCGAATTGTCCACAACCCACAGGTTGTCCGTCGGTGCACCCGGCACCGCCTTGTCGACCTGGAACTGATCGATCTGCTTACCGGGAACGACCTTCATACTGAACGTGGCGTCTGTTCCGAGGAGGTCATTCTTGGCGGTGAAGGTGAGGATTTTCTCGCTGATATCACCATTGCCGGGTGTGCCCGAGAGCTCTCCGGCGGAGGCTAGTCCCAACCAGGCCGGCCAGCCGCCTGTGGGGACGAAGGTCAATTCTACTCCATCGAGATCATGGCAGTAGGGCTTAAGACTATCGCTGAACGCAACGTTGGTCTTGGCAGTGAAAACGATATTGGGATCGCAAATCGGTTTTTGCGGATCGCGGATGACATGAATGGAGATGGCGCCCGAGGCGACCGCCTTACCATCCGTTACCGTGAAGGCGTAGCTGTGCGGAGTCGGCCGGACCTCGGCGTGGGTCGGCGAAAGAGTCAGTTTACAGTTGGTGTCGAGCTTCACCCATGACAGAGTTCCGGTGGCTGTACAGGTCAGCTTGTCTCCATCTACGTCCACAATGTATTGCGGTTGGGACAAATCGGCCGTCACCAGCTGTCGCTCTTTCACCGTGAAATCTAGAGCGGAGATGTTGATCACAGGATCATGGTTCACATGGATCACCACCCCGACACCAATTGTCGTGGCCTGTCCTGCGCTGTTTGAGACCTGAAGGGTCACCTTGAAATTACCAATGTTCGCTTTCAAGGGAACTCCAGAGATCTGGCCGCTCGAAGAGACCATGAGCCAGTCTGGGCCGCCGGCACCCTTGGAGAAGGTGAGCACATCATTCAGCCCATCCCCTATGGCAAATGGCGTGAGGTCGAATGAGAAGCTCTTGTCTTCATAAGCAGTTCCCAAGTCCAGGGGATTCTCTGTCCAGTAAGGTGGGTGCTTGGTCTCGACGACTGTGATCTGCACCGTCGTGTCGGCGTAGAGCTGTCCCTGGTCGTAAACGCGCACCTTAAAGGTATTGATTCCCTTGTCTTTGCGAGCGGGAGTTCCTGAGACGATGCCAGTAGTGGAGACATTGGCCCAATCGGCGCCGGAGCCTGCAATTTTTTGGAACGTGAATGTATCGCCGGTGTCGGGATCGGTGACAGAGTCCGACAAGATCGCTGTGTATCCCACGCCCTCCTTTGCATCGGGAAGGATGATTGGATCCTTCACCCACTTCGGCGCATGGTTCACGTGCTTGGTATTGATGATAAGAGTGGCGTCGCTAACCAGTCCCAGAGAGTCGGCTACTCGGACGATGTATTGCTTGGATCCAACATCAGGTGCGCCGGGCGTGCCGGTGAGAACACCTTCAGGTGAAATTGAGAGCCAGTTTGTGCTGCCGGCCGGACTTGCAACAAGGCTAAAGGTCAGCCTGTCGTTGAAAGTCGCGATATCCTTGTCGCCGGCGTAGACCGAGATATCCTTGATGAGTCCTTGGTCTTCCGTCGCGGTGACCTGGATGGGGTTGATCACCCAATACGGCGCATGATTCTTGTGGACGACCTCAAGAAGTGCGTCGGCGGCATCGGACGGCTGGCCAACCGATGAAACCTGGATAGTCAGTTTGTTCACGCCCACGTACTGGGCGGAGGGAGTTCCCGTGACAGCACCCTGGGCCGAGACCTTCACCCAGAGATTTCCATGACTGTCGAGAAGAGCAAACGACAGCGGCAGGTTGTCGGGATTCGACACATACTTGGCAAGATCCTCAGTGTAAGACACATCCTCTGTGCCCGATGTCAAAACCACCGGTTTTTTCCATGTGGGTGGAGTGACGCTCTTGATGACGGTGATCTGCACCACAGTTTGCGCGGACGCCCCTTCAGGATCTGAGGCCGAGACCTTGAAGGAGTTGAGGCCCACGTCGTTGGGGCCTGGCATTCCAGAAACGGTCCCATCCGGGGTGACTGTGACCCAAGTGGGGGCCTGCCCCACGATTCCAAATTTCAAAGTGTCGCCATCGGGATCGGTGGCGCTGCCGGCGAGGCTCTGCGTGTAAATCTTCCCCGAGGATGCATTGGGGAGCACGAGCGGGTTGGCCGACCACACAGGCGCGTGGTTCACATGGATCACGTTAAAGGTGAATGTGGTGGGGCCCGTGTCGTAGGTCTTCCCCTGAATTACAGTGGTGGCGTGTGCGACGACTGCGACGGAGCCAATCGCATTCTTGTCAGGCGTTCCGACAAATATTCCGGCCTGGGTGAGCTTCAACCAGGGGGGAGGGGAGCCGACGACGGAAAACTGCAGTGTTTTGCCCTCAGGATTGATGACGTGTCCCGTCACATCGACAGAATAGGGAATGTCTTCGATCGCATCGGTGAGAGTGATCGGATTGCCATCCCAGATGGGAGGCTTGATGGTTGCGGCCACCGTGCCTTTGGCGGAAACGGTCGCGCTTCCTCCCAGTGCCTGCACCGTGAATGAGAGGCCGGAGTACGGGCCAACCAGTGTGTGGGCAGCGCTCCAAGGCGGTGCCCCTGTGAGAAGGCCGCCCGGATCAAGGTGCATCCAGGTCGGAAGATTCTTCGCTGTGAAGGTCACAGAGGGTGAGCTCATCGGGTCGGTCACAAAGCTCTTGAGATCGATCGTGAAGTTCTGGTCCTCGCGTTGCGTCCCGAGATCGAGCGGGTCATTTTTCCACACGGGTGGGAAGAGAACCTGCAAAACGTTAAAGTTGAAATCCGCATTTCCACCGGTCAACGTCTGCCCCAATACGGTCTGCGCGAGCGACACTGTCACCTTCACAGGGCCGATATTGCCGTGCTGAGGGGTACCGGTGATCGTTCCGTTCGTGCCGGCCCGTCGTCCGACCGTAACCCAAGCGGGGGCTGCCACCACCGTGTAGGTGAGAGCACCGGCTTCAAGGGCCTTGGCAAATCCGGCGATCGATTGGTTGTAGGGCTTGCCCTCAAATGCATCGGTGAGGGTGTTAGGGGTCGAGGTCCATTGGGGAGGCTTAAAGAGTTTGTCCACGCCACCGATGGCACCCACAGTCGTGGTGCCGCCGGGGCCCGTCGCCGTCACTTGGAAGGTGTAATTCCCCGCATTGGTGTGGGCTTGGTTCCAGGGTGGTGTGCCAGAGAGCGCGCTGCTCGTGAGTTTCATCCATGACGGAATACCAGTGACCGCAAAGGTGAACGGGCCGGCCTCGGGGTTTGTGACGGTCGTCGACAGATCAAAGCTAAAGGCGCCATCTTCTTTTTGTTGACCGAGATTGATGGGATCGTTTGCAAAGATTGGAGTGTCCTTAACGGTGATGACGGTGGGGTGATTGACATCACCTCCTTCGGGATTGGGAACGTTGTTCTGGACCGAGAGAAGAAAATAGAAAGTGCCGGTCGTTCCCTTGGGAGGTGTTCCGCCCAGTACCTTCGATGTCGACGGGACTATCCAGGTGGGCGACTGGCCCGGGTGCGCGGGATCCGGGTCGGCGGAATATTTGAGATCGCCGCTCCCCTGATTCACCAAGAGTTTTGAGAGATCAAATGAGTAGGCAATTCCCGCGTGCGCGTCGGGAAGTACGAGAGGAAAATCGGGTTTGAACTGCGGATTTTCCGCGAATGCTAGAAGTGAAAATAGAAGAGTGCCGAGTGTGGCCGTAGCGCTGCGAAGCATAGAGACCCCCATCCCTTTTCCAAGCTCGAGATTGTTATCAATGATACAGGATCACTTGGAAAGAAGCGACGCGGCGAATGGGTGCAATCTGAATTCAATTGTTAAGAGAAGACGACGGATTAGGGATAGATGCGGTGAATCATTCTCGGGAACGGCGATGCTTCACGCAGATGCTCGAGTCCGCAGATCCAACTGACGGTCCGTTCAATTCCAAGACCGAAGCCCGCGTGAGGAACCGATCCATATCGTCTCAGGTCGAGGTACCATTGAAAGGCCGATTCGGGCAGGCCGTGAGTCTCAATTCTTCCTTTCAAGATCTGCAAACTCTCTTCACGTTGCCCCCCCCCAATGATCTCCCCATACCCTTCGGGTGCGAGACAATCCACACCGAGAGCGACCTTTGGATTATTTGGATCATGCTTCATGTAGAATGCCTTGATCGCCGCCGGAAACCGGTGGACGAAAACGGGCCTGTCGAAACTCTCCGCGAGCGCTGTCTCTTCGGGAGAGCCAAAATCATTACCCCATTCGCACGGGACATTCTTCTGTTTCAAGAGTTGGATGGCTTCGTCATAGCTAATGCGCGGAAAGGGCGCCTTCACATTCTCCAAACGTTCCGTCTTGCGCTCGAGAATCTCGAGTTCTCGTCGACAATCTTTCAGGACCGATTGCACCGTGTATTCAAGAAAACGCTCGGCGAGTACCATGTTGGCGTCGAGGTCATTGAAAGCCACCTCGGGCTCGACCATCCAAAACTCGGTGAGGTGCCGACGAGTCTTGCTTTTCTCAGCCCGAAACGTCGGTCCGAAGCAGTAGATCTTTCCAAAAGCCATGGCAGCAGCTTCGCCATAGAGTTGGCCGCTTTGGGTGAGGTAGGCCTTCTCGCCAAAATACTCGGTCTCAAAAAGGGTTGTCGTGCCCTCACATGCAGCCGGGGTAAAGATGGGAGCATCGACCAGCGTGAAGCCATCATTGTCGAAGAAATCACGGACCGCCTTGATGAAACGGGCCCGGATCTTAATAACGGCGTGGGGCCGATTGCTTCTCAGCCAGAGATGGCGATTGCCCAAAAGAAAATCGGGGCCGTGCTCCTTGGGGCCGATGGGGTACTCCTCGGCGATGTGAACGATCTCAAAGTTTTCTACATCGATTTCAAATCCGACCTTTGAGCGGGCGTCTTTTCTGACTTTCCCACACAGTGTAAGCGACGATTCCTGCGTGAGTTTGTCAAAATCCTCGAAGACCTTGTCAGGGGCAACCCCTTTCACGATGATGCACTGGACGGTGTCGCTCCCATCTCGCAGATTCAGAAATTTTATCTTGCCGCTAGAGCGCTTGCTATAGACCCAGCCCCGAAGCTCAACCGATTGCCCTTCAAAGGCCGCCAGTGTGCGGACTGTCGCGACAACCATCAGGCTGTCACCACTCGCCCCTTCTTGGAGCCCTTCCCAACGTATTTGGAGGCCAGAATGGTAAACGGGGCCGCGATGTATACGGTGGAGTATGAGCCGATAAAGATGCCGAGAATCATCGCAATCGCAAAACTCTGGATCTCCCCTTTACAGAAGAAGGCCAATGGAACAATCGACAGCAGAGTAATGAAAGACGTCAGCATTGTTCGCGAGAGCGTCTGGTTGATGGCTTTGTTGATGATCTGGGACAGCGGAAAATTGTCTCCGCCTGCTTTCAATAATTCTCTCACACGGTCGTAAATCACAATGGTGTCGTTCACGCTGTAGCCCGCGATAGTAAGGAGTGCGGCGATAGAGGTGATGGTGAACTCCTTACCAGTGAGGAGATAGAAGCCTGCTGACAGAATGATGTCATGGATCATAGCCACCGTGGCGCCCGGGGCAAACTGCGCGTCGAACCGGAACCAGATATAAACCATGATCAAAAGCACAGAGTAGATGAGGGACAAAAGAGCGCTCGTGCGAAGCTCTTTACCCACTTTTGGTCCGACAATATCCACCTGTTGAACGTGGATATTGTCAGGGCCAATTTTGTCTACAAACCGCTTGTGAAGTGACTCCTGCTCCGACTTATCCGTTCGGGAGGTAATCATGTACTCAGTGTTTGTCGTACCGAGTGCGACTACGGAGGCGTCAGTGTCACCCATCGATGTTAGGGTGTCGCGCACCTGCTCGGCCGTTCTGGCCTCGGTGAACCTAACCTGGAAAGCCGTTCCACCCGTGAAATCGATGCCGTAGTTGAAACCCTTTGTGACGATACCGGAGATCACCAAGATGTTCGCTGCGGTCGACAAGATCATGAAGAGCTTAAACTTTCCGATGAAGTTGATGTTTGTGCCAGATGGGATCAGCTGAAAAAATTTCATATGTCCTTTAAATACTAATCGACTTCGTTCCCAGGTGGTTGATTCGGTAATCGAAGATAACCCGCGTGATGAACACGCTCGTGAAGAGCGAAACAATAATACCGATGAGGAGGGTCACCGAGAACCCTCGAATCGGTCCGTAACCAAAGCTCATCAGCACAAGGCCGGAAATGATGGCCGTCATGTGCGTGTCGATGATGGCGCTAAAGGCTCGCTTATAACCCTCAGCAATCGCCAAAGATGCACTCTTGCCGTGAATGAGCTCTTCTCGAACGTGCTCAAAGATCAAAACGTTTGCATCAATCGCCATCCCGAGCGTCAGCGTGAGACCAGCCAGACCCGGCAGAGTGAGCGTACCTTCAAAGGCCGCCATGCATGACAAAACGAAGAGACCGTTCAAGGTCAGAGCTGCGACTGCGACAAGACCTGAACTCCGGTAGTAGATGCCCATGAAGATGAAAATTACAACGAGGCCTCCAAGGAGTGAGCTCGTCCCGGCGCGAATTGCGTCGGCCCCGAGCGACGGACCGATCGTTCGTTCCTCGAGAAACTCAAGGCGAGCCGGCAGAGCCCCTGACCTCAGGACGAGCGCTGTGTCACGAGCTTCGTTGTAAAGCTCCTGACTGTTTTTGCCAGAGCCGCCCATGTCAATCTGGGCGCGCCCTCCGCCAATGCGTGTCTTGATCCGCGGAGCCGAATGCACATTGCTGTCGAGGACGATGGCCATGAACTTACCAGTGTTGTCACCGGTGGCCTTTTCGAATTTCACCGCTCCCGACGGGTTCAGCTGAAACGTCACAATAGGCTCGTTGTTAGTCTGGTCGAAGGTGTAGTTCGCATCCTCGAGTTCGTCGCCCGAGACGATTGGTTCAATTTCAAGAAGGTAGGGGATGTACTCTGCCTCACGAGTGTTTACATTGACCTTCTTGGAAAAGAGGATCTCGCTCCCTTTGGGCAGCTTGTCGCCGAGATAGGCGTTGAGCTCTTTCACAAACTTTGACACCGGCTGGCTACCGTCGAGCTTGTGGCCTTTCGACTCAAACTCCGCGACCCACGCCTTAAGCTGGTCGAAGTGGGGGGTGCCATCCGGCTCCTCGGGGCCTGACTTCTCGATCTGGAACGAAAGTTTCGCCGTGCGGGAGATGATGTCTTTCAGCCGCCCCGTTTCCTGGATGCCGGGAAACTGCACAAGGATCTTCTCCTCGCCCTGGCGCTGGATAATCGGTTCGGCGATGCCAAACTCGTCGATTCGGTTTCTCAAAGTCTCCAGAGACTGATCAACCGCGCGCTGCTTGATATAGGCGTCGTGCGACTCTGTGATTTTGAGCACGGCTTCGGTGCCGGATTCGGACACGAAGTCGATCACGGTCTTGAACTCTTTACCAATGAGGTCATCGAGTTTCTTCCAATTGGCCTTGTCCGTGAAGCGGACGATGATCTTGCGATCGCCAGTCACCTCAAAGGTGAGTCCCTCAATCTTTTCCCGCTCGGACGAATCTTTGAGCGAGTTCTTGAGTTTGCTAATAGAGTCCTTCTTCACCTCATCGAAGTCGATTCCGAGCACGAGGTGAAGGCCACCCATCAAATCCAAACCCAGCTTCAACGTTTCGGCCGGAAGCATGGCGTAGTACCACGGATCGTCCGCCTTCTTGATGCGCGATACGGGCTTGCCCACCCGGTATTTCAGGATGGTCGGCACCAAAAGATAGATAGAAAAGAGAATTGAGAAAGCTACGACTGTGAAACGCCAGGTAAGCCCCTTCATGCTTTTTCTTCCTTGAGTGTATTGGCCGCTTCGGCGATTTGGCCGCGCAAAACCTTCAGGCAAACGCCATTATCAATTTCGAGCGTCACGATCTTCTCCGAAAGGTTTTTTACTAGACCGATGATGCCGCCGTTGGTGACGACCATATCGCCCTTCTTGATGTCTTTGAGAAACGTGGCGTGGTCCTTTTGCTTCTTGCTCTGCGGTCGCAGGACGAGAAAGTAGAAAATGCCGAAGATAATGAGCATCGGCGCCATCGTAGTCAGCGGGTTCGGTGAGGCGCTCGCCGGAGTGCTCTCAGCCATGGCTGATTGAATCCAAGAAAACCAGTTCATACTTCCTCCCGGCCGGGGTACGCGGCTTTAAGCGCAACACTCTTTTTCGCATAGAAATCGGGGAAGGTGTTGCTCTCGAGGTGCGCGCGAATCTCCCGCATAAAGCGCAAATAGTAGTAAAGGTTATGGAGGGTGGCAAGACGTAAACCCAGGATTTCTTTTACATTAAAGAGGTGTCGCAGGTACGCCCGCGAGTAGTGCCGGCAGCAAGGGCACTCGCAGCCCTCTTCAATTGGGCCACGGTCATTCTTAAATACGGTGTTTCGAATGTTGAGAAGGCCGAGCTCGGTAAAAAAGCCGCCGTTTCTGGCGTTTCTCGTTGGCAAAACGCAGTCGAACATATCGATGCCCCGGTTGACCGCCTCCAAGATATCGCGAGGCGTGCCCACTCCCATCAGATAGTGCGGCAACGAGGCGGGGAGCTTAGGCGCCAAGTGATCAAGCACTCTCATCATGTGCTCGAACGGCTCGCCCACACTGAGTCCGCCGATGGCCACTCCATCGGCTTTGAGATCAAGTGTCATTTCGAGGCTCTGGGTTCTCAAATCGAGCTCGCAGCCACCTTGATTGATACCGAAGATCGCCTGTCCAGGAAGGCGGGAAACCGTGAGGAAACGTTGTCCCCAGTGATAGCTGCGTTCCACCGAGCGCAGGACGGCCTCACGCGTGTTGGGAAGTGCGACACACTCGTCGAATACCATGGCGATATCGGACCCGATGGTTTGCTGAATCTGGGCCGAAAGCTCGGGCGTGAACTCAAACGTGTCGCCGTTCAAATGGGACTGAAAAACAGCACCGTCGTCGCTCACTTTTTTAAGCTTCCCGAGGCTAAAAACCTGGAATCCGCCGCTGTCGGTGAGAATCGGACGATCCCAATTCATGAAACCGTGGAGCCCTTCGAAGGCTTTTAGGACCTCAAGACCGGGTCGGAGGTAGAGGTGGTAGGCGTTGCCGAGAATGATCTGGGCCCCCAGCGCCTTCAGCTCCTCGGGCGACGCCGTCTTGACGGCGCCGAGCGTCCCGACGGGCATGAAGGCCGGTGTATCAACCACCCCATGGGGGAGCTCAAGGCGCCCTCTGCGGGCGAAACCCGAGGTGTGGGTGGGGGTGAAACGCATACCGGGGTCTTACTAAGAGATGATATAGTCTGTCCATCATGGTCGCCCCGCGCACCCATTTGAGCGTCGCCGTGAATGCAGTGATTGCGAGGAACGAAGAGGTTCTACTCACAAGGCGATCACCGATTATCCGAGAGCCTGGCAAATGGTGCCTCCCTGGGGGGCATGTCGAAGCCGGTGAGACCTGGGAGGAATCGATGTGTCGCGAGGTGCTCGAGGAGGTGGGCCTCACGGTCACTCGATCGTCACTCCTTGGCGTCTATTCCGATCCCAAAGCCACCGTCACTGAACATCCAGTCTTGATCGGCGGGCAGCCTACGCACATCCATTTTGTTGTCGCTGTTTTTGTCGTCGAGGGGTTTTCGGGTGCTGTGACGCCCAATGAAGAGGTGGACGGGTGGGGGTGGTTCGCTCGGGGTCGGGCACCTAATCCCATGATTCGGTCGCACCCCATTCGACTTGAGGATTTTTGGGCGGGGGCGAGGGGCGTGGTGCGGTGAAACCGAAGCTCGTGGTGGCGAAGGTGACGATCGATAGCCTGCGCCGGGTCCTTTTGCCTCAGGGCCAGCTTCCCTGCGAAGCCTTCGCCGCGGGCAGGGCTTTTGAGGAAATGGTGCCAGGTAGTCGCCTTCTGGGCGTCTATTCCGACCCCCTTCTCAGCACGCGTGGTGAGGCTCATGAATTCGTGACAGCCTTTCTCTCAGTTGTCGGGTCAACCACGTCCGGTGACTGGTTCTCCGAAACCGGCCTTCCACCCACTGTCACTGCCCGCGATCTTCGCATTCTGTTTGACGCCTTCTGTTTCTGTGGTGTTGCCCTGTCACGATGAATTTTCCACCCGATGCCCGGAGCCCCAGATTTGGGGGCTCCCGGCCGTTCCATTTCTCGGTACAGAATGGTTCTGGTTCGAAGCGGTCTATTTGACATGATGCATTAATTCGGTAACGGTGACTGCATTGTTTCCATAAAGAGGAGGATCCACATGAACCGAATTGCGATACTGGTGGCGCTAACGCTGCCGTTTCTGTCCACCGCGGGTGAGCCCAAGGCCACCCCTGAGTTCAACAAAGCCACAAGCCCGGAAGTTCTGCACAAGAGCTACCAGGCTATGCACCGGGTGACCCGGAAGCATGAGATCGGCCGTTCATCATTGACGATCACCGCCGATTGCCACGACACTTCGGCCGCCGCGGCTGAGGCCCTGACCCAAAAGGAAGCGGCTATCCGCGCCGAGATTGAAAATACGCTGAGCCACCTCGTTCTCGCTAAAGGTGAGCGCACAAACTACGATCTCAGCGCAAAAGCTGAGCCGCAGGCGAATAGCCCTGTTGCTCTGCAGTTCGATCTCGCTCAAAAGAAGAACCGATGGATCAACCGTTGCACCGGCGTCGGGAGCGACGCACCGGTCCGCGTGAAGAACGTCTACACGGTCTCCAAGACTTTTACGGTTTGGCTGGCCAACGAAAAACAGCTTCTCAACGATCTGACTCAACTCGTGAATCGCATCGAAGCGCTCTCCGAGCAGGGCTCGGCCGGCACGAAGGTCACCTGCGCTAAGAGTGGCGACGGCAACTACCAGCTTGGTGTCACCGCTGCCACAGAGAAGGCGGCGTGGGCGGAGGTGGAGAGCGAAGCGAAGAGACTCGCCCTGGAGAAGAAGGACCATGATTTCAACAAGACGGAATACAATGAGTCGTGGGAAGGCGACGGAGTCTTTTCGAAAGGTCCGCGCTATGATTTGCCGAGTGTCTCGGTGACGAATGTCAACGGTCAGTGGATCGGGAAGTTCGCCAACGACTACAGCTACACCGTGCACTATAAACAATCCACCGAGACCTCTCACGAGAAGGAACCGGGGCAATTAACCGATAAGAAATCCTATATGGTTCATGCTGAGGCTCAGACCGATAAGGGGCTCTATGGGACCCTTACCGTCAACGTGCGCCATTCTTGCCAGGCGACAAAAGCCGATGCTGAAAACTCCGTAACGGCTGTTGGCGCGGAGATTCTGAAGGGGATGCGCGAGTTGAATGGTGGATTGGACACTGAGACCGATCGTCTCGAGGTCAAGGACGCCTATGGAACGGAAGAGAATCCGCTCCAGAGCTACAACCAGATCGTGAATGATCAGTATGTGTCTTACTACTACAACCCCTGTGATCTGAAAACGCACGAAGTGGTCCAGCGCCCCGACATTAAAGTCTGGGTGGGCTACCAGACGCTCTCGATCACTTCGCGTGATCTCAACGGTCTTGGCAATATCAAGGCCGCTTGGGAGAAGCATTATGCTCGCGAACTCGAGGATGAGAATCAAATGGTTGTGACTGTGTCCCCAGTCGATGGGACAGCGGTGCTGGATGTGCTGCAGTCAATGGAATCGACGCTTGAGGCCCAGGCCTTCGCCGACTTCCAGAAACGGGGCAGCGAGTTCAAGTGCGACGCGACGAAGTTCTCGTACGCCTGTCTCACCAACCCCGCCCAGAACAATCGCTACGCTCGTGATTTCTCTGAGTCCGCGCCGGCCGCCGCTCCGGGTGCCGCCTATTCCAAGGCGGTCAGCGATGTTGACGCGAGCGAACGGGGCGCGAAGAAGTTCGAGGGCACCTTCACGTTGAATTACACAGTTCGACGCGTGCTCATCAACCACAAGCGCTAAACACGTCCCCAATAGGTGCACCTTTTGGGGAGATCCTTTGGAAGGGCCGGTGCTTTCAGTGCCGGCCCTTCTTTTTTGCCTTGAGGTCCCAAAAGCGTCGTGTCATTTCGCCGGGAGGGGATGGTTTATAATGAAAGGAGTTGCTCCTATCTCGCACAATGAAACACACACCCATCCTTCTCATGCTGTTGGGACGGCTTGCCTCAGCCAACACCGCGGTTCCCTTTACGGTGGAGACGATGCGCTTGAGCCCCACCGTCGAGCTCTCCGGTTCAGTTGAGCCGAAAGTATCTTCCAGTGTGAAGATTCGCTGGTACGCCCTTATCAAGAAACTGGGCGTGGATCTCAACCAGATGGTCAAAGAGGGTGATCTTATCGCTGAGGTTTCGCTCGACTATCTCGATTACCGGATGAAGTATTTCGAGGGGCGTATTGGGTTTGCGAAGGCCGCAGCCGTGGACACTATTAAGGAGGAGCTGCTTATTCTCAAGCAAAAGAGGAAGGTAAAGGGCTTGGTCGCCAAAGGCATTGTGGCCTCGCAGGAGCTCGACAAGCTTGAGGTCACAACGGTGGATACGGCGCTCAAGCGCATCCGCGCGGAAAAAGAGGTGAAGGATCTTCAGAAGCAGATCGATGAGACTCGGACTCAGATGAAAGACGCAAACTATTACGCGCCGATCGCTGGGGTCGTGACCGAGATGATGGTGAACCCCCGTCAGATTTCCGGCGTTGTGATTGCGATGCCTGACTCCAAATTGTGTCGAATTGATCAGCCCGGTCTCTATCGTGCCACGGCTGTGGCCATGGACACTCAGGCTGTGCATCTTGTGCCGGGGATGCGGGGCACGGTGATCTTCGAGGGAACCGGCGAGCGGATCGAGGGGAATGTGAGCGAGATCACTCAAAACTTGACGGCTCTCAAGAATGGCGTTCAGCTTTTCGACGTGCAGTTTGAGTTCAAGAAGCCGGGGCCAATTCTAGCTAGGGGGTTTGCGGTTCGTGTAGAGATCCCTTACGGCGAAGCGAAGGCAGTGGCTACGGTCCCCTGGAGCGCGCTTCGCGACGGAAACGATTCGTTGTCCGTCTTGAAGTACGATCGCGCGACCGGGTGGGATGAGGTGCCCGTCAAGGTCGGCATCCGTGGACGTCACAGAGTTGAAATTGTTCAGGGGTTGAAAGCGGGTGATATCGTCAGTGCCGAGTTATGGTAGCCGTTGGTCCTTGCGAGGCTTGAAAGCCATGAAAAGAATTGGTCCAGCCGTGGCGCCCACGGCAACGCCGATGAGTTGAGCCCATTGCAGCCGCTGGAGAGCGTACTCAATCGGAGTGCGGCAGCTGAAACCCAAGGGGACCGGCGGCTCAAACCACCAAGCGATCAAGCGCGGCGCGAGCCAAGCGCTCAAGAGTCCGCCGGCAAGAGATCCCGCCACCATTGCTCTTAGATAGATTCTCATCGCACCTCCTCAAGAAAAAAAACCGGAGAGTTCCCCGTAAGCCGGATTCTGTATCTGACGATCATTCATCTGGTCGATTCGTCGCCGAACCGATCGAGCGGTCTACCTGGAGGCCTTCCGAACGGGTCATTCGTGTTCCCCTTTTGCCGGGAGAAGCCGCCTCGCAATTTGACCTTGCTCCCCGTAGAGCTTACCGGATTTCACTACAGCGGCTAATATACCCTCAAACTTTGCCAAGGTTTGAGGTGTGGCCCTGTACTTCCTTTCTGTTGTGCTGGTCCGCAGCTTGCGCTGGACGGGTGTTACCCGCTACGGCACCCTGTGGAGTCCGGACTTTCCTCCCTGCCCCCGAAAGGGCAGAGCGATCGCCTGGTGAACTCTCCGGTCAGGTTTTTATCTTAAATAACAGACCCAATCTACTGAATCTTTGGCCTCGAAAATGGCCCCCCATTGCCCTTAAGATTGTGGGGCTTGGGCACTGTCTTTCAATTTCCATTCCGAACCGTGGCGGAGGTCTCGCTTTCTCGTTTGGTCCGCAATCTGGTCGCCTTGCGGAATCTGTCCGAAAAGGAGGTCATCCCGGTCATTAAGGCCGACGCCTACGGCCACGGACTCTTTCCAGTGGCGCGAGCTTTAGTGAGTCGCGGCTGCACTGAGCTCCTGGCGGTGGCGACTCTGGAAGAGGCGCTCGAGATCAGAAAACGGCTCTCGTCGGTGGGGATTTTGGTTCTCTCTGGTTTTTTTCCGCACCAGATTGAGGCCTATATTAAGAACCATATCATTCCGGTCATCCACTCCCTCAATCAGCTGAGGGCGATGACGGGACGCACTCGAATTCCCACTTATCACATCAAGATCGACACCGGGATGAGTCGGCTAGGGATACCTTTCGACGAGATAGATGAGGTGATTCGCATAGTCCAACGATTGCCAGATAAGATCTCGGGCCTTGCGACGCACTTAAGCGAATCGGAGAGGGTGTCGTCGCGGTTTAGTGATGAACAGATCGCCACATTCGAAGCGGTCTATCGGAGGCTCCTCGAGGCGCGAGTGGTGAACACCGATGCGAGAATCCATGTGGCCAATTCGGGCGGGATTTTCAATAAAAAGCTCGGACCGGCGACAGCCGTGCGGGCGGGGCTCAGTCTTTTCGGTGTGAGTCCGAATGAGGCGCTCAGCACAGAGGGGCTGATTCATCCGATTCTTGAGTGGAAAACGCGCGTTTTGAGTCTCAAGGACATTCCGGCTGGAACTTCGGTTGGCTACAACCGGACTTATCGCTCCAAGCGCGGTGAGAGACTCGCAATCTTGCCAGTGGGTTATGGCGATGGGTATCCGAGGCTTTTGAGCAACTGTGGAGAGGTCCTTGTCTTTGGAAAACGGGCCCCCGTTCGCGGAATTGTTTCGATGGATCTCATCGCCATCGACGTGACTCATATTCCCAATGTGAAAGAGGGGACCTCTGCCACTCTCTTAGGAAAGAATGGGAAAGATGAATTGGGAGCTTGGGAGCTTGCACGATGGGCGAAGACCATCCCATATGAGATCTTCTGCGGCCTGTCCACACGGGTGCCGCGGCTTTATTTCGAGTGAGAGGCCAGGTACAGGACATTATCAACGACACTCAAGTGAATGAGCGTGATGTCATCTTTCAAAGCGCCCTTTGAGTTCGCAGCTCGTATTCGCCCCAGAATTTCATTCTGGATCGACAGACCGTCTGGTGTGGGGCTCGCCTTGCAAACCGTGCGAATGAGGTCGCTGAGACTTTTCGGAGGCAGAAGCGGAGAGAGGCCGTCGGTGTGAAGGAGAAGGAGATCGCCCGGTTTGAGCGTGACGTGCGTCTGCTGGTAGCGGTAGTTGGTCACTTCACCGAGGGGCGGGTTGTGAGGGGCCGACATCACTTCGGGTGTGCCATTTCGCACTAGAGTCGGGGCGATGGGGCCAGCTGCGGTGAATTCAAAGTGGAGATTGGTGCGGTCGAGAATGCCGTAAAGAAGATTGAGCGTGGCCGGCTCGCGGCGCGTGCCCTGCGCTAGCTCGTGAGCGAGAAAGTCTACGAAAGAGCGAGAGTCGGGAAAGCGTTCCTTCATTTCCTCAAGCCGGACTTTAAGAAGAACGGAGAGGAGTGCGGCCGCGAGCCCGTGGCTCTTGGAATCGGCGAGAAGAAAGCCGAAGCGCTTGCGGTCCCCGAACTCGAATATGTCGTAGTAATCGCCGCCGATGCCCTGGGCCGGCAGGTATTTTACGCTGAGTGAGATCCCGGGGATGTCGGGAGTGTATTTGGGGAGAAGGCTGCGCTGAACGTTTTCGGCGAGCTGAAGGTTGTTTTCAAGAAGCCCAACCAATTGGTTCGTGCGGTCGGTGATGGCCTGCATATTGGCGGTGAGAATTTTCGATTCTTTGGTGAGTGTCCGGACCTTTTGGAGGAGTCGGTGGTGGTTGAGTGCGGCCTGGAGGAGAAACCAAAATCGTGTCTGCCACTGTGACAGAGTGCAGACGTCGGATTTTTCTTTCAATTGGATGAGGTCGGTGACGCGCTCGGGCTGGGTGAGCCACCGATCCGGCGCGACGAGCACAATCCAGGCCTTGGGGAGAGATTCTCTGAGGATTGCCACCTTGGCGAGGTCAGCTGGGCGCGCGACCCCGAAGAGAGCCAGGACCGCCTTTTTATCGATTTGCGATGGAAAAGTATGGATGAGGCTATAGCGTTGGGCAGCGAGCAGGTCTTTCAGAGGTGTCGGAAGGGAAAGATTGAGAGCATAGATTTTCATGCATCATTTACGGAGTCACGTGATTGCCGTTTGATCTTGTTGTACTGCATATAGAGCGCAAAGATTTCGATGCTGCAGAGACAGCCGGCGACGCACATGCCAATCAGCACACTCGTGAGAACCACGAAGCCGAGTGCCGTGCCGGGGCTTTGGTAGTGGCCAAAATTGATCACGACCTCCGTGCGATTGGCCTCCACAAAGAGCATGCCGATGTAAGTGCTGCCGATGAGGATGATAAAGATGGGAATGATCTTGAGTGCTTTCACGAGAGTCTCCGGAAATGGTCCACAAGGCTATCATAGGAGTCCAAAAGATGTTGCGGCATCGATTTGGTAAGACCGACAACCGGTAGGAAATTGGTGTCGCCCACCCACCGTGGCACGATGTGCAGGTGAAGGTGCTCGCGGATACCGGCGCCGGCCGCGTGGCCAAGGTTCATGCCGGTGTTGAAACCCTCGGGGCGGACGACCTCCTGGAGAATTTTTGTGGCAGCCTGTGCGAGTCGGCCCATCTCATTCAGAGCGCCAGGTTTGAGGGCGACAAAATCGTTTGTGTGTTCGTTGGGCACAACCATGAGATGGGCGTTGTTGTAAGGGTACTTATTGAGGATGACGAAGCACTCTGGAGTTCTCTTGAGAACGAGATTTTCACGATCCGTTTTTTCTTTGAGAATCCGGCAAAAGACGCAGCCCGACTCCTTTTTCCCCTCGATGAACTCCATTCGCCACGGTGCCCAAAGTTGCTGCATAGGTCCCCACTCGTTATCGGCATCTTACGGGTGTTCTCTAAGTCATCTGCCGAATCGGGAGTTACGCTATGCGTAAGTTGTGCAGAAGGCTCGCGCCGGGAGGCCCGACGACCTATCGAATCATTCCCATCACAAGCGTCTCTAGGTCTCGGCTGATATTCTTCGCCTGGGGGATTGCCATGTAAAGTCTGCGGCCGCTCTCTTCGATGGTGTACCCGTTGGTGCCACCCAGAAACACAGTTGCTCCTTTCGGGAAGATGAGGCCCTGGGTATCGTGCACTGCTATGCCGTTGTAGCCGAGCCTGGGGTTTTCCCAATCGCTCTTCACCAGAGCACTTTCTCGATAGAGGGTTCGTGCGGCACTGAGATCGAGCGCGGCCGCCCTGAGAAGATTTCCGAGAGCCGGCGAATTCAGTAGCTTCTTGAGCGGGAAGGTGGGATTGGGGCGCCCCGAATAAATAAGAAAGGCTACCTCTGAGATGGGGTCTGGCGAGGCCGGCGCGGGCTCTTCTCCCACTCTTGGGAGTTCCTTCATGTTCCCGATTCTGACAAAGCCGCTGTTTTGCTGATGCTGGGCGGTTGGGAAATTGCGAATCTTAAAATAGCCGCAGAAGTCGGTGTATTTTCCGCGGTCCGCGCTTTCGGGATCGGGAATCGGTAATTTCGCGTTGTCGAGGTTTGTCGCCGGAAGCCACCCCATCTTATGGGTCCACCAACCGGAGCTGTCTCGACGATACCAGTGGTAGTCATAGCCCGGAGCCACGACGAGTGCGACCAGAGTCTCCTCATCGCGTTCTGAGATCGGAAAATAGGGCGTGCTTTCAAGCCCTAGATCGGCCTCGGCCGCTGTAACGACGTTTTGGCAGAGGAGTGAATCATATTTCTTGTCACTCGCTTCGCCGGGCTGGGCGTAGCTGTCGGTTTGCCGATTGGTGGAGTAATTGTAGCAATTGTTGCCCGAAACCACCTGGCTGTCGTTCCAGAATTCAAAATGTGTTTTGGGCACCATCGACTGGAGTGCAAAGCCATTCAAGGCAAGAATGAAGAGGATCGTTGTGAATTGTATTTTCATAATGAAATACACTAAACGCGGGGGAGGCCTTCAGCCAAGAGTGTAGGTGTGATGCTGTGAATCAACGCACGTAGATCGGATTATAGAATACGTATGGCACGTCGTGGCTGAGAAGGAGATGGAAAAGGCTTCGAACCTTGGCGTAGACCTCAAGGCGATAGACACCGGGGCCGCTCACCGGAATGCGTCGCACGCTCTCTTCGGATGAAGAGTCGTGCACAACCTTTCCATCGTGAATCAGTTTGAAGCGAACGGGGTAAGGGAAATGCACGGGCGCGACAGCCTGAAAATGGCAATTGGGGCTTAAGTCGGCCTGATCGCCACTGCGGAAGGTCTTGTGGCCGCAGGTGAGGGTCCAATCGTTGCCGTCGAACGGGCCGAGGATCTGGAACGTGACCGCCATGCTGCCGCTGCGCAGGGCTGAATAGATTTGGCGGCGGCGCTTTTCGAAATCCGCGTCGGGTTTTTCCTTAAGGAACACGACGTTGGAGGCCATTCGAAAGGTCTGCTCGTAGTCTGGCCATCGAAAGACGGCGGTCTGGGTCAGTTTGAATTTGGAGTGGGTGTCATGGCCAAGAATTCCGAAATGGCCCGGCACGATCATGTTCATGCTGTCCCAACTTGAGAGGTCTTTTTCATAGAACTGGAGAAAACGCAGCGCCCCGAGATAGTTGTTGAGCGGAAACGTGAGCACCGTTGTGCAAAAGTCCAGGAGTGACTCCGAAGCCTGGCGCTGCCAAAAGCTGTCAAAGTTTGCGATTTCGATGCCTTCTGGGTAGCGATCGAGTTGGGTCCAGGGGTTCTTAACATTGCTGGGGTGAGCGACAACAATGAAGAGATCCTTGGGGCTGGGTTGCCCGATAAAATGTTCGTAGGTTTGATCGACCACGCGGGGATCGGAAAGCGTGCGATCTTCGGTGTGGGAGAAGAAACTTAATGCGTGGCCGCCAGGGGTCGAAGCTTCCATCTCTACGAAGAGGTCGAGCGTGTTGTAGCGGCGCTCGAAGCCCTTACGCGCCTGCGAATTGTTGTGGTCGGTCAGAACGACAAAGTCGAGGCCCGCGCGCCTAGCCCCTTCTGCGATTTCGTCGGGCGTGCCGCCCCCGTCGGAGAAGGTTGAGTGCACGTGAATGGCGCCCCTGAGCGTCGTTTCTTCGGCGGGCGTCGCCATTTGAGAGCGGGGGCGCACGGAAAATATCTCCACGATGAAGAGAAAGAAGAGGCAAAGTCCTACCGTGCGGTTCATTTCTTGTGACTATACTGAACTAAGTAATAGGTGTGAACGGTCTCGTTTCGAACGATGAGCGGGTAGGGTGTCGATTGGCGTCCCGAAAAGCAGTAAACCGGTGGCGGAACATCGTCCACCTCCTGGAGGAGCCACAGTCGATCAAAGCCGCAGGGGTCGGTGGTGTCGAGCGTGAACTGGCTGGGGCGGGCGTAACCTGGCAGCTGAAGGGCCTGAACGCCCGCTCGTCGAAACTGGGCCACATTCTGATAGGTCGTGGCGAAGACGGGCAGTTCGGGAGCATGAACCTTTTCAGCGACTGTGTGAAAGACCACTTCCTGACTTCTGAGTTTCCCAATTCGGTCCTGGGCCGGCCGCACCCATTTGAGTGGCACGACAAGGTGAACGGCGAAGAGAAGACTCACCAGGAGGCATGGTACAAATGAGAGAGTGACGAGGAATCCGGTCTCTCGTCTAAAAGAGGCATGGTCCAGGAGGAGCTGTGCGAGTGGCCAGAAGCTGATATACGCCAAGAATACCCAATTGCCTTCCACCTTGCCGCGTGCGGCCTGCAAAAGGAAAAAGAGGAAGGGAATAGTGAAAAAGGCCGACGAGACACGCACGAGAGGATAGTCCAGTACCTCGCGAAAACGCAGGAGCTGCCACAAGATCATCCACATGGGCATGAGCCCGACGACGAGAATCTGCGTTGTGAGAAACTCACCAAAAAAACGAAAAGCTACCGTGTCGGAGCTCAATCCATGGCGAAATTGAAAAAGGATCGGCTCGAAGCCGTGACGAGCATTAAAGATCAAAACTGGCGTAAAGAGAAGAAGGCCAAGGCCGCCCTGCAGAAGGAATCCTTTGATCCAGGCTGAGAGACGAAAGCGCCACAGGCAGACCCACAGGCAAAGCGGGGCAAACACCATGGTGTATTTGGAGTTCATTCCCAGGCCCAGGAGCACCCCGCCCACGGCCCAGTGAACAATGGAAACGGGAGAGGGGCGGTAGACGCGGGCGATGGGATCGTCCCCCCATTCCGAGAGTCGTTTCACGACGTCGATGGTCCAAAGTAGATAGAGGGTCCAGAAGAGAAGCAGCGGTGTGTCGGGTGTCATGAGAACGCCACCCCACAGAAAGAGTGGAGTGAAAAGGGCCGCCGTGAGGAGCTGTCGTCTCGAAACGAGCGTAGAGAGCGTGACGATGATGGTTGTCGAGATGATTGTTGAAAAGAACCGAACACCAAAGGGGGAGGCGCCAAATATCGCAGTGGAGATTCGGATCAGAACGGCAACTAACGAAGGGTGGTCGAAGTAGCTCAAACCGATCGAACGGGACCACGCCAGATAATAGATTTCATCCTCGGACAGAGGTATCAGACCAGATGCGATCCAATGAAAAAGCGTGAAGGCGGCTATGAGCCCCGCGAACCACTGATCACTGACCGCGATCGTCCAATGTGAGGACGGGCGTCCTTGCCGCGCGAACCTCGTCCACCTTTCCAACGATGGGTTTTGTGGGGACATTTTCAAATTTTTCGTCCTTGGCCACAAGCTGCGCGATATCGATGAAAGCATCGATCAGCTTGTCGAGCTCCGCAATCGATTCCGTCTCGGTGGGCTCGATGAGGAGTGCGCCGGAAACCACGAGCGGGAAATAGATCGTCGGCGGGTGAAAGCCTCGGTCTATGAGCGCTTTGGCGATCTGAAGTGTCTTGATGCCATGCGGAGTCTGCTTTGCATCACTGAAGACCACCTCGTGAAAACTGGGCCCCTCGACAGGAAGAGCGTAGTGTTCGCAGAGCCGCCTCTTAATATAATTCGCGTTGAGAACTGCCGCGTGGGAGATCTCCTTTAGGCCAGCGCTCCCGTGGTGGAGGATGTAGGTGAGGGCGCGCACGAGAACGCCGAAATTGCCCATTCCACCCTTCACCTTCCCGATCGACTCCTCGGGGTAACTCAAATCAAACTGGCCCTGATCATTTCTTACTACACGCGGAGCGGGAAGGTATGGCGCCAGATGACTCCTCACCGCGATGGGACCGGCTCCGGGTCCACCGCCTCCATGGGGAGTCGAAAACGTTTTGTGGAGGTTGTACTGCATAACATCCACACCCATGTCGCCGGGGCGGGCCACGCCTAGAATCGCGTTCATGTTAGCGCCATCCATATAGAGCTGAGCGCCAATCTCATGAAGACTCTCGGCGATATCGGCTATCTGTGTCTCAAAAAGCCCCAGCGTATTGGGGTTGGTCATCATGAGCGCCGCGATGTTACGGCCGTGGGTACGAATGGCTTCATCAACCGCCTCCTTGCCCAGAGCTCCCTTCTGCGAGGATTTGAGCGGAGCGATCTTATAGCCGGCGAGCGTGCAGCTCGCGGGATTCGTACCATGGGCTGTGTCGGGAATGAGGACGAGCTTGCGATCGGAGCCATGTCTTTCGTGAAAGGTACGAATCACGGAAAGGCCTGTGAACTCGCCTTGGGCCCCAGCCGCGGGCTCCAATGAGACGGCGTCGAGGCCGGCAATCTTGGCCAGAATCTTTTCGAGCGTGAAGAGAATTTCCAGCGCCCCCTGCACGTAGGCGGGCGGAAAATCCGGGTGAATGTCCGTAAGGCCAGGAAGGGCCGCAATCTCCTCATTGATGCGGGGGTTGTATTTCATCGTGCAGCTGCCAAGAGGGAACGTGCCCAGATCGATGGCGTAGTTCCAGCTCGAAAGACGCGTGAAGTGGCGGACCACATCGAGTTCGCTCACCTCTGGAAGCTCGGCCGCAGCCTTGCGGGTAAAGCCTTTTGGCCTGACTCGAGGAACCTTGGGGTCGGGGAGCTGAAATCCCTTTCGCCCGGCGCGGGAGCGTTCGAAAATGGTTCCTTCTCTAAGAACTAAGCCAGTTGTTGCATCGAAGGTCATGCGAGAGCCCCCACAAGGCGATCGATGGCGGTTTTATCGTGCTTGGGGTTCACCGCAATGAGGAGCGAGTTTGCAAACCCTTTGCCAAACTTGGGGCCCAGCATGATGCCGGGGATGACACCGGCCGCGCAAGCGCGCTTGAAGCGCGCGGGGAGATCGGGAACTTCAAAGACCCCCTCACGGTAATGCTGCCCCGTGAAACGCTTTGCAATATTGCGACGCTCGAGAGCTGTTTCAAGATACTCAAAGAGTGAGTGGTTGATTTCACTGAGCTCCACCAAACCTTGTTTACCCAAAAAACTCAAATAGATCACCGTTCTCAGTGCGATGAGCCCCTGATTAGTGCAGATGTTGGAGGTGGCCTTCTCCCGTCGAATGTGTTGCTCGCGGGTGGAGAGGGTGAGGGTGTAGGCGCGGTTCCCTCGGGAGTCGACCGTTTCTCCGGCGACTCGGCCGGGCATCTGGCGAAGATTTTCCTTTCGAGTGGCGAAAAACCCGACGTGTGGACCTCCGAACGTCATGGGTGTCCCGAATTGCTGGGCCTCGCCGCAGACGATATCTGCGCCCAGAGTTCCCGGCGCTTCGAAGAGACCCAGCGCCGAGGGGTCGGGGACAGTGACGATAAGAAGCGCGTTCGTGAGTTTTCGAATCATCGCCAGATCTTCGATCACTCCAAAATAGTTGGGGTAACCAATGACGATTGCGGCCGGGTCGTGGGTCTGAAGCATCTGCTTTAGGTGCTCGAGATCGGTCGTTCCCTCGGTGGTTGTTTTGATAAACAAAGGGTCGCGAGCGTGGCCCTTGAGAAAAGTGTTGGTGACCTTCGTGTAATCGGGTGGCAGCGCCTCGCTCATCAGGATATCGCGCTTTTCAGTGAGTCTCAGCGCCATGGTCACCGCCTCGGCGGTGGCTGTCGCTCCGTCATACATCGAGGCGTTGGCGACGGGCATCGCCGTGAGACGGGAGATCATCGTTTGGAATTCAAATATCGCCGTGAGAGTGCCCTGGGAAATCTCGGGTTGATACGGTGTGTAGCAGGTGAGGAATTCGCCTCTGAGCGCAAGCTGCCCAACAATGGCCGGGATCGTGTTGTCGTAGATGCCGCCGCCTACGAAGTGATCCTGGTGAAGCGTGTTGCGCGAAGCCAAGCGAGCAAAGAAAGTGCGGAGCTCGTGTTCGCTCATCCCGTGGTCGCTTTCAAAGCCGATGTCGGCCTTCTCGCGGATCCTAGGAGGAATCGAGGAGAAAAGGTCATCGGTAGAGCGAAGGCCGAGCGTGCTCAAAACCTTTGTCTTTTCATCGGACGTGAGAGGAATCGACGGCACTAACCCTGTTCCTCGATATAATCGGTGTATTCGTCGGGAGACATCAGCCCTTCCATGTCGATCTCTTTAGTCTCAACCTTAAGAAGCCAGCCATCGGTGTACGGGTCTTCGTTTAGGAGCTCAGGAGCTTTGAGCACCGGCTCATTGACCTCCATCACGCGTCCGGTGACGGGGGAATAGAGATCGCTCACCGCCTTCACCGATTCGACGACACCGAAGGGATCATCTTTTTTCACCTGGTCCCCCTCCTTGGGGAGCTGAACGAAGGTGATGTCACCGAGTGAAGACTGGGCAAAGTCGGTGATACCGACCGTTGCGATGTTGTCGTCGAAGGAAACCCATTCATGCTCTTTGGTATAGTGGAGGCCTTCAGGGACGCTCATAAGATCACCTCGAATGAAAGCATAACCTTATGAAAACACGGCGGTTAGTCAAGGTTTAGTCGAGATAGTCCTTGAGGCGATTGCGGGCCTGCGGGGAACATCGTTCGATGTAGGCCTTCAGCTCTGCGTCGGGCATGGGCGATGCGTTAAGAGCGTTTAACAGGTGTTACTTCGAAAGTTCTTTGGGGCGTAGCCTTCAGGAAACGGGCGCCGATAATAGAGGAAACGGCAGGGCGATTAGGCCCTGTCGAGACCAAACAAAAAGGAGCTTTTATGCGGTCAGCTATTGTTGTGGCTTTGTTCACAGCGGCCTCGTCGTTTGCGGTGGTGACACCGTTTTCGTTGAAGGACATGAAGTCGGGCGAGATTTATAATAGCGCCAATCACCCTGGCTCTGTGTTTCTGCTTGAGAGCTACTTTCTCAATTGCCCCTATTGCAACGACAACGCTCCCAATGTCGATTCAGTGGCGAATTTCTTTGAGAGCGAAGGGCGGGTGCAGGTGCTCGATGTAGGCGTTGATCGCAGCGATGCTCAGTATGCAGAATGGATTCGGCGCCACCACCCGAACCATCCAGTGCTCAACGATGGGGCTCGGACACTTACGCGCAAGCTCGGAACATCGAACTACCCGACATCTTATGTCGTTGATAGCAGCGGCAACATTCTCCTTCGCACCGTGGGGGTGTGGAGCGAATCCACTAAGGCCCGCATTCTGCAGACGATTTCAAACGCGCTCGCGCAAATGGATGAGGACGAGAGTGAGCACGGCGCCTGCCTTCAGGCACCCTAACGTTTAGCTCGGGATGGCACGAAGGGCAGTGGGGTTGTACGCCCCACTGACCTTTCCCCTCGAATCTGCACCTCAAACTGGGGCGCATCCTTCAAACGCAACTCTACAAAACCTAAGGCGACCGGTGCATTGCGATGGGGGCTGAAGGTGCCACTGGAGATCACGCCGATCTCAGAATTCCCGTCAAAGATCCGGTAACCCGGCCGCGCGATCCGCCGATCTTCCATCTGAAGGCCCTTGAGAATGCGCGTGGGCCCGTTCTCCACCTGCGACTTCAAAACGGAATCACCGACAAACGACTTTGTGAATTTCACGACCCACGAGAGCCCCGCCTCGATGGGAGAGATCTCGGCCGACAGCTCGTGTCCGTGGAGCGGGTAGCCCATTTCAGTGCGCAATGTGTCTCGGCTTCCCAGGCCGCAGGGGACAAGTCCATTCTCGTGGCCCTTGTCCAGAAGAGTATCCCAAATCGTGGGGGCGTCTTTCGCTCGGCAATAGATCTCAAAACCGTCTTCGCCGGTGTAGCCGGTGCGAGAGAGGTAGATGGGGCGACTGAGCATTTGTGATTCACAGGCCCAGTAGTATTTGAGCGCGAGATGTGAGGGGTCGACCAGCTTCATCAATACAGCTTCACTCTGAGGCCCTTGAAGCGCTATGAGAGCGGTCTCGTCGCTCTCGTCGGTGAGTGTGGATCGCTTGAGGTGCCCCTTCACCCAATCAAAATCGGTGTGGCGGTTCGAGGCGTTGACACAGATGAAGAGATCTTCCGGGTGACGCCGGTAAACGATGATGTCATCGATCACTCCGCCTATTGGATTGCAGAGCATGTTGTACTGGGCCTGGCCCACCTGAATGCGATTGAGATCGTTTGTCGTGATGGCCTGAATCTCTTCTAACGCCGCCTTTCCCCGCACCCAAAACTGGCCCATGTGGGATACGTCGAACAATCCGGCCGTGGCTCGGGTGGCTTTTGTTTCCTCGAGGAGGCCCGAGTACTGAACGGGCATCGAGTAGCCAGCAAAGGGCACCATGCGTGCCCCTAACTCAACGTGTTGTGTGTGAAGCGGGGTCTTAGCGAGCTCGGGCATGGTAGCGCTCCAGAACCTCCGGGATGATTTCCTCTTCCCGTACAGTCATGAGATGAAAACCCTGGCACAGATCGGCCACCCCCAGCATCGTCTCAACGGCGAGCTCGATACCGGCCTCGCGCCCGACAGCGCTCAATCGCGACAAGACATCATCTGGCATCGCGACTCCAGGAATATTGGCTTTGAGATACTGCGCAATTTCGAGGGAATGAAGAATCAAGATTCCGGCCAACACGTTGGCGCGAAATGGCACTGCCTCTTTGAGAAATTCGCGAAAGGTGGCAACGCTGTAACAGGCCTGGGTCTGGAAGAATCGCGCGCCCGCTTCGATCTTCTTTTCCATTCGCTTGAGCTGACTGCTCTCATTTGTGAGGACCGGGTTAACAACGGCCCCAACAAAGAATTTCGTGGGGGCGTTCATCTTGGCGCCGCTCTGGTCGCGTCCCTTTTGAAGCGAGCCCACCAGCTTCAAGAGCTGTGTCGATTCAATCTCAAAGACGCTCTTCGCATTGGGCTGATCGCCCACCTTTACGGGGTCGCCGGTGAGACACAAAAGATTAGGGATGCCGAGAGCGCCAGCGCCCATCAGATCGGACTGCAATGCGATGGAGTTGCGATCGCGGCAGGTGAGTTGGTAGACCGGCTCGACTCCATTGTCGAGTAACACCTTGCAGGCCGCGAGCGAGGACATCTTCACCAGAGCTCTTTGGCAATCCGTGATGTTGATGGCGTCCACGTGGGGTTTGAGGAGCGTGGCGTGTTGGAGCAGTTTCTTCACTCCCGCGCCCTTAGGCGGCGTAATTTCGGCGGTGATAACCCGCTCGCCGCGCTCCATTTTTTCGGAAAGATGGCTCAATGTGATGTCAGGGTAGAGCTTGGGTACTCAATTGGCAAACCACGGAACTATGGCAAAACTAAATGTGCAGCCGCTCGTCGAGTAGCCGCCCTGAAACAAAGCGGTCTCTCGAGAGTTGCGCCATCTCCGGAGTTTTTGGTGCGCCGAAAAGAATAGTTTCTGAAATGACTGCGGCCGCGCCAAGACTGTGCATGACCCCGTGGCCGGTGAAACTGTGAGCCTCGTAGACTCGTTTTGTCCCCGGGACCGGTCCTAGGATTCCCGTTATGTCGGGGGAGTAACTGTAGAGCCCGCCCCACCCGGTGAGAGGCCGCAGGCGTTCCATCTTGGACGATCGTTCAAAGAGTGGTGGCCAGATGTGGGTCTCAAAAAAATCGTTATCCAGATGAAACCGGTATCCCTCGGGTTCATTCTTAAGAACAATGCCTGCCAGACAATTGCCGCCTTCGGCGTGAAAATAGACACCCGAGGTGTCGACGATCATTCCGTACGGTGTGAGGTCGAGGTTCTCGGCCTGGAACGTGGCGATCTGGCGGCGGACCGGTTTTGTAATCCCTGCCAAGCTGAGCGATTTCAAGATCTCGCTGCTCCAAGCACCCGCGCAGATCACGACCTGATCATAGGTGAGGAGCTCGCTGCCCGCCCAATGTGACGGGCTCTTGAGGCTCTCCCGAGCTGCCTCGCCCGTTGGGGGGTGACTGACCATGAGTTGTACCGTAGCACCCGATTCTGCGATCCCCTTCACGAGCGTGCGGTCCTGAAAACGAGCTCCGCGCTTCTTGGCTCCATTCTGGTAATGAAGCTTGAGCGCATTGGAATTCAAAATGCCGTCCTTTCGTCCATGAACGCCAAAAGCAACATCGTCGATCTTGTCGAGGAATGGATATCGAGCGGTGATGGCCTTGCCCTCAAGGGCCTCATAGGGCAGCCCTCGCTTTTGCGCTAGCACGAGGGCCTTCTCTCCGAGTGCGCTGGACTGTTGCGAGTAGAGCCAAAGGTAGCCGTTTTGGTGGAATCCGATCTCTTCTCGAACCTTTTCAAAGTATTCGATCGAACGTCTGGATAGCTCAGCATTGACCGGATGGATCCACAGGTGTCGAACTCCGCCGGCATTGCGTTCGGTGCTGGAAAGCTCACCTTCGAGATCGGGATCCAAGACATCAACGGAGTCAGCGCCGCATCTAGTCAATTCAAATGCAACGGCGCTTCCAATGATTCCGGCGCCAACGACAGCGATGCGATTCTTCACTCCGCATAAATCTCAAAACCGATCCCGTTGTGCAAGCCTATTGGTGGGAGAAATAGAATCAGTTAAACTATTTGCATGAAAAAACTCCTCTGTGTTCTCGTCATCTTGTCGGCGTGCACCAAGATCCCTTTCTTCACGCGATCGGCGCAGCAGGCGCCCGACGAGGTGGTGCAGGCCTTCCTGAATCTCTCCGCTTCGGCGAGCGATCTCAAGGATAAGAAGGCGATTCAGGAACTCTGCCACGGAGAGCTCAAGAGAATCTTTGAAAGAATGTCGGACGAAATGTTCACGATGTCGTACATGTCGAAAGGGGTCGTTCTGAAGGACATGAAGGTCGTACAGTCGATGGTCGACAAGGATGTTGCGCGTATTCGCTACCAGGTGAAGGTCGAGAATAAGCAGGGCATCGATCCCACGCAGGAGATGAACGAGCGCGAGGTAGAGCTGTCGCGCGTGGATGGTCAGTGGAGAATCGACTCGATTCGTCCGGTTGGCTCCGATCAGATCGCGTTCTCCCGCGGTATGGTGTTTTAATTCGCTAGCAGGTCATTCCTAATACGGTAGAGCCAATTGCCGCTCGAATCACCCGTGAACATCCTTCCCGTGCGATTGGCCCCGTGGGCCGCCGGAGCCAGTCCCACGATCCAAAGGCGGGCTGCCACATCACCAAAACCGGGCACCGGTTTTCCCCAGTAGGTCTCCTCGCGATATTGGAGGCGTTTTTCTCGAGCGATGGTACGGCAATGCGTTATCAATCGCGGACATTTTTCACATTGTTCGATCTGTCGATGGAGTTTTTCGAGGCTCATCTCCCTTGCCAATAAACGAGCGTGTGAACAAAATGCAAATTCAAACGGGGGGTGGTGCTATGATCGTGATTCTTCTTTGTTTCTTGTCCTTGCTTGCGCAGGGTACAGAAAAAAAGCCCTGGACGCTCCTCTTCTACGTCGCAGGGGATGAGTCCCAAATCGACAAGTACTCCCGTTTGCCGATACGCAAGCTGGAACAGGTCGGAAGCTCCAGTGACAAATGGATCGTGGCCCATGTCGACCTGCACGTTGATGAATACGGCGAAGAGGTCATCGAAGAGCCGCCGGTGAGATATGAAGTGGCCCACCGTCCGGGGCCGGTCGATACCGCAGACTATCAAACCTTGAAAATCGAATCCCCGGTCGTGTGGCGCGGGGATCGGGAGCGCAACTCTGGCGATCCGAGTGAGCTCGGTGATTTTCTCGCTTGGGGCATGAAAAACTACCCTGCCCAGCACTATGCGCTTTTTCTTCTGGGCCACTCGTGGGGTTGGCGAGGCCTGATGGAAGATGATCGGCCGGGGTTCGCACTCCCCGAAGGGCCAGCTGGGCGAGAGTTTACTCTCATGCCGCTCGAGGGCGTCGAGCAGGCTTTGGCGCAGGGTCTTGGCGGCCGAAAGCTCGACCTTGTGGTGATGGATAGCTGTCATGGCGGTGTGCTTGAGGTGCTCTACTCCTTTAAGAACTACGCCCAATACTTTCTGGCCGCGGCCACCGAGATGACCATGAACTCCTACGACTATCAAACGTGGGTGGCGAAATCGTGGAGCGATCTTCCCAGCGTTCTCAAGGCTGCGGGCCAAGAATTTCTGAAAGATTATGCGCGTGGTGGAAAATATGTCGAGCCCACGGGGGATCACTCTGCGATCAATCTGTTTGCGGTCGATCTCGAAAAGATGGAGCCGGTGTGGCGATTCTTGCAGACGATGCCTTCCATGGGGAATTTTGCCCAGGTGTTTCTAGGGGAAGAGAACCACCGGCATCAGGACGAATTTGGAAATCTGGATCTGTTCGAGTTCCTCGCTGAGGTGAAGTCAAAATCCTACAGCCCTTCTCTGCGCATCCAGGCGCAGGAGTTGATAAAGACACTGGGGATTCAAAACGATGCTCCCGACTCAGTGTTTCGTGAACTCACCGTTCCCCCGGGGGCGACTCAGTTTCGTCTCTGGTTGCAAGGCGACGAATTGATCCCTAGTGACCTGGCGGTAGGGATCACCCGCGATGAGCTTGAGTACTATAATCCGTCGCTCAAAGAGATTCAGGGGGCAAAGATCCAGATGTACCAGAACTATGGCCAGCGGTTCTTCCGAGTCGACTCGGGGGCGGTCCAGAGTGGCACGATTGCCTTGCGTCCCTTCGTGGCTGGGGGCACGTGGGCTAGGGTGGAGTGGCTTGACCGGGCAGGGCGCGTGGTTGAGGAGGTGCCGTTCTCAGCGCCGGTCACATTTTCTTTTCAGAAGCAGTTCCCTCCCGAATCCCCCTTCGTTTTCAGTGGCCATACGTTCGGGGCTGGACGAAATCGTGGCCCGGCGGTTCAGATTCAGTCGGTCCTGGACCGCGATTTGGGGGCGAACTACGCCTGGCTAGAAGGGAGATGGGTGTTCGGAAACGTCTTCTACAAAACCACTCCGTTTTCCAAGTTTACCCACTGGGGTGACCTCATTTTCTAATGTCATTTCCAGTAGATCCTCTTTACTTGCAAGGTAGAATCTCCTGAGGTAGATTTTTGCGTACTTTTTTCAACAAGCAGGAGACTGACAGTATGTCCGTAGAAGAAAAGGTTAAAGGCATTATCGTGGAGCAGTTGGGCGTGGACACTGAGAGCGTGACTCCCGAGGCCTCTTTTATTGATGATCTGGGAGCGGACTCGCTCGACATCGTTGAGCTCGTGATGACGATGGAAGAGGAGTTTGATCTTGAGATCCCGGACGAAGATGCTGAGAAGATTAAGACGGTCAACGACGTAGTGAACTATATCAAAGCCAAGGTTAACTAACATTCATGCCCCGAATCGTCGTCACAGGGATTGGGGCCATCAGCCCCATCGGACTTAACGCTCAACAAAATTGGGATTCCCTTATGAAAGGGGTCTCAGGCGTAGGCACTATCACCCAATTCGACGCTGCTCAGTACAGCTGCCGAATAGCTGGCGAGGTGAAGGGCTACCAGGCCGACCAGCACATTCCCATTAAAGATATCAAAAAGATGGAGCGGTTTATTCAGTTCGCGCTTGTCGCGTCTGATGAGGCGCTGAAGGGTTCTGGGATCGACAAGGAGAAGGAAGACCTCGACCGCATCGGCTGTTGCATTGGTGTGGGGTTGGGCGGACTGGCCGAGATTCAGGCGCAGCACAAGGAGCTTATGGAAAAGGGGCCGCGTCGGGTGAGCCCGTTTTTCATTCCCATGGTGATCGCCAATCTGGCCGCCGGCCAGGTGTCGATTCGTTACGGATTTCGGGGACCCAACACCTGTATTACGACCGCCTGTTCGTCGAGCTCCCACTCAATTGGAGAGGCCATGCGCCTCATCCAGCGCGGAGATGTTGATGTGATGGTGGCTGGTGGCGCTGAAGCGGTTATCTGTGAGTTGGGCGTGGCCGGTTTTTGTGCGCTTCGGGCGCTGTCCTCCCGGAACGATGAGCCCACACGGGCGTCGCGCCCTTTCGATAAAGATCGCGACGGATTTGTGATGGGCGAAGGGGCTGCCGTTCTGATCCTTGAGAACTTGGAACATGCGCAGAAGCGAGGCGCCAAAATCTTGGCTGAGATCGTAGGTTACGGTTTGAATGCTGACGCCTACCACATGACCCAGCCTAGCCCCAATGGCGAGGGTGGGGCCAATTGCATGCGGTTGGCGCTCAAGGACGCGAAGTTGAGCGCTGACAGAATCGGGTACGTGAATGCTCACGGCACATCCACTCCTATCGGCGACATCATGGAGACCACTGCCATTAAGTCGGTTTTCAGAGATCACGCGAAGAAATTGACCGTCAGCTCGACCAAGTCAATGACGGGGCATCTTCTCGGCGCGGCGGGCGCCATCGAGGCGATGTACTGTGTGCAGGCCCTGATGAATCAGGTTGTGCCGCCGACTATCAATCTTGAGAATCCGAGCCCGGAATGCGACCTCAATTATGTCGCCAACCGGGCGCAGGAGCGTAAGCTCGATTATGCTCTCTCCAACTCATTTGGCTTTGGCGGAACAAACGGCTGTCTAATTCTCAAAAAAGCATGAAAATCTATATTGGCTCTGACCACGCGGGTTTTGCGCTTAAGAAAAGCGTGATCGCAGTGCTCACTGCAGAAGGCGTGAGTCTTGATGACTGCGGGTGCCATTCGGAGGAGTCGTGTGACTATCCGACGTTTGCTGAAAGTGTCGGACGAAAAGTGGTTGCTGAAAAAACGCTTGGGATTTTAGTCTGTGGGTCGGGCTTGGGCGTTGCGATCGCGGCGAATAAGGTAAGGGGAGTGCGGGCGGCAAGTGTCACGGATGCCACGGCGGCCCGTCTTTCACGGGAGCACAACGATGCCAACATCATCAGCTTTGGGTCCAGACTCATTGGGGCCGAGGTGGCCCTCGATGTGTGCCGAGCGTTTGTGAAAGCCAAGTTTCAGGGGGGGCGACATCAAAAACGGGTCGATCTCATCTCGGCCATGGAGAAAAACTTCAATGCTCTCGACAAATGATCCCGATGTTTACCGCTGGATCCGCAAAGAGTTAAAGCGTCAGCAGGACACTCTCGAACTTATTCCCAGCGAAAACATTGTCTCGACCGACGTGCTTGAGGCTCAGGGAAGCGTTCTCACGAACAAGTACGCGGAAGGCTATCCGGGGAAGCGATATTATGGCGGATGCGAGTTCGTCGATGAGGTCGAAAAGCTAGCCATCGAGCGTGCAAAAGCACTCTTTGGTTCCGAACACGTAAATGTTCAGCCGCATTCGGGTTCGCAGGCCAACATGGCAGTCTACCTGGCTGCGCTCAGGCCCGGCGATACGATACTAGGGATGCACCTCTCTCACGGGGGACACCTGACACACGGGAGTCCGGTGAATTTTTCTGGGATTCTCTTCAAGGTGGTTTCCTACGGTGTAAGGCAGACGGATTGTCTCATCGACTATGATGAGGTTCGCGCGCTGGCGATGAAACACCGGCCACAGCTGATTGTGGCGGGCGCCAGTGCTTATCCTCGCGTGATCAATTTTGAAATCTTTTCGCAGATCGCCAAAGAGTGTGGCGCTCTTTTCATGGTGGATATGGCACACATTGCCGGTCTTGTGGCCGCCGGCCTTCACCCGTCGCCCGTTCCGCATGCTGATTTCGTGACGACGACCACACACAAGACGTTGCGGGGTCCCCGCGGGGGATTGATCCTTTGTAGGGAGGCCGCTGCTAAAACGATCAACTCGAAAATTTTCCCGGGCATTCAGGGTGGTCCGTTAATGCATGTCATCGCCGCGAAAGCCGTAGCGCTCGGGGAGGCTCTGAAGCCCGAATTCAAGACCTACCAGGCCCGTATCGTTAAGAATGCGAAGGCGCTTGCGGAGGGGCTGCTCGAACAGGGATTTGATCTGGTGAGTGGTGGGACGGACACCCACCTGATGCTCGTGGATCTCAGGAAGAACGGGCTCACCGGTAAGTGGGCCGAGGAACGGCTCGATAAGGTGGGGCTCACGGTGAATAAGAACACGGTCCCGTTTGAGACTCAGAGTCCGTTTGTGACCAGCGGAATTCGTCTTGGCACTCCTTCGATTTCAGCGAGGGGCTTGGGCGAAGCGGAGATGAAGTGGTTGTCGGGGATGATCACAAAGGCCCTGGCCGCCCCCGACGAGACGGGCCTTTCCGTCCTAAGAAAGGAAGTTGCTGACGTCTGTGGCCGGTTTCCGATATACGGAAGCCTATGAAAACCGTCCGCCACACGAGCCGAAGTCAGGCTCTTCAGGTGCTCTACCAGCTGGACGTGCAAAAGAACCTAACCCTGGATACAGGTCTGGATTATTTTCGGGCGAATTTTGAATCCGAGGGCGCCGAGGCGGCCTTTGTGGAGAGGCTGATCAAGGGCGTCATGGACCGCCTGAAGGAAATTGACGCCAAGATCGAGGAGGCGGCGAGCCATTGGCGTGTCGATCGGATGGGGCGAGTCGATAGAAATGTCTTGAGAATGGGGGTTTTTGAGCTCCTCTATTGCGATGAGATCCCTGCCACGGTTAGCATCAATGAGATGATCGAACTGGCGAAGAGCTTTGCCGATGAGGATTCTCCCAAGTTCGTGAATGCTGTCTTGGATCGCATTCGGATCAACAATCCGGTGCCAAATAAGGCCCCCTGATCGCGATGGTAAAGCGAACAAAGGATGCTGAAGTTCTGACCGAGGCGTGGGACTGCGTGTGGATTGGACTGAGCGGTCGTGAAGAAATGCGGCCATTGAGTGGACGTTTGATCCAATGGATCGATTGGCAAATGGGAGGTACGGTTTCGCGTTTCGTTCTTTCCGGCGAGCAAGCACCGGTATTTGTTCCGACGATGGCGCGCCTGCCTTTTCCATTGATTTGTCTGGATCGGGAGCCGTTTGCCGAGGCATCTCAGCTTGTCGATCAAATGGTGAAAAATGGCTGGGCGAAGGTTCTCGTGCTGACCGAGGATGAGAAGGCCGCCAAGGTTGCAGAAAAAACTTTTGGAAAGGCTTCGCTCAATCAACTCGGGGTGTGCGTTTTCGATGGAGTTTAAGAACAAGGGGAGTCGGTACCGGCAACAGGATGAAGAGGAACGGGTTATTGCCGCATGCGTCCAGTTCCCCGAGAATTCAGCGGCAGAGATAGAATCGGATCTCGAGGAGCTCAACCGTCTCATCGAAACAGTGGGCGGAAAAGTGATCGAACAGGTCATTCAACGCCGCGCTCGCCCCGATCCCTCAACCTATGTCGGGTCGGGGAAAGTCGAGGAGTTGGCCCAAAGAGCGAAAGACGCTGAAATTTCACTCATTGTATTTGATGGGGAGTTGTCTGGGACCCAGCAAAAGAATCTCGAGACGGGGACCGGCTGCCGCGTTGTGGATAGAACTGGAATCATCCTCGATATCTTTTCCAAACACGCCCGTACAAAAGAGGCCAAAACCCAAGTTGAGGTGGCGACCTTAGAGTATCTATTGACCCATCTGACTCGTCGGTGGACCCACCTGGAACGTCAGCGCGGCGGCATCGGACTCAGAGGCGTCGGAGAACGCCAGATCGAACTCGATAGGCGCCTCATCCGCCGAAGAATTTCCAAGCTCAAGGAAGAGCTCCTGCACATGGTGTCGCAACGGTCGGTGCAGCGCCATCACAGGGATCGGTTCTTGCGCGTTGCCATTGTTGGGTACACAAACGCCGGCAAGTCCACGCTCATGAATCATCTCACGGTCGGCGAGGTGTACGTCGATGACCGACTTTTCGCGACCCTTGATTCCACCGTGAGAGTGATCGATCCCAAGACCCGGCCGCCGATTCTCTTGAGTGACACGGTGGGATTTATTAAGAATCTTCCTCACTCGCTGGTGGCCTCCTTCAAATCCACGCTGGCTGAGGTTTTGGACGCGGATGTGCTCCTTCATGTTGTCGATCTCTCCTCGCCTAACTTTCGAGATCAGATGAAGGTCACTGACGAGGTGTTAGAGGAGATCGGTGCCGGCGATAAACCGACGTTTCTGGTCTTCAACAAGGCGGACCGCGTGAAGGATGTGCTCTTGCCCAAGATCGTGGAGCGAAAATACATCGATAGCCTGGCCGTGTCGGCCTATAGCCCTGCTGACATGCAGAAACTGCGCAACTCGATCTACGGGTTCTTTGAGCGTGACATGATGGAGCTCGAGGTGGTGGTGCCGTACAAGGAAGCAGAGCTGCAATCACAGATTTACGAGCATTCGAAGGTCCTTGAGACGAAGTATCAGGAAGATGGCACCTGGTTGCGGATCAAGATCATGCGCTGGGATGCTAGTCAGCTGAAATTGATTCCATGAGGATCATTCTCACAGGCGATACGCTTTGCCAGGGGTCACTGGCTGAATTATGAATATCGAGAGAGGACGGGGCGTTGAGCGATAAACTGACCATTTTTGTTCTGTCTGATGGCACGGGCGAGACGGCCGATCAGATGATCAAGGCCGCCCTCGTTCAATACGTGCGGGATAATCTCAAGATTGCGCGCTACAAGAACATCCGTACCGAGGCGCAGGTGGCGAGTATTTTCGAGGAGGCCCACCAGACTCGGGCGATCGTGGTTTACACGGTGGTCTCGGATTCGCTCAGAAGCTTCATCACCAATCTATCGCTTCAGTCGGGAGTGCCTTGTGTGGATCTGCTGGGTCCGGTCTTTGAGGTGCTCGGTAAGTATCTCAAGAAAGATCCCCATTCGCAGCCAGGCCTTTTTCATCAGGTGAATGAGTACTACTTTAAGCGCATCGAGGCGATCGAGTTTACGGTAAAACATGACGACGGTCGGTATGCCGACAATCTCGAGGCGGCTGACATTATTCTAGTCGGCCTTTCGCGGACGAGTAAGACGCCCCTTTCGATCTATCTCTCCTATAAAGGCTGGAAGGTGGCCAACGTGCCGCTCGTGAAAGGGATACCGCTGCCGGAGCCATTGTTCACAGTGGATCAAAAGAAGATCATTGGGCTCATCATTGATGCGAATACTCTAGTCCGTATTCGGCGAGAGCGCTTGATTAAGATGGGAGAAGATCCCGAGGCACGGTATGCGAACCTTGATCACGTGGTGGAAGAGATCGAATACTGCAAGGATGTCTTCAAACGAAATCGGCGCTGGCCAGTGTTTGATGTGACCGGCAAAGCCCTTGAAGAGACTGCCGCCGAGGTCGAAAAGGTCATCCGCAATAACTATCCGGAAAAGCTGGGCTCGTAAGTTTCGGGAATTGGGCTAGGGCGAAAAGTCGTAGCCTGGCTGCCGATCACTCGGCCACCAGGCCACGACTGCTCCATTTCGGAGCTGGGGGGTAGGGGACTAGAAAACCAAGAGAGTGCGACCACTCAACAGGAATACGAATGAAAACGTTCATCGGGATCTCAAACTCAGCGTCATTTCCACACAACTCTTGACTACCGATTTCTTAGTATTGCACTCAATGTGCCAAGTCTCCCGTGCGGGAAGGATGGGCGATAAGACACTCAGTCATCGTCGTATGCTAGATCGCGCACAACAACAACGCCAGAATAGTACATAATATTATCTACTTAGACTCGTAGTATTCCAAGTTGGGTGTTGCCGTGTACGACAGCAATCAAGCCGATGAACGCGGGCTGGGGTAAAATGAAATGGATGAAAACCATTCACGTCGTGGCCAGCTTATTCTTGATATCACAGTCGGCGGTCGGCGCCCCGTTTGCGATTGTAGACCGGGCGTCCGATGTGCCATCGGAAAATGCGCTTTACACCGCGCTCAATCACACGGCCGATCAGATCGAGTCGACGATTAATAGCGGCTTTCTGAGCGATTCTTCCCGAGCGAATCTGAACACGGCGGTGGCGAAGGCTTCGAGTTCGCCAGGCAGCTCTTTGTGGGTGGACCGCGCGTCCAATCCCAAACGACTGGATGTGGGGGCTGGGGTCCAGGCGCAGGTGAACATGACCTCGTTGAGTCTTGCCGCACTTTCGTTCAGCACCAACAACAGTCTGCCGGCCATTGGCGGAAGCGCCACTGGCACCTTGACGGTGGGACTGAACCCATCTCTTTTTGGAGTGAGATCCGATCGGCTCTTTCTCTATCTCAACGGCATGATCGTTTCTCAAAAGGTCTCCAATGCGGACGTGCAGAGCACGTCGTTCGGCCTGAACGGCCAATACCGCCTCATCACTCCGAAGAGTCTCATTCTAGTGGGCTGGGGCGGACTGACCTTCGCCACCGGGATCAACTATTCGAGCAGTTTCATTGGCGTGAGTTCAAATCTGAATGTCACTCAAGACACCGATGTCAGTGGTCAGACGGTTACGATGAATATGAACCTGAGCTATCAGCTGGGCGTTCGCTCGACGGTTATCACCGTGCCTCTGGAACTCTCTACCAATGTTTCGCTCCTGTCGCTTGTGACCCTTTTCTTGGGAGGCGGAGCCGACATCAATTTTGGGTCGGCGAGCCTCGCGGGCTCGGCCAGCGGCCCCGTTTCGGCGAGTTATACGGGTTCTATAGCAGGGTCCAACCTTTTCTCTGGCACAGGTGCGTTGAATCTTGACGATGGCAATGTAGCCCGACCCGATCTGGTAGTTGGGCGCATTTTCGCGGGAATACAGGGGAGTCTTTGGGTGCTGAAGGCGTCTGCTTCCTATACCTACATTACGAATCAAACGCACGCGATTGCGGCTCTAGTGCGCGTTGCTCTGTGAGAGGTTACCTCTTGAAGTCCGGCGGCAGGATCAGTCGCTGTGACTCGGGCGCTTGCGCCGAACTCGGAAGAATAATCTGCCCTGGCCGATCCATTTCAGGCGTGACGATCTGGGGCGTCTCGCTGGCCTTTAACTCGGGGTTCAGACGCTGGAGCCCACGCATGAGTTGGGCATCGGTTCGAGTTGGGATTCCCACGGCCTCAGGGGTGGCGATGTTTAGGATATCCCGATTCCATTGCCAGCGTCGGGCGAGCTCATAGAAAAGCTGTTCCTTCACCTCCCCCTCGCCAAGTCTGCCGATGAGTTGCCCGCCCTCTTCGCTGAGGGCGTCGATCAAGAGATCCCCCACCATCTTTGCATCGGTGCCCTTGCCATCCAAAAGAAGGTAAACCAGGCGGCGGTTCGAGAGAATACTCGGATCGATGACGACCTCAAAGGGCACCTTGAGGTGGCTTCTCAGCAGGGTCGCCTCAAGTCCAAAGTAACCGTACGGCCCAACGCGCATCTTTGGATAGAGCGAAGCCTTAATCACCTCAGCCCCTCGGAACAGACGAGCCAGCAGCTGGGGCGAGACACTTCCCTTGCCGTCTGCGACCAGGACCCCCTCGGCCTTCAGCGCCTCTAGATATCTTTCCAATCGCTCGACCTTCTGCGCAAACTGCAGCTGGGAGGTGCTCATTCCTGTGGCCGCCGCCGCGGCCGTCTCCGCCTCAAAAAGGGTGTCGCGGAACCGAATGTCGGGGTTTTGGAAGGCGGCAAAGAGATCGTCGAAAATCTTGACTGCCTCTTCGTCCGTAGTCGCAACACCCGTGATCCTAGCCTGGGCTGTGATTCCCTCGCATTGCATGAGATCGAGCACCTTCTGGCGATAGTCATGCTCGAGGGATCCCGCTTCCAAGCGACCGGCGCCAAGATCGGCTGCGAAGGCATCCCGTTCTTTGAAGAAACCGCCACGAGCCACGCGATCCAAGGTCTTCGCAAGATCGCCTCTTTGCGCTTCGGGGATTCCCTCTTTGAGTTTGGCCAGGCGATCATTGAAGAGTGCCTCTATCTCAGGCAAATCTTCCTCGATTGGTTGGATCTTGGGCACCTCGGCAAAAACCTTTGGAGCGATGTAACGGGCCGGGTATTCGCGAGGGGCCTTCAGGATTTTCTCGGCGAGGTCCACGCGTCGTATTGCCTCTTCGTGGACTAGAGGGCTTTCGGCGGTATTGGCGAGACTTCTGAGATCTTTTCTCAGAGCTTCGGCCCTCGCCGTAATTTGGGCTTCAGTGGCTTCTGGCAAAAGGCCGAGTGTCACCTGTGCGTCGATGATGCTCTCTCTGACAGGCGAGTGGTAAAGCTTTCGGATCAGGTCTTCAGCCTGACCGTGGATGACTACGTGTTTCTTGAAGTAGCCAGCGACGAGTTCTTGGCTCTCAAGATACTCCGGCGGAAAACCTGCCGCATCCGTGGCCTCCATAAGGGAAGAGATGTGCTTCCTAGGAGTACGGGCAATGGATGCGGCTCTCTTGCGCAGATATCGATCATTGCACCACTGATAGAGCGGCTCGGCCTGCGCTCGTCCTGAAATTGTACCAGCCTTCTCTGCACGGATAATGAGATCCAAGGTCAATTGATTCTCTCGAGCAATGCGGTAGCCCGCGATCATCTCAGATGTGACGGAACCCGTCTTGATGAGTTCAGAGAGTGCAGCGTCGATTCCCTGATGGGTCATCCCTTGCGAAAGAAGGCGAGCGACCAAATCGCGCGAGGCGGGAGGCACAGCGTCCATCACGGTCTGCGCTGGAACGAGCGTGAAGGCCTCGCGACCGGAAATCAGGCGATGGGCTTCGCGAAGGTCGTTGGGAACCTCTCCAATTTGAAGGGCCCGTAGGCGTTCAGCCTTCAGCTCGGTGACCGTCTTTGTGGGAATGACGGGTCCCTCGTACTCCGGGCGGGGTTTGCGTGGTGTGATTGCCGCTGGCTCTAATTCGGCTTCCGGCTCGGCTGTGTCTGCGTTTACGATCAAAAGATTGGGATAACGGTTGACCGGCTTCGCCATAAGGGCGGAAGCCATGCGTGCATAGTCCCGCTCAGAGATGGCGTTTAGCAGGTCGTAACTGGGAGTGACCTGTCCAAGAATCTGGCGAAGCTCCTCCGCCGCGTCCGATATGGAAGGCGCCTTATCGAGTCCATCGGTAGCGACGGGGTTGGCCTCTGAGTCAAACTCTAATGGTGAGTCCTTCGTCTGAATGAACTCGGAGTGCCTCTTATGGGTCGGATCGATCATGGCGACCAGCGTGTCTTGAATATCGGATTCAATGGTCGACCGTCGCAGCGGTCGCCCATCTCGCACGTGAGACACAACGAGGTCATAGTGGCGCGCGTCCCAAGCAGCCAGACGGTTGAGCGCCTCAAGCTGCTGCCGTTCTGCCTCCGGGAGAGCCATGCCCTGCGACACAAGATAATCTTCGACAAAGGTGTTGAAGCGAGAGGCGCCATAGCGCTCCCTCAAAACGTCAGCCCGTTCTGCAAATTGCGGAGAAATACCTTGGGACAGTGATGTTTCGCCGCGCCCTAATAGTATTTCGTCGAACATCTCCCGTTGCAGTTGCTGAGAGGCGGTCGTCTTCGCCTCCGCGGAGAGATCGGTGTAGGGATTGAGTGCGGTATCGGGGCCGCCGGTCATGAAATTCTTCGAAATCGTCTCGGCCTCATAGCGAAGCTCCTTCAGAAGTCCCTGCACATCGCGTGGCGTCTTGGCCCACGTTTTTGAAGAGCGAGGCGCAAAGATCTCCCAGGGCTGAATGATTCTCCCCTCCACTTCGGAGAGTTGTGCGAGGGAATACCGCACATTGGGGTGGTAGTAGGCCAGAATGTCGGCCCGTGCTCGATTGAGTTTCTGAAGTCGTGAGAGCGAGAGACTCGAGGGGGTCGGGTAGCTGACACCGAAGAACCGAAGCCAAATCGGCACGTAGCGTGACGCAATATCGCTTTCGGTACCGACGACCGACATCACTCCGTCCAAAATCTCATGGTCATAAAATATCGTCTGGCCGCGGAAACGGTTTGCCCAGGCCCTGAGCTCTTTGATTCGCGGAATCAGTTTAGCTCGATGGTCGGCTAGCGCCTTGCCCCGAATCCAGGCGAGGGATTCGTCTTTAAGCGGACCAAGGTCGTTGGGATCAAGGCCCAGTTCGCGCGCCAGTAGATCGGCCTGGCGATCGGCATCGCGCGCCAGCCGATTGGCCTCAGCGGCATCGACGTTGTAGAGTCCCTGTCCGACTCGCTTTCCTTTCAGTCGCGCAATGAGGGCGTCAAAGAACTTCTCTTTCGCCTCACCGGCTGAAACACCGTCCAATGCTGCAATGGCATTTACTCCCGGAAGGCGGAGCCCTTGGCTGACGTTCGCAAGACGTGCATTCGCAATTCCTCGGAAGTCGCGCCTCACAAGACGGTAAAGATACGGAGCTCCCCCAAGCGCACTTCTGAGCCACGGCAACACCATCTGAAGGCCCGCGATCGTCGCCAGCACCCGGAAGGTCCAGCGGAAGGTACTCACCTGATTGGATTGATTGGACCTGGTCGCATCAAAAATAGCGGCCGCTGTTTCCGGAGACATGAACGGGGCGTCACCGGCGAATTGGGAGTCGCGAATGCTCAGCTTATTCTTCAGTTCCTGTGGCACGAACATAAAGTCATCTGCGAGACCGTTTGCCTCGATGCCAAGCCACAGCGCCGTGATGATACTCGCCGAGACAGTGGCCGCTGTTCGACGGCCGCTGGTCGCTACCAGCCACCGCGAAAGGCTTGGCGAGTTCTTGCCCGAAACGAGAGCGACTACAGACAAGATCATCGCTGTGTTGAATCCATATTCGACCGTCTTCATGAAGGCTGCGCGTGCCGTGATTTGTTGGGAGAGGTCCTGGAGAAGACCCCATGTGGCGGTCGCCGCTTTCGGCGCCCAATTCAACTCCCCGAAGAGTTCTTTCTGATGAGCGTTGAAAAACGGCAGTCCGCTTTCGAGAATCTCGCTCTTATGTGAAGTAAAATTAGCTTCTGTTTTGATATCAGAAAAGTTGCTCTGACAAAGGAGCGACAGCCGGTGGTCCAGATTTTCGGAAACCTGCTCCAGCGTTCGTTGAACGGATTTGGCCTCAACCGCCTTGGTATAGAGGGTGTCCAGAGTATGAACCACGAGACGGGTGCGGCTGATCTCCTTTGGATTCCGGCCCTTGTACAGAGTGTCGTGCACGAGGTGGGAGGCAAGGTAGATGGCCTGGGCGACCAGCGCGCGACGCCGCTCGACAAAAGTCCCTGCGCGAGGAGTTACCACAATGGAAGCGCGAGAATCCGGCGAGACCTGAGCCCAGAACTGCTTGAGAGCCAAATTCACTTGGGTTTCAAGACTCCCCGTGAAGAGCCCCTTCGATTCGTTCCAAAAATTGAGCCCTTCCTCGACATTTATCTCATTCATCGTGCGCCTGAAATCAACAAGCGCATCGCGTAGACGCTGGATCTTTTCCAACTCGTCGTCCGAAATACGAACCCCGCTGGCAGTGAAGGCGGCACCCAAGGCCCGACGCTGATCTTGGGAAATCGTCTTTCCAAAGGGGTGGCTCCCCCAGTTGTTCCATCGCGTTTTGAAGTGGTCATGGGTGAACGGACTCTCGAGATCGCCCTCACCGACAAGATCATTGGTGTGAAGGAGATTGCGCTCGTGAAAATGCTGATACGTCTTTGCGCCCCTCACGTCGTTGTCCAACCGCGAGGACTGTGACACGGACAGCTCCCGTTCAGTCCGCAGCCAGGGAGTGTAATTGGGATTGAGCTTGTCATTAGCCTTTTGCGACCAGGTGGCGAAATTGTCATCGGTGCAGTAGAGGTCACGTTCAGAGGCATCGACGATGGGGTACGCAATATAGGTGTGGTTCGAAAAGAGTGTGTTGGGATTTTGAACCTGCGGCGCATCGATGGTGACGCCCAGAAAGCCACCCTGAATCTCGGCGAGGCCACTGCGCAAACTTCTCGCGACCAGTGCCCACGCCTCCGGTGGGGCGCCTTGATTAACATCGAGGAGACTCTTCCATGAGTCAAAACGAGTGAGATCGATTCCCATGACGGTGACAACGTGGCTCAGGAGCGCATCCAGTTCCCCCGGACTGGGCGGCAAGGGTCGCGCTCGCGGCGCAATCACAGGCGGCGGCGCCTCGGTGTGGTTGATAGCCCAGTTGAGCAGAACGAGGAGCATCGGGAACGTGCCTCGCCCCTCCTTCATTGCCGTGTTGGCGTCAAGGTTAGCCAGAAGACGAAGGAGCTGTTTGTGACTGGGAGATTCCACAAATAAGGCTGGAGTGGGGGGAAGGTCCCATTTTGGATTCTTGGCGCGATATTCTCCCCAGAGTCGCTCAATGTTGGGGGTCGTGAGAAGCCGGTGCAACCAAATCCCAAAGTCTCGCACGAGGTGGGGTTGGGTTCCCGGTGCCCAGCTTACAGAAAAGGCGGGCATTCTCGTGAGCGCCGGATCAATGTTGATGTTGGATACGAGGTGGTTCAGGAGAACATCATCTGTTCTCAATAGACTCAGATAGAAGCGGACCGTAGCACTCGCAGAGGAAACCTTGCCCCAGTCCGAAATGTTGTCGGCCTTAGAAAAAGGTTGAGTAGCAGCCTTCTCCTTTCGAAAAAGGACAATTGAATCTCGGATGAAACTCACCTGGTGACCGAAGGAGTCGAGCTTGGGCTTGTATCCGAGGGGCGCGAGTTGTTCGGCCAATGCGCCTGAGATTAATGCGGTCAGGGGGCGGTGGGCTCCATTCCTGAGTTTTTCCAGATTCTTCTCGGCATAAAACATGAGCCGCTCGAGATGGCGTTCCCAATCTTTCCGGTCGACTGCGGTGGGGGCTCCGTCCCTAAAGAGTGCTTTGGCTATCACTGACATTTGCGAGGTTGAGAGTCCATTGTCGAGAAAAGCAAGCAACGCCTTGTTGATGGCGATCCTTTCAGACGAGCTGATGCGGTTCAGATAATCCATGATCGAGGAATCGTGAAACTCACTAGCCTTTCCCAACTCGATGAGCGAATTGCGGTGGGGCGGTGACAGAAGGCCGAGGGCTTTTTCAAGATTCAGAAGGATGCCGGTGTCGGTGCGAGTGGCGATCGCTACAGGCTGGAGCGGAAGCGGCAGAGCTACAGCAGTCCCCTCTTTCACCAAAAATGGGGTAAAGCCCGAATTGGCTAGGCGAGAGACGCCCACTTGGAAGGAGCGAAAAGCTTCACTCGGGAAGTCTTTCTCCTTGAGGAAGGCTTCGAGCGCCTGACCCTCGGAATGGATGTGGTCGAGGTAGTCACTTGGCGTGATGAGGAGTGAACTCACGGCCGTGACGGTGTCTGGGCCAGGGTTTTTGAGAAAGGCCTGGTAGAACGCCTCGAATCCATTACTTGGATTTTTGTTCAATGAAGGAGCAGGGGCTTTGCGCCAAAACGGCGCCAGCTTCGTTTCATAGAGCTTCTTAAGCTGGCTGTAAAATAGTGTTGGCCCCGCGATGTTTAGGGGAGCATGAGACGTGGCAAAATCGGGGAGACTTGCAATCGCCCTCTCGATGCTTCGACGATAATACAATGAATTGAGTTCCGGCCTGGCTTTGAGCTCGCTGAGATATCGGACCGCCTCCGAACGGTAGCCCTCGGCGTCCTTCACGGAGAGAGGAAGAGAGACCGGCTTCACCGTAAGCGCTATCGCATTGAGATGGCTCAGCGTGCGTTTGGCTTCGGGATCAAGCAGTTGGTCCACTCGGTAGGCGTTCCATTTTTCTTGGTCATCGCCAGCGACAGAATCCATTCTCAGTGCTTCTTTGCCGTAGGGCGTATCTCCAAGGTAATTACGGATCAGCGTTCGCAGTTCTGTGTAGGATCGAATGTCACCTTCAACCTCTTTGAGCTGAGACTGGAGCATTACTACTCGGCGTGTCGCCGCTTCGGAGGGTTTCTTGAGGAAAGAGAGCTGTTGCAAAGATCGTTGAATGTCTTGATGTCTCTCAAAGGGATCTATTCCTTGGGCCAGTGCCGTTCGCACTCGTGCCGTTGTGAGCCGGCGGAACTCAGTGAAATCCAGTGTGAGGAGCTTGGCCCACTCGCTTTCTTCGGGTGACACGGCGTAGGACAGTGTAAGGCCCGTCAGAAATCGGAGCTCTTGGGTGACGAGAGTTTTGAGTGCCGGCCAGCCCGATTGTTCCGGGCCCAGTGACGATACAGGATCCTGCGATAATGGCTCTAAAGTCTGTTCGAGCGCCTTCACATGAGCGTACCAACGCTCAAAACTTCTTGAGGAGCTCATCAGCGCCTTCAAGTCCGCTTGCGAATCATTGAGAAGGGCGCGGTGAAACCCTTCGCTCGCCGTGTCCGGGACCGCAATAGCATGCGCCTTCTGGGAAAGCTGGACCAGGAAGGCATCGAAGGCCGCGAGGTCTTTTGGGTCCGCGGCTCCCCCAAAACCAAACCAGGCTTCACTCATCCGACTCTTGAGCGAACTCACAACCTCAGCGTTTGCGGTGGGAGCAGGTGACGCAACGTAAAGGTCGCCATGGGCTCCATAATAGTTCAAGAACTGCACGAGATAGTTCAGCGAATGGGATAGCGCGCGCCATTCGTAAAGGCCGGCAAGAGAATCTTTTTGAGATATCAACGATCGGGTAGTGCGAATCAGATCGCGACAAACATTTTGCGAACCTTCGCAAAACTTTTTCCAGTTGTCCCAGCTGTCAAACGCAGAGTGGCCAGAATAGGCGCTCGTGATCTGCGTGAGCGCTGCACGTGGGGTGTTGTGTGCCTTTCTCATGAGCGAGATAAGCTTTGTGATTCGTGGAGGCGATTTCAGCGAGCGTTCCTTCGACAGTGACTGCAAAGTTTCTTGGAGCTGCTTTTCCCAATCACTCGAGACGTTTTCCTCTGGCAGGGCATTCATGAAGGGCATCAGCCTCTCATCGCGCAACACCAGAGCGAGCTTCCCGGCGAGGCCTTCGAATTCAGCTCGAAAAGTCGGGTTGTGGAGGGTGTTGAGAAGGGCAGTGAGTGATTCCGCGCGGTGTTTGGTTCGCGGCCCGCTCATCTTCTTGGGATCGGCCTCGACATACTCGGAAAAATGGTTGAGCACGAGATCGCTGAGGTGCTCCGTTTTTGGCAGAGCATATTGGGCCCGCACGGCCTCATCTGTGTAGCCGGCCTGCTTGAGGGACGCGGTCACCTTGTCACGGTGCTGTTCGGCTAGGACTCGTAAGGCCTCCTTCAGGTGGAGGTAGTCGAGGGGATTCTCAGGGCGAAGCGGCACCGGATCAAAGTGAAGGCCGGCCCGGTTCCAATAGTAAGTGTGAGGCCCGGGAACAATAGATTCTGCGCCATTTTTCCACTCACTCAAAGATTCCATGAAGCGCAGCGTTTCATCAGCCTGGGCCGCTCGGATGGCGTCGATCGAAGTGTGATCGACGTATTGAGCGATATTGGTGCGGCTCCAGTCGGCCATCGACGGAGTCCGTTTAGGTCTATGAGCCTCAAGCTGCGCAAAAATCTCTTCAGCAATTCGCTTGAGTTCGTCTCGGGCCTCGGGGCTTGCCAATGTGCTTTGCCATTGAGTGGATAGACTCTTTGACCAGAGCTCATTCACATTTTTGGAGTCGAGTTCGAAATTCGCGGCGATTTCAGAGGCGTATGAGTAAAGAGATTCATTGAGAATAAAAAGGTAGGCCTCCTGAATGTGGCGTTTCAGCACTTGAGCGCGCTGATTTTCTGAAAGCCCCGAAAGCTCGGGGCCGAGAAACGCGAGGGCGAGGTAGAGTTTTCCCTGGATTAGCTCGGGAAGAAGCTCGCGGTAGCGCCGGGTCGACAGGTACTCCGCAAAGGAAAACTGCTGAATGCCTTCTCGAATGAGGTCGCCTCGACCGTGGGGTGTCTTGGAGAGGACCGTGTTGATGAGAGTGAGGGCCTGAATATTCGCTTCTTCCAATAGGAAGGAGGAGGAGACCGTGGGCGGTGCCACCTTGTCGGTTCGGTAGTCCCGCACCAAAGAGTCCAGAGCGCTCTGGTACTCCCCCGACACGCGCGCCTCTTTGGCGGTGCGCATGAACTCGCCGTAGTATTTTTCAGTGAGTTCATGTGTGGCCGATGTCGAACAGGCGGGGATGTCGAGGGTCGTGCCATCATTTCCAAGCGCAAGTTGGATGATCGCCCGCTCGGGCAACCCTTTCAGGAGAAGGCTGTACTTACGAAGCGCTTCGAGACCACGTCCGTGGTCGTAATTCCCGATTCTCAGGCCTCTGACAATCTCCTCCCTGACTCGGTCCACCTGCGAAATGGGTGGATCCTTGAGACACCGCTGTTTCTCATCACCACTGCACACCGGAAATGACGGGAGGTCGTTGAATGCAGCCCCAAGCGTTCCGGCTGAGTCCTTGGCGCTGCTATAGTTGAGCTGAAGCTTCTCGCCGACGCCTTCGGAAAATGTGGCGGCCGGGATCGGCGTCCCAGTGCCCCCGAGCCGCTCGGTGAGGCGCCAATAGTCTCTGAGCCCGACGAGCCAGGCGACCCAACGGCGAACCTCCAGGTTGGTCGCCACGCCGCCGTGTTTCACCTTGGAAAGAAGTTGCAGGTGCATGGGCCGCTGAATCTGAGCGAGTTCCGATTCCGTTGATAGGATGAGTGATTCGATCGAAGCAGCTTTTGTTGATGGGGACTGTGGCTGTGGGATGCACACCGCTCCGTTCTTCGGTGATCGGACGGAGGGAACGCCCAGAGATTCTGGGGTTGCGTCTTCGGCTTCAACCTGGCCGAGTTCGAGAATATGGTTTTCTAGGAATTCTGAAAACCGTTTCTGCAGAGGTTGAAGCGAGTGTTCATCGACCGGTCCAGGATCGGGGCAATTGAAAAAGGGCTCCAGAAAAATCCGGATGTGTTCTTCGCGCAGGGCGAGCGCGGCTGCCTGAGACGGCCCAGGAGCTTTCAGAAAATGGGCTAGTCGCCAAGCTGCCAAGAGGAAGGCGTCGTAAAGGGCTAGTCTTTCCTCGTTCCATGTCGGCCGCGGCTCGGGCGCCTCCTCCGCCCAAACTTGGGGCGGAAAGGCAAAAAACACGCACAGATAGGTGCAGAGTAGGGCGCGGCCAGATTGCTTCAATAATCGATGGATGGGGCTCTCCAGACCTGTGTTCGTGGACGGCAGAATAGCTAAAATTAATGTATTGAGTCAATTTAGCTTAAAAAAATACAGGGTCTGGAAAAGGGGGGAAATTTTCGTAATTCCAATTTGTTACACTTGAACGGTTGTAGTGACATTTAGCGTCATATTTCCTCTTGATGCGTATAACTCATTGTGTAATAAGGACCGTCTAACTGGTTTTTTTATCGGGAGGAAGAATGAAAAAAGGGGCTGGTTTCCTATTCATGGTGTTGTCGACGTTGGTCTTCGCTGAGACTGGAACTATCGCGGAACGCGGGGTTGGCGAGAGCGTTAAGATATTCCAAGCCATTGTTTCGAATTCGGTTCGGACTGAAGCAGCGGCATTGAAGGAGTTTGGCGCTGAGGGCGTCGCTCTCTTCAACGCAGTGAAATCGATGCGGATTGCCGGCAACGCCGGTAACCTCGGGTCGGTGAATTACAATCAGCTTGCGCAGGAGTTAAACGATCGTGGCGTGACGAGCGCTGCGTGGGTGAGGCACATCGAACAGCTTGCTGGGGCCAAGAAGGTTATTGCGATGAGTGATCTCGTGACAAACTCGCCCCTTCCTCAACCGCGGGTTGATCAGCTAGCGGTGCTTGAGCGACACGGTGGATTCAATCGGTTTCGAACTCCTGGCAACGATACAGATCGGGCACTCCAGCCGGCCATCGCGCGGCTTTTGGACGCGGCCGAACGCGGAGCCCAGCTCTGTGACAACAAGACAGAGTGTCTGAGTGCGAATGTGGCAACGGTTAATCGGCTCAATGACCTAGGACTTACCGCCCGCGGCCTCACGGTTGATTTCGCGGTGGATGCCTTCACTGGTTTTCTGAGCGAACCGACCCCGTATACGGGTAGGCGGTTGAACACAATCAGCCGCAATTTCCTCGCGGCGGTTCGGGGTGCGAGCAGTGCTGATGCGATCAATCCGGCCGGGGTTCGGTCGTGCATTCTGACGGGTAAACCTTCGTTGAACTAATAGCGCAGGTTTTTTGAGAGACTTATGACGGGATGGTGGAAACACCATCCCGTTTCTATTTCTAGGTCTATTGCCGGTGGCTGAGTGAGTATTTGCGCATCGCCTCTTTGAATAATTGGACTTCGGACGTCAGGCGATTCTGCGAGCCGAACCGCTTCTCATCAAGCTTCACGAGTTCATATTCGTACAGACTCGCCCCATCAGGGATGGAAAGCTGCAGCACCCTTTCGAGTTTGTCGGCGTAACTCGCATACTTGTCGCCGCGATCGCGGTATTCCTTAAGATGAGCCTTGTTGGTCTCCACGTCCTTTGCGGAGTAAAGCCCATTCACCGGGAAGCGGAGATCAAGTTGAAGTTTACCGAGAAGGTAGCCGTTCAGGTCTGAGTCGACGAGGAGCGTATGGCCCTTCATCCACATAGGGCGCTCGGTGGCGAGTAGCTCATCGGCTCCGATGATGACCGAAATCTTGGAGAATCGCTCCGCCAGGGCCTGATCCGACTTGTTGCCGAGTTGGGAGAGGAGGATGACGAAATCGGTCGTCTTGATCAGCTGAGGCAGTACCTCCGCGATGGCTTCGTTGGGGTCTTGAATCACAAAGTCATCCGACGCGGCCGTAGAGGGCGTGACGCCCAGAATTCCGTAGCGCGCACCGCCTTTGGTGATGGTGACGGAGCGGGCGAAAGGGTACTCCCCTTTTTTATTCTTAATATTCGCCGAAAGAAAACGGAACGAGGCCGAAGAGGCAAGAATTTTGAGAGCAGTCTGACCCAGGAAGAGATCCTGTGGCCCGGGTGAAAAGACGTCTAGCCCAATTTCCTTTAAGAGCGGCAGCATGAGCTGTGCCCGGTACCTGTAGTGCTCGACCGATCCGGCGCGCTCCTTGGGGACGAAAAGATTTCCGCCGTCCAGGCTCAGCGATTGAGGGGCAGAGAGCCGGTAGGATTTCAGTGCGTTGAGCTCGCGATCGATGCCACCGAAAGGGTTTGTGTGGCAGCCGCAGGTCTCAAGATTCCCCTGGCGGTTGCTTTGGAAGAAAAGCGTGATGTTGCTCTTGGGCACGGAGACGTGCTGAGTGGTCTGGCAGCCGACAAGGATGAAAAGAAGGAAGAATTTATGCATAGCGGCGATTTTAGCACACACACATCTCGATCAAGGTTCACCCCGAATATTATTTGCCGAGGGGTGCACAGCTGCTAGGACCTGTTTTTTCCGAGGTAATCGTTGTGCGTTGCAATAAACATCAGGAGAGCCTTGGTTGCGAGCTCATCGACCGTTTTTTTCGTAACCTTTTCCATGTTTTTCAGGTCATTCACGATGTGGGTCTTCAGGTTTAGAGTGAGGGGAACGACGCTAAGTTCTTGAGCTGAGTAGACTTTTTTCATGCAAGTATGATAATTCGGTGCCGAGCATCGTCAAGAAGACGCACCAAAAAAATGATATCCTCACCAAATACCTATGCATGATGTTGTGGCCACAATCCGTGGTTTTCTGAAGACATTTTCGGTCGGGATTGTGGGCGTCTTGGGCTTCGGGTTTGTGGCGGGGATTGCCTTCCTGTTTTTCACGCTCCGGGGCCTTCCGGATGTGGCGCAACTGAAAAATTATCACCACCCGCGCGCGACTGAGGTCTTCTCAGACGATGGGGTGCGAATTGGAGAGTTCACCGCTGAACGGCGCTACCCTGTCGATTTTGATCGTGTCCCCAGACACGTGAAGATGGCCTTTGTGGCCGCGGAAGACTCTAACTTCTTCCGTCACGGCGGAATAGATTTTGTCGGCATCGCTCGAGCGGTGCTTTCCAATATGCTGAAGGGGCGCTACGCCCAGGGCGGTTCGACTATTACCCAACAGGTAGCCCGAAGTATCTTGCTTGAGACCCGCAAGAAAGAGCTCACGCGAAAAATTCGTGAAATGGTTCTTGCCTGGCAGATGGAACGTCATCTCAATAAGGACGAGATTTTAAAGCTCTACCTCGATGAGATCTACCTGGGGCACGCGGCTTTTGGTGTGGGTGCCGCCGCTCGTAACTATTTCAATAAGGATGTTGAGAGTCTGACGATCGCTGAGGCTGCGATGCTAGCTGGCCTCCCCCAGCGGCCGACTGAATGGGACCCGTTCCGCACGCCGCACCAAACCAAATTGCGTCAGACCTACGTGCTCAAGCGCATGGCGGAGGAGGAGGTCATCACCGAGGATGAGCGGCGACAGGCCTTGGGGGAAACGTTGACTCTGTACCGCGTGGAAGAGATCAACAATAAGGCAGCCCCCTACTTCACTGAGTATGTCCGTATCTATTTGATGAATCGATATGGGTCCGACGCCGTACTGAGGCAGGGCTTCAAGGTCTACACGACGGTTCGGTACGATTATCAAAAGCATGCTGAGAAGCTCCTGGTAGCTGGCTTAAGAGACGTCGATAAGCGCATGGGCTGGCGCGGTGTTGCTCAGCATCTCGAAGGCGAAGAGAAGATCAAGATCTTCTCGAATCAGTACCACGACGAAGTTCTCGACCGCGCCGTGCCGACGCGGCTCTTTCCCCCTTCGGTGGATTCGGCGATGAAGCGGCTTCCATTCAACCTGAGTGAGCTGCAGGGTAAGGGCTATTTTGGCAACACGCCGATCAAAGAGGGCGAGATTGAAAGAGCGGTGGTTCTTTCGCGGACTCCGACGGGTGATAAGGCCTATCTCACCATAGGCATGACGAAGGCCGAGATGCCAATCGCAGGCCTAGCGTGGGTGAAGATTAACGACAAATCGGTAAAATCGGTTTCCCAGATCTTGAAGGATGGCGACATTGTCGATGTTAAAATCGAGAAGATCGATAAACGTACGAACACTGTTCTCGTTTCACTCGAGCAGGAACCCGAGATTCAGGGGGCGATGCTTTCTTTCGACCTTCAGACTGGCTTTGTGCGGTCGATGATCGGCGGCACCGATTTCAACCGGAGTGAATTCAATAGGGCGCTGCATGCGAAACGCCAGGTGGGGTCAACCTTTAAGCCAATTGTTTACGCTGCGGCCGTTGAGAAGGGTTTCTCTCCGTCCACGCTGGTGTCCGACTCTCCGATTGTATTCAAAGCCGATGGAGGGTTCGAAGACGGTTCGAAGATTCAGGAGGCCGAGGACTGGCGCCCCCACAACTACACCAATAGATTTGAAGGGGATATCCCGCTGCGATCGGCGATCATCCAATCGCTCAACATTCCGACGGTGAAGATCTTAAATGAGATTGGCGTTGATTACGCGATTCAGTTTGCGCGGGCCTGTGGCATCACGGCGGTCCTGCCGAGAGAACTCACGATTGCGCTGGGTTCGTGGTCCAGTAGTCTCGAAGAGCTCATGACGGCGTTTTCCCTTTTTCCGCGTCTGGGAAAGAGCGTTCAACTGCACTACATCCGCAAGGTGGTCGACGAGGGGGGGAAGGTTTTAGAGGAATACGTCGCGGAGCCTCCGCGGGAAGTGACAGAGCAAAGGACCAACGAGGCTTCGCCCAGCCCTAGCCCAGTGGCTCCGACCGTAGGATTGTCGCCGCAGACTGCCTATGTGGTGACCGATATGCTTCGAGGTGTGGTGCGTGAGGGGACCGGTTCTCGTGCAGCTCTGCCGGGACTGAATGTAGCCGGTAAGACCGGGACGACGAGTGATCACAGAGACGCGTGGTTTTTAGGCTTCTCCCCTGATGTCATTACGGGAGTGTGGCTCGGGTACGACAAAGATAAGGCCCTGGATCCCGGTGAATCGGGTGGGCGGGTGGCCGCTCCCATTTGGGCTGAATACATGGGGCGGGTCCTCAAGGACTACCCAGTCTCTGATTTCGAGATCCCCGAAGGGGTTGAATTTGCCCAGATCGATCGTGCTACGGGTCGTTTAGCGGGCCCTCGCACAGAGAAGCGAAGCCGCGTGGCCTTTCGGGAAGGGACGGTGCCCAGCCCCGACGGTTCCAACATTCTTCGCATTCGGGAGCCCGGGATGAAGGCCCCCGATCCCGTTGCCCCCTCCGAGAATGGCCAGCCAGCAGTGCCCAAGATGGACGATCTGAGCGACGAATCCCTCCGCCAGGGCTATCAATAGCCCCAAAACCCCTGATTATTAAAGGACTTGTACTTTTTCCTGTCCCCTGCTAAATATCCTTTGCTTGATCTTGTCGTGAGGAGGAAGCGGGCATTGCCCGCTTTTTTTGTTTGCGGACGATAGCCAAGACGGAATTGGAAAATCGCGTAATTCAAATAACCGGGGAAACGCTTGCGGAGCGAGGCCTGCGCGTGGTGGACGTCGAGTGTGTGATGGTTGGTCATCGAACTGTCCGAGTCTTCATTGAGCGCGTGGGGTCCGATAGCGCTTCACTGGGGGATTGTGCTACCGCGAGCCACGCGTTGGGTGAGAAGCTCGAGGCTGAGAAGATTCCAGGCCCGTACGATCTTGAAGTGTCTTCTCCGGGGCTTGAGAGGAACCTGAGAACCCAGGAAGATTTTTCGAAATTTGAAGGGCGCGAGGTCCGGCTGCGTTTGGTGGCCCCAATTGAGGGGCGTGCCAATGTGCGCGGGCGTCTTGTGAAGGTTGAGGGGGACGGGATTGAGGTCTTCTTTGATCGGCAGACTCTACGAGTTCCGATCGAGGGAATTAAGAAAGCGAATTTGATCTGGGAGGAAGCGAAGCATGCCGTCTGAACTGGGTAGAGTGATAGAGCAGGTTGAGAAGGATAAAGGGATCGAAAAAGCGATCCTCGTGGAGGCGCTTGAAACAGCGATGCTGACGGCGGCGAAGAAGAAGTACGGCCTGGAACGCGAAATCGAAGCCCACTTTAATGAAGACCTTGGGGAAATCGAACTGTTTCAGTTTAAAACCGTGGTGGAGGCGGTCGCAAATCCTGAGACTGAAGTTGAACAGGGTGAGGCCACGAAGCTCGATCCCGAAGCGTCGCTTGGCGATAGCATCGGCATTAAGCTCAATTCGTCCGAATTTGGCCGCATCGCCGCACAAACCGCAAAGCAGGTTATCATTCAGAAGGTACGCGACGCTGAACGCGACATTATTTTTAAGGAATTCGACGTTCGTAAGGGCGAAGTGGTGAGCGGAACCTGCCGCCGCATCGAAAAGGGCTGCGTGGTGGTGGACCTCGGTCGCACCGACGCCATACTTCCCGCCCGTGAGCAGATTCCCGGCGAGACCTTTCGGCCAGGCGATCGGGTCTTGGGTTATCTCATCGATGTGCAGCAGACGCCGCGTGGACCCAAAATTGTTCTGTCGCGTACCTGTAAGGAACTCTTAATCCAGTTGTTCCGACAAGAGGTGCCCGAAGTGGCGGAAGATATCGTTGTTATTAAGACGGCGGCGCGCGAACCGGGCATTCGAGCCAAGATTGCTGTGGCCTCGGTCGACTCGGATGTGGATCCTGTTGGTGCGTGTGTTGGTGTGAAAGGTGCGCGTGTGCAGAATGTGGTACAGGAGCTGCGCGGTGAAAAGATCGACATTGTACCTTGGGACGCCGATGAGACACGATTTGTGTGCAACGCACTTGCGCCCGCTGAAGTGATCAAAGTTGTAATCGATGAAGACAATCACGCGATGGCGATTGTGGTCGCTGATAGTCAATTGAGTCTTGCGATCGGAAAGCGCGGCCAAAACGTTAAGCTTGCCTCTATTTTGTCTGGCTGGAAACTCGACATTCTCTCTGAGACCCGAATGGCGAAGAGACAGGAGGACGCGAAGGCCCTGCTCGCGAAGATCCAGGGCATGAACGATACGATAGTCCAGAGCTTTTACCAGTACGGCTACTCTGTTGAGCAGATTGCGAGTGCGGAAATTGAGGCTCTTGCGCAGGTGCCAGGCTGTACTCCCGAAAAGGGCGTTGAGATCAAGGCCGGTGCAGCGGCATTCATGGCGTCGGGTGAACTCCAGAGCATGAGGAGCGCGCAGGCAGAAGCGGCAAAAAATGCCCAGATGAATGCCAAGCTTTCGGCGGATCAGGTGTTCGAGCGATTGAAGGCGGAAGTGAAGGCGCATGAGGAGCGTTCTCAAAAGCAGGAAGCTCTTGAGAAGGCAGCTGAAGCGGCTCCACAAGGGGATAAAGAGTAAACGATGGTACTAAAGCTTAAGGTTTACGAGCTAGCCAAAGAACTTGGCGTCGAGAATCAGAATCTGGTGGACGTGGTTCAGCGTCTGGGGATCGACATCAAAAACCCAATGAGTGTTCTTGGAACGGAGGAGGTGCGCAGCATCCGGGAGTACTATCGAAAAAATCGACCACTGCCGACTAAGTCAGCATCTGCTCCTGCCATTACAAAGCCAGGGGTTACGGAAAAACGAGTTGGCGCGACGGTGATTCGTCGCCGGGCGAAAGGTGCGCCGGCTGTAGATGATGCCAAGGTTGACACCAAGTCCGTAGATGAGACCGTGGCTCCAGTCGACGCGGATGTCGAAATGCCTGTGGTTGTTGAGGCTCCGGAGGAGGAGGCAGCGGCAGTTGAAACGGAAGTTGTGGAGAAGGCGGTCCCTGAAGCGCCAAAAATCCCGACACGCAAAATTGAGATTACGCCTCCACCAAGAAGGAAACTCTTCCCATCCATCATTAAGAAGGTGGCCACTGAGACCTATCTTGGCGCCACGGTAGGCCCGAAGCCTGAGAAAAAGCTCGAGCCTGCCAAGGTCGCTGGAAAAGACGAAACGTCTGAAGTAAAGGGTGGACCGAAGCGATTGAAAGAGGTCGAGATTCTCGCTGCGCCGGCAACTGACGCGTCGAAGGATTCCAAGCGTCGAACGGCGCGCACAGATTCGGTCTTTAAGAGCGCTGACTATTTGAAGCGTGAATTGATTCACGCAACCAAGAAGAAAAAGACCGGTCTTGCCCGTCCTCTCCAGAAGACACAGATCACCACGCCTGCGGAGCATAAGCGCGTAGTGGAAATGGGTGAAAAGATCACTGTCGCCGATCTCGCCAAGGGGATGGGCGTGAAAGGGACCGCTGTTATCCCGAAGCTCATGAATATGGGTGTGACGGCATCACTCAACGAAACCGTAGATTACGATACGGCCGTACTCGTTTCACATGAGTTTGGGTTTGAGGTGAAACAGCAGGTCTTCAAGGAGTCGGACTTCATTCCCGCTGCGCCCGCAACAGAGGGGCCGCAGGAACCGCGTCCACCGGTCGTGACCATCATGGGTCACGTGGATCACGGGAAGACGTCTCTTTTGGATGCGATTCGCAAGACCGATGTGGCGGCCGGTGAGGCCGGAGGCATCACGCAGCACATTGGTGCCTACATGGTGACATTGCCAAAGGGAAGAATTGCCTTCCTCGATACTCCTGGTCACGAGGCCTTTACGGCAATGCGTGCCCGCGGCGCGAAGGTGACGGACCTTGTGGTGCTCGTGGTGTCGGGTGTCGACGGAGTGATGCCTCAGACACTTGAGTCCGTAGCTCACGCGAAGGCCGCGGAGGTGCCGATTATCGTTGCTATCAATAAGACCGATTTGCCCGAGGCTAATCCCGATCGCGTGAAGCAGACGCTGGCGGGTCATGGCTTAAACCCCGAAGAGTGGGGTGGCGACACGCTCTATGTGAATGTCTCGGCGAAAACCAGAAAAGGGATCGACACCCTTCTTGAGAATATTCTGCTGCAGTCTGAAATGCTTGAGCTTAAAGCGAGCCACGCGGTTCCGGCGAGCGGCACGGTGATTGAGTCGAAGCTCGACAAGAACAAGGGGCCGCTGGCAACGATATTGGTGCAGCAGGGCGTGCTCAAACGCGGCGACACGGTTGTGTGCGGGCAGAGCGTGGGTAAAATTCGGGCGATGTCCGATTGGGCCGGCAAGCGAATTGAGGAGGCTAGTCCCAGTGAGCCGGTTGAGGTGATGGGTCTGTCGACAGTACCCAATGTGGGAGATGAGATCACGGCCGCTCTTGATGAGAAACGGGCGCGCGAACTTGTAGAGCTCCGGCAGATCAAAAGCCGCGAGAAACAAGGCGATGGACGTCCCAAGGCGACTCTCGAGCAGGTACTCGCAGCAGCGACGGTTGAAAAGGAACTCAGGATTATTTTGAAGGCCGATGTGCAGGGGTCGACAGAGGCCCTGCGCGAGGCGATTGGCAAATTACCTCAGGATAAGGTGAAGGCGAAGTTGCTCCACGCGTCGACCGGTGGAATCACAGAGAGCGACGTGATGCTCGCCGCTGCAAGTGGTGCCGTCATTGTTGGCTTTAACGTGCGACCGGATCTCAAGGCGCAACAGGTCGCCGACATGGAGAGGGTGCAGCTGCGAACTTATTCGATCATCTACGACATGCTCGATGATCTGAAGAAATTCCTCGAAGGGATGCTCGGGTCCGAAGTTCAAGAGCGTGTCATCGGCCGGGCCGAGGTGCGAAACGTATTCCACATTACAAAGATTGGGACAATCGCCGGCAGTGCTATTATCGACGGAAAAGTGCAGCGGGGCTGCTTTCTGCGATTGTTGCGAGACTCCCGAGTGGTTTATGAGGGCAAGCTCTCGTCGCTGAAACGGTTCAAAGAGGATGTGAAAGAGGTCGCGCAGGGATTTGAATGCGGGATTGGCCTTGAGAACTTCAATGACGTGAAGATGGGTGACCACTTCGAGGCGTACGTGAAGGAAGAGGTCAAGCGCAGTTTGTGAGTGAGAGTCGTCGATCCAAAAGGGTGGCGGAGTTGATCCGAGGCGAGCTTGTGCAATGCCTAGCGAGTACAGTTGAGGATCCGACGCTCCAACAGGTTGCGATTACGGACGTAGCTCTCTCGCCGGATCTGAAGGTCGCCAAAGTCTATTTTAACGCCGAAGGCCTCGATCTTAAGGATGTGACAAAGCGTTTGGATGCGGCTCAAGGGTTCTTCCGAAGGGTGATTGCCCGGGGGCTCAACTTAAGAAGTGTGCCGGAACTGCGTTTCCTCCAGGACGAGCAGGTGGGGAGCACCGTCCGGCTGATGGAACTTTTCAAAGAGATCAACCATGCTGCGACCTGAAATCTCCCATCGCGAGGGGCTCTTGGTGATCGACAAGCACCCCGGGCCGACCAGTTTTGATGTTGTCCGGGAGGTTAAGCGCCTTGCGGGTGGCGAAAAAGTGGGACACACGGGGAGTCTGGATCCCTTTGCGAGCGGTGTTTTGGTGCTTCTTTTGGGGAAGGCGACAAGGCTTTCTCAGACTTTGATCGATGCCGACAAGGTCTATCGCGCAAAACTTCAGCTCGGTCTGGCAACGGCCACCATGGACTGCACCGGCGAGGTGTCTGAGCGAAAGGGTGTTCCGGAAATTGCGGAGGACCAGGTCCGTGCGGTGCTGAAGGGCTTTGAGGGGATTTGGGAGCAAGTTCCGCCGGCCTATAGTGCTAAGAAGGTGAATGGAGTGCGGCTTTACGAGTTGGCTCGCCAGGACATTCACGTCAAACTGAGTCCCATTCCGGTCAAACTGTTCAGAGTGGACCTCATCTCGTTTGAAAGCCCATCTATCGAATTTGAGGTCCACTGTTCGAAAGGGACCTACGTGAGAAGTTTGGCCCATGAAATCGGCCAAAGACTGGGAACGGTGGCCCACCTAACAGAGCTGAGAAGGCTCATGTGTGGCAACTTTTCCATCGACCAGAGCGTGACCTTGGATGGTTTTTCGGAGCAGGTCTCCGACCATCTCCGTAAGGGTTATACAAACTATGTTAAGTATTTGAGGTATTGCTCGGATCGGTATTGCGATGCTTGAAGGAGCCTTGAACCGGGCCGAAATTGGTTTGCCAGAGAAGCCTTCATGGTGTTAATAAAAAGGCTTAACTTATTAGAAAAACAGGGTGTGAATTGATCACTAAGGAGAAGAAAAACGAAGTCATCAGCGGTTATCGAGTCCATGAACGGGACACGGGATCGGCCGAGATTCAGGTTGCCTTGCTGACGGAACGAATTAATGCGCTGGCTCCGCATTTTAAGTCGCACATGAAAGACCACCACTCACGTCGAGGGTTGTTGAAAATGGTGGGTCGACGAAGAAGCCTGCTCGACTTCCTGAAGGGTATCGACTCTTCCCGGTATCAGGCTCTGATTGAACGTCTGAATATCCGCAAGTAATCAATCCACCCTTATTAAAGGAAGAATATGTCTGTTGTTGAGGTGAGTACTAACTACGGTGGCCGGACTCTAACATTACAAACTGGAAAACTCGCGAAACAGACCGATGCGTCGGTTCTGGCTCGTTACGGAGACACGATGGTGCTCGTGACGGTGGTGTCGAGTAAGAAGCTTGCGACGCAAGACTTCTTCCCACTGACCGTCGATTACCAAGAAAAGTATTACGCGGCCGGGCGCATCCCCGGTGGCTTCTTTAAGAGAGAGGCTAAGCCTTCCGATAAGGCGACGCTCTCGGCCCGTATTATCGATCGGCCGATTCGTCCGCTGTTCCCTGAAGATTACATGTTTGAGACCAACGTCGTAGCTACGGTGCTTTCGACTGATGGTGTGAATGAGCCGGATCTTGTGGCCTCCATCGCTGCAAGCGCTGCGCTGCATATTTCTGATATCCCGTGGAATGGTCCAGTGGCCTGTGGCCGCGTGGGCTGCATCAATGGCGACCTCGTCATGAATTTCGCGCCGGCGGATGCTGAAACGACTACCTTGGATCTGTTGGTGTCGAGTGTTCGTACGGGCGTGGTCATGGTGGAAGGCAGCGCCAAAGAGGTGAGCGAAAAGCTCCTCAATGATGCGATCTACTACGCGCATGAGCAGATGCAGGCGATTTTGGACCTGCAGGACGAGCTCAAGTCGAAGGTCGGACGGACCAAGCGTGAGTATGAAAAGCCGAAGCGCGATGAGACGCTCAAAAAGCAGATGCACAAGGATCTCTGGCCGGATTTCGGCAAAGCCTTCGCGGTTCGCGAAAAGCTCGCCCGGTACCAGGCTCTGGATGACGTTCATAAGAAGGCCGACAAGAAATTCAAGGTGGCTGAGGCAAAAACGGAAGAAGATACGACGCGCAATAAGCTCGTCGGCATCTACTACGAAGAGCTGAAGGCGACTTATGCTCGTGAGCTGACCATCAATTCGAAGGCGCGTATCGATGGTCGTGCTTACGATGTGATTCGTCCGATTACTTGTGAGACGGGCCTATTACCGCGTGTTCACGGGTCTGGCCTCTTCACACGGGGTGAGACGCAGGTTCTGGCGGCCGTGACTTTAGGCACAGCCGATGACGAGCAGAGGATTGATTCGATCAGTGGGCAGTACCAGAAGACCTTCATGCTTCATTACAACTTCCCACCGTTCTCGGTGGGGGAGGCGCGGCCCCTGCGTGGCCCTGGCCGGCGTGAGATAGGGCACGGCTTCTTGGCTGAGAGAGCTCTTTCATTTGTGATGCCTTCCAAGGAGATATTCCCATATACGATTCGCCTCGTCTCGGAAGTGCTCGAGTCGAATGGGTCGTCTTCGATGGCGACAGTGTGTAGTGGCTCAATGGCGCTGATGGATGCCGGTGTGCCGATTCCGAAGCCGGTGGCCGGTGTGGCCATGGGACTCATTAAGGAAGGCGAGAAGATTGCGATCCTGTCCGATATTCTGGGTGATGAAGATCATCTGGGCGATATGGACTTCAAGGTTTGCGGCACCAATGATGGTGTGACGGCTTTCCAAATGGACCTTAAGATCGGCGGGGTGAGCCGGATGATCATGGAGCAGGCGCTCGAGCAGGCCAAGGCCGGTCGACTCCATATCCTGGGCGAGATGAATAGGTCGATCGATAAACCTAGAGAGTCCGTGTCTCTGTACGCCCCGAGAATCCACACTATTAAGATCAAGCCGGAAAAAGTACGTGAAGTGATTGGCAGCGGTGGAAAGGTTATCCGCGGTATCATCGAACAAACGGGCGTTAAGATCGATATTGAAGATGACGGTAGCATTCACATCGCGTCGGTGGATGAGGTGAGCGCCGCCAAGGCGATCGATATCATCAAGAAGATCGTTGAAGAGGCGGAGCCAGGCCGGATTTATGAAGGGCCAGTGACCCGCATCGCCGATTTTGGTGCCTTCATCGAGATCATCCCGGGCACGGAAGGGCTGTGTCACATTTCGGAACTCGATCTGCACCGAGTGCGTCGCGTTGAAGACGTGGTTAAGATTGGTGAAATCGTTCGGGTGAAGTGCCTTGAGGTGGAGCCAAGCGGAAAGATGCGGCTTTCACGAAAGGCACTGTTGAATCAGCCCAGGGAGAACGAGGCCGATGACACTGGCGTTGCTGCGGAAGAGGGCGCGGAAATAAAGCCAACCTCCCCGTCCGACTATTTTGCCGACTCGGCGGCGCCGGAGCAGGAGCTCGATAACAGCACTTTGATGAAGGATCCAGAGGATCGTCCGCTCCGAGAGGCGCGGCGGATTTCTAGTCGGGATCGCGTGGGGGGTGGTGGCCGAGGGGGAAGCCGGGATCGCGGACCTCGTGGCAGCGGCGGCGGAGGACGTTTTGATCGCGGGCCCCGCAGTGAAGGCAGCGGTGGTGGCCGGGGTGGATATAGTGGTCAACGTGGCGGTGGCCGTGATGCTAGTTCGGGCCCTCCTCGTGAGGGCGGTTTCCGCCCCGGCGGTCGTGACGAGGGTCGCGGTGGACGCGGCGGGTACGGTGACAGAGATCGTGGCCCAGCCGGTGGCGGCCGTGAAGGTGGTCACCAGCGAAGTGAGCGCGACGGAAATACCCGTGATGCCGGATACCGGGATTCGGGCCGCGAACCGCGAGACGACCGATATAACTCTTCTGAGCCGAACTTTAACGATCGCAGTTACCAGGATCAGCCGCGTCACGACAGGGGCGGCGGTGGCCGAGGTCCACGTGGGCCGCGGCCAGATCGCGGGGACAGAGGCGATCGTGGTGGACGAGGCGGATACGATCGGCCTGCTCCGCGGGTAGCGGACTCTCGCGGTCCTTCGGACGACGATCGGTTTAACCGCGCTGCTCCTGAACGTGGTGGTCGTGGACGTTGGGAAGAGGACGAGTCACGCGCTCCTGCTCCTCGGTACCATCGTGATGACGACGAGTAAAATAGAGCTCTACCAACAACACACCTTTCCCAATGGATTACGGCTAGTGGCCGAGAATCACGCGCACGCGCGCAGCGTTGCGATTGGCGTGTGGGTGAAACTAGGTAGCTCGTACGAGAGTCGGGAAGAGAACGGTGCGAGCCATTTCATTGAGCACATGGTGTTTAAGGGCACCAAGCGGCGCCGAGCGGACGAAATTGCCACTGTGCTCGAGGCACGTGGCGGCGACCTGAATGCCTTCACGGACCGTGAATACACTTGCTTTCATGCGACGGTCTTGCAGGAGGACGTGGAGCTTGCCATCGATGTCTTGAGCGATCTGGTGAGCGAGCCTCTATTTGATAAGAAACAGTTCGATCGCGAGAAGCGGGTGCTGCTGCAGGAGCTGGCGATGATTGAGGACTCCCCGGATGAGTGGGCGTTTGATGTCTTTGCGGGGATGATCTGGCGCGGAGAGCCTCTCGGACAGCCGGTGATCGGGACCCGTAAGACGATAGGCAAGATGAAGGTGGGAAAGCTCGAGCAGTTTTTTCAGGATCACTATGGCCCCGAAAACATGGTCGTGTCGGTGGCTGGGGCTATCGACTTTGAGGCGTTGAAGGCGCTCGTGGGTAAGAGCTTTTCCGGAACTGGAGAAAAGCAGAAGGTGATCCCATCGAAGCGACTGCCTTCTCGCTACCGAGCAACGAGAAAGTGCGAACAGGCGGACATTGAACAGCAGCACGTTCTCCTGGGCTATCAAGGGGTGGAGCTGACCCACCCGAGCCGTTACGATGCCGTTGTTTTGAGTGTTTACCTCGGAGGAGGGATGGGGAGCCGTCTTTTTCAGGAAGTGCGCGAGAATGCGGCGCTGGCGTATTCGGTGGATGCCGAGCTTTTGCCCTATTCCGATTCGGGGGTTCTGGTTATCTACGCTGGGATGGAGTCGAAATCGGTGCGTAAGTACCTCGAAATCGTGGCTGCCGAGATTGAGAAGGTGAAATTGAATGAAATCCCGATCGAGCATCTCGATCGCGTGAAGGGGCAGATTAGGGGGTCGATTCTTTTGGCCTCTGAACTGATGGACAGTCGCCAGGAGTCGCTGGGGCGCAATGAACTGGTTTTTGGTCGCTATGTGAGTATCGAGGAGATCATCAAGGCGATTGAAATGGTCGATCCCGTGCGGGTGAAGAAGGTCGCCAATCAAATTTTTCAGCGAAAGGCCGAGAGCATTTTGTGTCTGGGGCGGAGTCGGTTGAAGCCCAAACAGTTGGAGGTTCTGTGAAAGTTTTGATCACGAAACTCAACGCGCGGGCCGTTGTTCCGCAGTATCAGAGTGCTGGTGCAAGTGGATGTGATGCCTGTGCATGTCTTGATGTGCCACTTGAGCTGAAACCGCTTGAACGTGCGGCCGTACCGACGGGGCTTGCAGTGGCTGTGCCCCCGGGGTTTGAGATCCAGGTGAGGCCTCGGAGCGGGCTCGCCATCAAGCAGGGGCTGACGGTGGTGAATGCACCGGGGACGATCGACAGCGACTATCGGGGTGAGATGAAAATCTTGATGGTGAATCTGGGAGATCACCCGGTTGTGATTGAACATGGGATGCGAATTGCGCAGCTGGTGCTGGCATCGGTTGCGCGAATTGAGTGGAACGCGGTCGACTGCTTGGACACTACAACTCGCGGTGCCGGCGGTTTCGGGAGCACTGGAGTCTAGCGTCTTTGCCCTGAAGCTGCTCTGGTGGGGATGAGGTTAACCGCCGAAGAAAATATCTCTGACGTTGGATTTTGGGAACTCGGCGCGGATGCGCTTGAGGAGTACGTGCTTTTGAAAGAGAAGCTCCTGGCGCCAGAGAGGATCTTGCACCGAAATAAAGAGACGATTATCCCTGATGCGCAGCGCCTCAGTCACCTTGGCGATCGCCTCGCCCACGATGCGGGGCCAGGAAAGAATGAGGCGTGAATCCTCAAGCTGTTTCATGCTTTGCGGGTCATCCTTAAAGTAGTTCTTAAGCATGCTGGCGAGGGTGTTGGGAATAGCATCGCTGCGTCGCCATCTGAGTTGGCGGCGGTCTTTAGCCCGGTCGCTGATGGCGCGTCTGAGTCTGGCCTCGTCTTTGTCCATGGAGTAAAAAGTATTCTTCTTTCGTTTCGCTGTCACATCCTCCTGTTTCCAAGCGTCGTTTCGGGTAGAAATACCCTCCATATCCCCCACCAGTGGTGTTAGGGCCATCCGGCCTTAGCACCATTGGTTTTTTGAGGGGCGCTTGGTATATTGACCCCCTTAAGAATGGTGGTGTTTTCATGGATCGAAACCTAGCCCTTGAGTTTGTGCGTGTGACCGAAGCGGCGGCACTTGCCGTGGCCCCTTGGATTGGCAAAGGAAATGAAAAGGCGGCGGATCATGCGGCGGTGGAGTCGATGCGCAAGGCCTTCGATTCTATTCCGTTCGATGGAACGATTGTGATTGGTGAGGGCGAGCGCGATGAGGCGCCGATGCTCTTCATTGGTGAAAAGGTGGGCCCCGGAAAGGGACCCAAGATCGACATCGCCTGCGATCCTCTCGAAGGGACAACGATTACAGCTTTGGGGCGCAGTGAGGCGCTTTCGGTGATCGCGGCGGCCGAGGAGGGAAATTTCCTCCACGCTCCGGACACCTACATGGACAAGATTGCGGTGGGGCCGACGGCAAAGGGCGTCATCGATATCACCAAAGGGGCGACCTGGAACCTCAACGAGGTGGCAAAGGCTACGAAAAAGAAAGTGTCCGATCTGATGGTGATCATTTTGGATAGGCCAAGGCATCAGGATCTGATTAATGAGGTGCGCCGGGCGGGTGCTCGCATTCGTTTGATTGGCGATGGAGACGTGTCGGCCGCGATCGCAACGGCGAGATTGGAGACCGGTGTCGATATTCTGATGGGAATCGGAGGGGCGCCGGAGGGTGTGATTGCCGCGGCAGCGATGCGCTGCATGGGTGGCGATTTTCAGGGCATCTTGAAGTTTCGAAGTGATGAGGAGAGAAACCGCGCAAAAACGATGGGCATTACGAATGAAAACAGGATTTATGAGATGAACGATCTGGCCAGGGGCAATGTGATGTTCATCGCGACTGGGATCACCAATGGGAGTTATCTCCAGGGCGTTCGGTATTTCGCGGGTGGCGCGCATACGCACTCAGTTGTGATGAGGTCTGAGACGGGGACGATCCGCAATATCGAGGCGACCCATTGTTTTGATCTCAAGCCGCGGTACGGATGGTAGATGGCCACGGTTGTGCGCGATAAGGCGATGGGAGTGCCCCTTAAGTCGCTCTTTGAGACCATTATCGATTTTGAGTCTTATCCTCAGTTCCTTCCCGAGGTGGTTTCCGCCAAGGCAACAGGGAAGGGTAAGAAGGTTCGCGTCGACTTTGAGCTTGAGGTGATCAAGCGCTTTGAGTACACGCTGGAGTTTGTGATTTCGGAGCCCACCGAGGTGAAGTGGAGCCTGATGAAGAGCAACTTTTTTAAGACCAATGATGGCCTGTGGTTGCTCAAAGAGATCCCCTCCGGTGTGGAAGCACATTATGAGCTTGAGGTGGCGTTTGGTTTTCTCGTGCCGGGGTGGGTGACGAAGAAGATGACTGAGGTGAGTTTGCCAACCATGTTTGATCGATTTGAAAAGCGCGCTGCGGGGAAATGAAATGGAAGATAAGGCCCTCGATAAACCGTGGTGGAATGAGTTGATCCGCGAAATGGCTCTTTCGGGCCTGGCGACCGTGTTCATGACAGAGGACATGGTCAGGAATCAGCTCAAGGACTTGAAATTGCCCAAGGAGCTTCTGGGGGCCATTCTTGATGGCGTGGGGAAGAAGAAAGAGGATCTTTATGCGACATTCGGACGTGAGTTTGGAAAGGTCCTGTCGAAGGTGGACCTGACTCAGGAGATGGCCCGGTTTCTTGAAACCCACAAAGTGGATATCCAGATGAAATTATCATTTGAGGCCAAGCCAGAGGACAAAACATGAACCCCATCGTCACTAAGAATGCGCCGGCGGCGATTGGCCCATATTCACAGGGGATGCGCGTGGGGAACCTGCTCTTTTTGTCGGGGCAGATTCCTTTAGACCCAAAGACCATGACCGTGTCGGGGGCGACCATTGAGGAGCAGACCGAAACCGTGCTCCTGAATATCTCGGCCTTGCTGGCGGCGGCCGGTTTGAGCCTCAAAAACGTGGCAAAGACCACGGTATTTTTGAAGAATATGGGCGACTTCGTCCGCTTCAACGAAATTTACGCCAAGCATTTTTTGCAACCCTACCCAGCGCGCACCACGGTCGAGGTGTCTGAGCTGCCGAAGCAGGTTTTGATAGAGATTGAAACGATTGCCGTCTTTTCTTAGTCAAAAAGCCCTGTTTCTGTTTTTTTGCGTGAGTGTGGCTACGGGTGCGCCGACATTCTCTGGCCGATTTGTGATGGCGGGCACAGCGGCGGCGCTCGGGGACACCATTCTGACCGTTCAGGAGACTTACTTCTTCCGAGCCATTCGCGATCTTGTAGATGGTAATGGCGTGAACGTCGCGCCGGCGGGTCAAGAGGATTTGAAGAAGGCCGTGAGTCGACTTCTCTTCGAAGAGATGGTGATGGGGGAGATCAGGAGTCTCAAGGCAGCGACCGTGACCCGCGCTCAGGCCCAGGCGCGCTGGAACGGCCTTAAATCCAACGAAAAGCGGTGGGGGCTGATTTTGAAGGAGTTTTCAAGGACCGAAGGGGAAGCTGTGGAGGCGATTCTGCGCCGGATGGAGGTCGAGCTTTATCTGAGCAAAAAGGTCGAGACGCTAACCCCGATCATAACCGACGGTGAGATCGAACGGTACTATCAGCAGAATCAGTCGCGGTTTCAGGGGGAGACGTTGGAATCGCAACGGGGGAATATCCGGACCCTTCTTCAAAAACTGAGGGTGGAGAGATCTCTTGAAGAGTGGATTCGTTTTTTGCGGGACAAATATGCGGTGGTCAATCTGTTGGGGGGTGGATGATTCGGCGGCTTTTGGCCTCGGACCTTGAGGCAATCACTGGCATTGGATTTGAAGCCTGGCCTCGCCGGGATTTTCAGTTTTTCCTGAATCACGGGAGTAGCTACAACATTGGCCTGTGGGATGGCAAGGTCCTGGTGGGCTTTGCGATGGGGCTACTGGTGCGGGGTGAGCTGGATATCGTTGCTGTGGCGGTGAAGGAGAGTTTTCGGCAAAAGGGGTTAGGGTGCCGGTTGATGCACGCCTATTTGTTGGATGAACGGGTGGAGAGCGCTTCACTTGAAGTGAAGGAAGAGAACGTCGCCGCGATTCGGCTTTATCTAAAACTGGGGTTCTCGATCGCAGGAAGGCGAAAGAAATACTACGAAGGCGTGAAGGACGCTCTGGTGATGAGTCTCTCGGGGCGTGTCGGAAAGCTTCCCGAGTGGTGCGCAGACACCATTACTAGCGCGCCCTGCGAATCCACGACTTGATTCGTGGGTCGGTTGATCCGTTTCTTCGAAAACTGGGGAGTTGTTCGGGGGAGCAGTAGGTGCAGCGCCGATCAATGGTTAGCTGTTCACGGCTGAGGTCTTTGAGCTGGGTCTGAATCACCCACTCCACCAGATCAAAATGGGTCTTTTCACCGTGGCGAGTGAGATAGGGTGCGATATCAAAACCCTTCTTCTGAAAGACCGCGGTAAAATCTTCGCGAACGGCGAAACAGCAAGCTTTTAGGCTGGGGCCAAGCCAGACTTGGAGCTCGGCGGTGGGAATAGCAATGGCCTCTCTCGTAGAGCGGGCAATGTGGGCCAGGGCCCCGCGCCAGCCGGCGTGGGCTGCTGCGACGGGAGCCTTCGGGTCGGTGCCGTGGAAGAGAATGGGCAGGCAGTCGGCGGTGAAAATATAAATCTCCGAGTCGGTGTCGGTCCACAGAGCGTCGGCGGGGAGGCGGCTTAAGAGCTGGGTGGCATTGACCACCGTGTTTCCGTGGACCTGGTCGATGAGTGAGGGGGTCTCTCCCTTTGCTTCAATGACGCAACCGAATGAAATCATCTGTCCAGGGTTGTAATCAGGTTTAGGACCAAATCAAAGCTCTTCGGGCGGGGGGCCTCGATCGTCATGAGAAGATGGGTCGTGGGGTGGGTGAACACCAAACGCTTTGCGTGGAGGCAGGTCTGTTCAATGGCGGCCGCCCGTTCCGAGAGCAGTCGGGGCAGAGTAAGTTTTTTTTGAAGGGCGGGCCGGGCGTAAAGCGAGTCCCCGACAATGGGAAAGCCGCCCGCGGAGAGATGAACCCGGATCTGATGGGTGCGACCTGTCTTCGGATAGACCTCGAGATGGCTGAAATGGGGGAAGGCCGTGATTCGTTTCCAGGCCGTTTCGGATAGCCGACTTTGGCGCGCCTTGAGGCTCATGCGCTTGCGATCGATTGGGTCTCTCCCAATGGGGGCATTGTACGATCCTTCGGCTTCGGTCGCGCCCCAGACGATGCATTCGTAGGTTTTTTGAATCGCTCGGGTCTTGAACTGATGGCTTAAGGCGTCCAGGACAGCGCGGGTCTTTGCGATGAGAATCACGCCACTTGTACCGCGATCGAGCCGGTGGACGATGCCGGGGCGGTCAGGTGAGAGCTGCCGAAAAGTTGCGCTGTTTTGAAGATGGTGGAGCAGGTGGCTGACGAGGGTGTCGCCCCTAAAGCTTGGGGCCGGGTGGACGACTACGCCTTGGCGTTTGTTGAGGGCGATGAGCGCTTCATCTTCAAAAAGAATATCAAGATCCCCTGGAACCACCGAGACGGTCGTTTCAAAGGGATCGCTGATGACACCTTTGACTGAGTCGCCTTCACAGACTTTGTGGCTGGGTTTCTTGACTGACACGCCATTGAGCTCAAGCGCTCCTCTTTCGATATTTTCTGCGATGAGTGTGCGGCTTAAGCTGAGCTCTTTCGCGAGCGCGGCATCGAGGCGGCCGGCAGAGGTGAGGCGGAGGTTGATTACTCTTTCCAAAGTTCTTTGGTGCGGCTGTCGATGGAGTTGAGGTAAGCCGTCGCTGTTGTGGCGGCATCGAGTTTGTAGAGCACGGCGATGTTTTTCACAAAACCCTGCACATAGACTCGAGCCGGAAGGCGCTTGACGTCTTCCGCTTCGATGGCCTTCAGGAATTTTGTCGGAATCTTGGTGATGCGCGAGACATCGTCAACGCTTAACCCCCGTTGGGTTCTCATCTGCTCAAGGAATGGGCCTGAGATTTCGTCGGGCGCGACCGTTGCGGGAGGTGGCGTCGGGTCAGGGGCTACTTCAGCCTTCTCCGCGACGACCTGAGGGGGAGGCGAAGCCGTCGGGGTCTGGGGAGAGTTGGGTGGCACCCCTTTGAGTGTCAGAACCTTATCGTAGTCGCGTTTCTTATCAATATTGGAGAGCGTGAGATAGGCCTCCTCGAGTTTGCCTAGCTCTATCTGGACCTCTTCCGCCGAAAAGAGCGAGTAGGTGGCGACTGAATCTTTTGAAAAGGCACTCTTGGCCGTGTGGTAGGCCGCGACGATCTCACCGATGTTGGCTGACCGGGGAACCTTGAGCAGGTCGTAAAATGTGTCGGTTGCCTTCTTCATCTCTTTGTCTTCAGCAGATTTCTCAGAATCTCTTCTAAATGTGTGACTGCCGTGCAATTGGGAGCCTCCAACAGAAACGGCATTCGACGCCGAATGGATTGCCAGACAGCGTTATCATAGGGGAGGTAGCCGAGGTTTTCAACGTCCATACCGAAGTAGCGCTCACACACCATCTGGATCGATTTGCCGATGTCGGATTCGGCCTTCACGCGCACCTGATTCACGATGAGAGACACGCTGAATTGATGCATGCGCTTGTCGAGTTCGGCTCCATCGAGCGGCGAGAGGCGGTTCACCTCGGCGAGAAGATCTCTCGGGGTGCGGATGCCACGGGAGTTCTTCGCGTCCATCGCGGTTTCAATAAGCTGGCGCACGTAGGGCGAAGGCGACGAGGCGCGCAGCATTCGGTAGAACGCCGACTTGATGAAACGGTAGGCGTTTTCAATGGCCGTGGGTTCGGGCGTTGTGACCACAATCTTTTTGTCGGCCAGCAGAAAAAAGTCGAGTGTATTGGTCGCGGTGCCGGCGCCCAGGTCAAGGAGCACAAAATCGGCGTCGATTTCGCGGAACTTTCTCAAAAGCCGCGCCTTTTGCATGTGCCTCATATTGGCAATGCCAACGGGATCCTGTGCGCCGCTGATGAGACCTAAATTTTTGAGAGGTGTTGGTTGAATGAGATCATGGATGTCTTCGATTCGGCCCATGACGAGATCGCTCAGCGTCCGATTCGGCGGCTCGACGCCGAGACTGGTGTGGAGATTCGCTCCGCCGAGATCCATATCCACGACGACGACGCGTTTATTGAGCCAGCTTAGGTAAACCGCGATGTTTGAAGTGATAAGAGTCTTGCCAATGCCGCCCTTGCCACCGCCGATGGCCCAGATAGTGCGCGCCTGTGTATTGAGATTGAGGCCGCGAGTCGGGATGTTGACGCGGACATTGGGCGCGCTGACTTTGAATTTAAATAGGCTCACGGGGTCGAGTGAAAGAGAAGAGGTGGGACTACTCTCACCATTATCGGAGGTTTACGACTTCTTTTCAATAACGCGGGGTGCAAGTTCGCCACTAGTGCGGAGCTCTGTGATATTCTATACGCGAAACTCTCCGACGCATTGATGACGCAGCGAAAATTCTATTGGATCGCTGGCCTTGCCGTTGCGCTCTTGTGGTGCGTCGCGCAGGTCCTGATAGTCCACTTCAACGTGAAGTTTCCTGGACCTGATGTCTACCAATTCAAGGCGCCGGCACTCGAGCTGGCCACTCGCGGCACCCTCACCGGCATCAACCTCCCCAATGCCCCCATCGGGGTGAGAACCGTGTATGCCTTTTACCCTCCCGTCTTTCCAGTCGTTCTCGGCGGTTGGTTTAAGGTCTTTGGTGTTTCCTATGGATCGAGTCTGGTGTTTGACAGTCTTTGGCGACTCACCCGATCGGTGATTATTTTACTTTGGGTTGTCTGGTTGCTCGGCCCATACTCTTTGGCGAGTCGACCGTTTAGGGCTCTTTGGATCATCGCATTTCTCTTTTTGGTGAGTTTTTTTCCCAACAACGAGGACCGGCCCGATGAGATGGCGCTTTGTCTAATACTCTCAAGTCTGTTGGTGACAGCCACGAGGCCTTGGCGGCGGTGGTGGATTGTGAGTGGACTTTTGCTTGGGTTTGCGGCTGGGACCTCGCCGACAGCTGGGCTCTTCGGGGCGCTGGCGCAGACGTTGTGGCTGGCGCGAGGGGAGTGGCGATCGCTCGTCAAGATCGGAGCGATCTCTTTTGTGGTCGTCGTTGGAGTATGTATTCCAGTTGTTGTCAGCGATCCGCTGGTCATCGAGCGGTTTTTGAAGGGGGCCCATTACAATGTTTTACCGCACAGCAATCGCTCGTCTTTTGCTCGCGATGGCTATGTGGGAATGCAGTCCTTTCTCCACCATCTGTCGATGGCCTTTAAGATGGGGCGGCCAATGTATCTGTGCCTTTTTTCCAGCCTCTTTGCGGCAGGGGCGGGTCTCGTTCCTTCGATCTCGCGCCAAACGGAGCTTCTCATCGCCGCAGTGGTGTTCACGGTCTTTTCACTGATCGTGTTTCCCATCGAGCCGCTCTATCTTTGGTTCAGCTGCGCGCTCCTTTGGATCGTGGTGCTGCCCAAATGGTGGTTGACCAATTCTCGTTGGCAGCTGATGGCCTCGGTTGTTTTTCTCTTTTGCGGGGTTTCGCTCATGGCGGTGCGAGAGTTGAAACTCATGAGCGACGGTCTCACCCGAGCGCCGGAGCAGACGCTTCAGGGGGTGCAGGAATATCTGAAAGGACGAATGAAGGAGGGGCAACGCCTTGCGATCACCTCCGACGGATTCTTCACCGCGCCGCTGGGCTTTTCGGACAATCTGGATTTTGTGTGCGCCATGGTTTTTAAGAACTATGATTTTGCGTTTGTGACTGAACCAATTACATTGCAGCGCGTTGGATCGCGCGGAGTGCCCGCTCAGATCAGTAGTCTTTGCTTTTGGACGCCGCGTTGCTTCGAGCTCGTCGAGGATCGGCGGCCTATTCAGCAGGCGCGGATCTTGGGTGTCACCACTCCCTTCTACGTGCGAGGTTATGGCGGACTTCTTTACCGCAACGTCTGTCGAATCACGGGCGTCATTCCCCCCTACTGACCTCTTGTGGTATCTCACTGTTGTGGGGATCTCGAGCATTAGCCTAATCATCTCGGCGTGTGTCGACGTCAGCCTCTGCACGGCGGCGCTGATGCGCAATTTCCGAAGCCGTCTGTGCCAGGCCTTTGGTGCGCTTTCGCTTCTTCTGTTTTTTCAGGACGCGATGGGCGTCGTTGAGAGTTTTCGCCCGTCGATGGGGCCAAGTTCGCTTCGCTCGCTTGTCACACTCCTGATCAGTCCCTGCACGTTATGGTTCTTGGCGGAACTTGTGCCGCGCTTTAAGAGTGTGCTCAAGCGGTGGTGGTATGCGTACGTGCCGGTCTTTATCGGAGCGTTTGTTTGGCTGAGCTCACCCCAATTCGATCGGACTCGCCTTATCTTTTCTTATGTCAGCCATTTTCTCTATCTGATTCCCACCACGATCTGGTTGATCATGCTCTTTCGGGCGACGCAGATCTCGACCGTGGCCCGGGAAAAGACTCGGTATCGGCATGTGACCTGGGGTGCTCTGATCGTCTTACTTGTTCACATGACCGATCTCTTGGAGATATCCGGGGCCAATGTGCCGGGGGTAGGGACGCTCGCGCGCACTTTTTACCTAGTGTTTCTCTTCCAGGTCTTCATTCAGCGAGAGCTGATGACGGCGCAAGAGGTGGTGGCGAAGATAGCACTCTTCGGTGGGGTGGCCGTCATTCTCACGAGCTTCTACTCTCTTCTGGTGAGCTGGGTGGGTGACCGGCCGGGGCTTTTTTTCTTCAATACTCTCATCGCATCATTTGGCATCATCGTTTTGTTTGATCCCATTCGAAATGCGACGGCGCGATTCACGCGCAAGTTGTTTCTCGAGCGCCACAACACTCTCGAGCGGGAACTGAGTCTTCTCTCTTCCGATCTGATGGGAACGGTCGACGCCCCCGACCTGGGGCGCCGAATTGGACGCGCTCTGACGAAGGCGCTCGGGGTCAAGTCTGCGGCTTTGTTTTTAGCACAGGCGGATAACCTGAGCCTTGCCGAGGTTGCGGGGTCGCGCGAGGTGGCCAGTACCGATTCGCTCATCGAGTACATCTCATTGCGGCGGGGGCGCCCCTTTGTTCTGGAAACGATTGAAAACGACCGTGAGTCGTTTCATTCCGTTCGGCCCATTCGCTTTTGTGAGGATGTGCTCAGTTCCATGCGGGGGCTTGGGGCCGACTTTGTAATCCCCTTTATGCATGACTCGCGTCTTGTGGGATTCACCGCGGCGACGATGGGGGAGCGGATTCTTCTCACGACTGAACAGCTGAGACTCTTCTTTCCTGTATCCCGCCAGATCGCGGTGATTCTCAAGAATGCCCAGGCCTTTAGTCATGCGACCAACCGCGAGAAGCTCGCGGCAGTGGGTGAGATGGCGGCTGGCCTGGCGCATGAGATCAAGAATCCTCTGGGTGCCATTCGGGGAGCGGCAGAACTCTTGAAGGATTCCTCTCAACGCTCGGATGAATTTATCAACATCATCCTCGATGAGACCGACAGGCTCACTCATGTCGTCACGGATATTTTGGATTTCGCCAAACCTCGGCGCTCCTCCCCCCAGACGGCGTGCGATCCGCTGCAGGTGATCGAGCACACGGTGAAGCTCTTTCAAAAGGAAGCGAAGATCACCGTTGTGGGGGCTCGCGGGCCGACTCTCTCAATCGATCCTGAGGGGCTGAAACAGGTGCTCGTGAATTTACTGTTGAATGCCGTTCAGGCCGGGCAGGGGGTGGGGCGCACGGTCAACGTTACGGTCACAGTGAACGAACTGCGGCCAAAGCCCGCGACCTTCCTTGATGATCTGCCGATCTACAAGATGTGGGAAGGCTGGCAACTCGGGATCACCGGAGAGACACGTGATTATCTAGAAATTGAGGTGGCCGATGATGGTCCGGGTATCCCGGAAGTGGAACTGCCGAGACTCTTCATTCCCTTTCATACGACGAAGCAGAAAGGGACCGGCCTTGGTCTTGCGATCTGTCGGCGGCTCATAGACAGTATGGGGGGGACGATAACAGTCCAATCGGTTGAGGGGGAGGGGACGCGGTTCAAGATTCATCTGCCTCTGCCTCGGGAGAGGCGACCGGTGAGGAGTCAGGTGGAGGATCATGGACGCCAAGATATTAGTCCTGGATGACGAGGAGAATATTCGTAAGATCCTTACGGCGATGCTGACGTCCGAGGGCTTCTCTGTATTGTCTGCGCGAACGGTGAACGATGCGCGCGAAATTTTGCGGAGAGAGCCGGTCCAGGTGGTTCTTTCGGATCTGAAGCTGGAACGGGAAGACGGCCTCGCGCTTCTGAGATGGGTGGTCGCGGAGAGGCTGCCAATTCCTTTCATTATTCTCACGGCCCACGGAACGGTCGATTCGGCCGTAGACTCGCTCAAGATGGGGGCCTTCGACTATTTGGCGAAACCTTTTGAAAAGAATGAACTCATTCGAGTGATTGGCAAGGCTGTGAAGACCTATGCTTTTCACAGCTCACAATCCATCCGCACCACTCATTCTGAGCGTTATCCGATGATCGGTAAACACGCTCTTCTGATGAAGGTCTTTCAGGTGATCGATAAGGTGGCCTCAACCGAGTCGACTATTTTCATCACGGGGGAGAGCGGGACGGGGAAGGAGCTCATCGCTCAGGCACTGCATGATCGAAGCACGAGACATAACGGACCGTTCATCAAGATCAACTGTGCTGCTATTCCGCCAACCCTAATGGAGAGCGAGCTCTTTGGACACGAGCGGGGTGCCTTCACGGGCGCGATTGCCGCAAAGCCCGGACGGTTCGAGCTCGCCGATGGCGGCACTTTGTTTCTCGACGAAATTGGGGAGATGAACATAGAGATGCAGGTGAAGCTGTTGAGAGTGCTGCAAGATAAGTGCTTCGAGCGGGTCGGGGGTGTGCGAACTCTTAAGGTGGATGTGAGACTTGTCACTGCCACCAATCGGGATCTGGAAGCCGATGTGAGGGATGGGCGGTTCCGGAATGACCTATTCTATCGACTGAATGTGGTGCCCATTCACTTGCCTCCGCTCAGAGAAAGGCCGGACGATATTCCGCTTCTCGTGGGCTTTTTTGTGAAAAAGATGGCTGAGCAATTGAAGAGGGCCCCTTGCACGGTGAGCCCAGAGGCGCTTGAGCTTCTCAGTCAGTTTCCGTGGCCGGGCAATATCCGGCAGCTTGAGAATGCTATCGAGCGAATGGTGGTCATGAATGAGACCGGGGCCATCACGCCCGAGGAACTCCCTGACGATGTGCTCGAGTTCGAAGAAAAACGGTTTTTGCTGAGTCAGGCGGCGGCCGGTGGCTCTCTCAAGGATCGCGTTAAGGATGCCACCCGGGTTGTTGAAACGAAAATGATAGAGGACGCGCTGATGAAGACTTCTGGAAATGTGACCCAGGCCGCGCGGCATCTGAATCTGAGCCGGAAAGGGTTGCAACTGAAAATGAAGGAGTTGGGACTTCGCTAGGCGTCTTATGGTAAAATCCGGCCTTTCAAGGAGATCAATATGTTTCTGGTGCTACTTGTTAGTATCGCGTTTGGAGCCGGCCCCGTGAGCCTTCCCGACAATGTTCGGGTGGAGAGTTCAGAAGCCCGGGTGAAGCTGTGGCAAAAACTGCCCGCCAATGAAAAAAAACTCGCGTATGAACTCATCCAGGCGGCCAGAGCCGGACGGAGCCTCATGTATTTTGAAAGCCACCGGCACGCGCTGACTATCCGCGATGTACTCACGAGATCGCTCACGTCCAAAAAAATTGGGGGGACGAAAAAACTTCTAGGACAGAATTTCAACGAGTACTTGGTCTACACCGCTAAGTTTCTCGACAACTACGGCCCCTACGATATGCGTTCGCAAATCAAGGCCGTTTTGACCAAGGTCACACAGGAACAGATGCGCGAAGTGCTCAAGCTCCATGGGAGAGAACTCACCGCGGCAAATGAGAAGGAGATTTTGGCGCTCATGTTCGATCCCACGCAGGAGCTCAAAAGAAAGCCCGTGGATTCCAGTGATAGACTCGAGGAGACCGGCGGTAACCTTTATGAAAAGGGGATCACCAAGGAAGAGGTGAATACTGCGCTTGAGCAGAAGAAGATCGAAATCCCGCTCAACTGCCGCGTGGTGCGATCGGAAGCGGGACTCAAATGTGAAATCCACACTGTGAAAACGCCGGGTATTATCGGTGAGAAGTTGAGGCTGGTGGAATCGCATCTGATTAAGGCGAAAAGCCATTCAAAGAGCGAGCATCAAAAGGCCCAGATCGATCACTTTATCAAGTATCTTCACACCGGTGATGAAAAAGACTTCCGGGCCTTCAACATCGAGTGGCTCAAGGATCGAACCGATTCGACGCTCGACGTCATGATCGGGTGGGTTGAGACCTATGATGATTTCCTCAATCGCATCGGATCATGGGAGAACTATGTGCTTCTCGTGGACCGCGAGGTAACGAAGAAGTCGGCGGCGTTGGCGAAGAACGCGCAGTATTTTGAAAACCTGATGCCGTATGAGTATATGGTCGAAGGGGAAAAGAAGGCTTATCGCAAGACCTTTGCCCCCGACTATTCGCCGCCGGCGATCATGGGCTACTACTTCGAAGAGGTGTCGAGCATACGGACCGGTGGTTTCAATCTTCCGAACTTCGAAGACATTCGCAAAACGGACGGATTTAAGAACGTCATTCGCCTTCCGTTCCCGGGACAGAATGCTGATCCCGAGGCCAAGGCCATGCGCGAGCAGGTGGTGATGGCCTTTACGACGAGAGATCGGGTGAAGGACATGATGGACCTTTATGAGACTGGCACACTCATTCAGACGTTGCTCCATGAGGTGATTGGCCATGGCTCGGGCATAGTGGATCCGGTCAAATATGCCGACGGCGTGGATCCCAGCATTGCGCTGGGCTCGCTGGGCGCGTCTTTAGAAGAGGAGCGGGCCGATCTCACGGGACTGGTGTTCGGCAGTGATCCTAAGTTGGTCGAGGCGGGTGTCGTTAAGGATGAGGCGGAACGGCTGCGGCTTAAGAAGACGTCGTGGGATCTGTATCTCGCGACCTCTTTTTCGGCGGCGGTGTCTCGTGCGAAGAGTCTGAACCAGACCCACGTCCGCGGGCGTTTTCTGCTCATGAACAAACTTCTTGAGGCAAAGGCAATCGGTTGGGAATCACAGGATGGCGGCACGGTGACGGGCGGCAATCAGGTGCTGGTGGTGAAGGACTACGGGAAAGCCCATGAGGTGGCGGTCGCGCTACTTTCAGAGCTCCAGCGCATCAAGGCGTTGCGCGAGGAAGGTGCGTTAAAGGCCCTGTTCGCCAAGTACTCGCCGACGGAGGCCATCAATGAGCCTTGGGCGAAGATCCTAATCGATCGGGGCAAGGACATTGCGTTCTTTAGAGGCTACATCGATCAGCCGTGGCGCATCGACAAACATAGGGCCCAGGCGCTCGGCGAACGCACCCTTGAGGGCGCGGCACCGTACTGGGCGGAGTTCTACGGCGCGAAGTAACAACTTCTAAGAGAAATTGCCAGAAGGGTGACGTTATTTGTTGCTCACTGGCTGGGCTGATGCACTGTCCACTGAGCGACTACGCCTTGGCTGATGCCACATAAGTGCTGACGGTGCCCCGGCTTCTGCGGCAAGGGGATTGCACCTATTCACCTCCAAGGGGTGGGGCGTGTGTGGGTGCTATGGTGCGTATTCTTAAAGTGTTGCCGCTCCTTCTGCTATTGGGCTGTGGGCTGCCTATCAAGAATCATCGAAGCCTGTCAGGTGAGGCGCCAGCCGGGAAGGTGGCGGTGAGGTTTGACGATTCGGTTCCTTCGAATCAACGAGCGTTGGTGGATAAGGATCTGGAGATCCTTTCAAATGCTGGGTTTGTGGACCAGTCCGAGGCCAATATTCTGGACATCCCCGATTTTTCGAATCGAAGCCTTAAACAGTGGCTTGAGACTCGTTTCTCGTACCTGGTGGGCGAAAATTATGACACTAGCGGGAGGGTTGAGAGATCGCTTCAGTACCAGCCGTTTTTGTCAGAAGTGATAGGGCCCTTCAGTTCAACGACCATTATGCGCAATGCCGGTGGCGCTGTGTATCTTGCTGGGAAAGAGGAGGGCATTCTCTATTCGCTGCTCGTCGGAGGATTTAGGCTCTTCATCACGACTCCGAGGGTTGGTATTTTTCAGATTGGCGAGGGGCTCTTCACTACGATCCTGGTGCCTGGGACAAAGGCTGATGATGATATCAACTCCTACTTGAGACTTGCGACCGATTTTCACGAGGCCCGGCACGATGATGGATCGGGCGACAATGCGGCCTTTCCACATGAAAAATGCCCCTCTGGCGATTACGAGGGGCAGTACGCGTGTGACAAAAGCACGGACGGCCCCTATCCAGTTGGGCGGGTGATCGTGCAGAAATTTCGGAATCAGTGCACTTGGTGCACGAGCGCGCAGCTGGCGAACCTCGATCTGCAGATTGCCGACTTAAATGGCCGGGTCTTGAGCTGGGCCGTCTACAACGACGACCAAGCGGAAAGGATCAACCCGTGAAGAAGCGGCACGTGGTCCTGGGCGTTGTGGGAATAGTCGCGTTGTATGCGGCCTATCTTGTGGGGCACTACTATGGAGAGGAATCTGTAACGCCAAGTGGGTCTACCGAACGAATGATAGTGAGTCCAACTGACGTGGCGTTGCCGGCCCCGCGAGTCGAAGCTCCGAAAAGCATTCCTTCCATGGCTCCTCCCACGGTGAAACGGGTAGTGGAGCACTCGCCAACCCCCCAGCCCTCTGCGGTGTTTTCAACGCCCGAGTTTCACGAGCTAACTCAACGCGCTTTTGCTAAGCTGCCCCGCATGGCCGAGATTCGAAAAAAGGGACGTCGAGATTTTCATTTTGCCCCGCCGGAGCTGACGGAGGTGGCTGACGAGCTTGGAGCGATAGGTGACTCTTTAGAGCGTGATCCGAGGCTCGTGCCGGCTGGCCAGGATTTCCTTCGCCGTTGTGCACTGGCCGAGGATGTGATGCAGGCCGCGCGCGCCGTGTGCTTGAGAGATCTCAAGCATTGGACTGCGAACAGTCCGCTGGATTTGAGTGTATTCCCTGACGTGGTCAAAAGAATTGCCGATTCACTCCCGCCCACGCCATGACGGCTAAAGAGATCAAACAGCTTAAAGAGTTGCGAGAGATCTTATTGAATGGCGATCTCACGCGTGATTACTGGAGCCCAGAGCGATTGAGGCTTTACCACGTGACGTTGGGGGAGCGCATTGGGTGGAAGTGGGACAGCGTATTGCGAGAATTAGAGGCGCTAGGCGTGCAATGGCCTCGGCATGTGATTGATTGGGGCTGTGGGAGTGGGGTGGCGAGTGTTCGGGTGACCCGTGCTGTCGGGGGGCCGATCTCTCACCAGGCATTTGATCGAAATCCTCTCTGTGAGGCAATGACCCGAGAAAATCTCAGAGCGGCAGCGACGAACGTCACGTTTGAAACGGGAGCGCTCAAGTGGGATGGGGCGCTTGTGGTATTGAGCCACGTGATTTCGGAACTGACCCCTGTGGCGTTGCAGAGCCTTGTGAAGGATCTCAAACGGACGGCTATGGTGATTTGGGTTGAGCCGGGGGAGAAGCGATCGAGCGAGCGTCTCCTGGGGGTGCGGGAAGAACTGCGAGGACACTTTTCAGTTGTCGCGCCTTGCACTCATCAGAAGGCGTGTCCCTTGGCGGGCCAGTCGTCTGCGTGGTGCCACCAGTTTGCCGAGGTGCCGAGCATCGCCTTTCAGGACAGGGCCTGGTCGGAGTGGGCCAAATGGTTGGGAATCGATCTGCGCTCTTTGCCGGTGAGTTATCTAGTGCTCGGGGCAGAGGGAGGGGCGAGCGGTGCTCGTGTGATCGGTCGGCCTCGTTTGCGCGGGGGCCATGCCTTGGTGACGAGCTGTGGGGCAGAAGGCTTGAAGTTGGATACCGTGACCAAGGCCGATAAACCGGTCTTTCAGGCTCTCAAAGAGAACCCTTTTCGACTTATCTTGAAGTAGCCGCGGTGCGACTCACGGCCTTTTGCGCGCCTCTTTGAAAGGTGCTTAAATGCACTCGTGATTCGCAGTCTTGAGATTTCGGGCTTAGCTCTTATCGATCAGCTCTCCGTGGAGTTTTCGCCAGGGTTTAATGTGATCACGGGGGAGACGGGGGCTGGCAAATCTATTCTCATTCGGGCGCTCAATCTGCTCCTGGGGGTGAAGGCCAGTCAGGACCTTATTCGCGCTGGGAAAAAATCGGCCGTCGTGTCAGGTGTCTTTGAGGTGGAGAAGGATCACCCAGTCCTCGAGCAGCTGGAGGCGGCGGGGATTGAACGGCAAGACGCCATTTTTCTGCGGCGGGTGATCCAAGAAGGAGGGCGGAGCCAGGCCTGGGTTAATGATGTGCCGGTGACGTTGCCGACACTCAAAGAGGTGGCGCGCCTTTTGATTGATATTTTTAGTCAGCACGAGAATCAGCGGCTGATGGAACCCGTGACGCACGTGAATTACCTCGACCGTATCGGGAACCTGAGTGCTCTCGCGAGTGGTGTCGCGGAGCAGGCGAAGACGGTGGTCGAGTGTGTGAGAGCGTTTGAAGAGACTGCGGGGCGACTGGAAAAAGGCTCGAACAACGTGGATTACCTCCGGTACCGATTAGAGGAGCTCGAAAAATTTAACCCGCAGAGCGAGGATTTTGAAAAACTAGGGGCCTCGGTGAAGATGAGGGAGGCCGCTGCCCAGAACCGCGAGTCTTTGGCTGAGTGTGTGTCGGTGCTCAATACCGATGAAGGCGCCTTGGTGGGTCTGAAGGATTTCTTGCGACGTCTGTCGAAGCTTCCGGAGGAGATTAAGGGAACGTTGGAGGATGACGTCGAAAATATTATGAAGAGCCTCGAGGAGTTTAGCTATCGCGTGGAGCGGCGATTAGGCGATGGGGACGAAGGGGATCTCGAATTGGATCAGCAACGACTTTTCAAATACCAGGAGCTGATTCGAAAAACGCCGACCAAGGACATTGTGGGTGTGGTGAAAGATCTGGAGAGATTGCGAGCCGAGGTGCGTTTTCTGGAGGAGGCGACGGGCCAGCTGAGCGAGCGGCTTGAAGAGCTCGATGTTTTGGTCGAAGCGTGGCAGGAAAAGGCACTTGAGCTGTCAAAAAGGCGCAAGCGGGCGGCGAAGATCGTGTCGGAGAGTGTGGGGGAAGAGCTGAACCTTCTTGCGATGGCGGGGGCGCGATTTGAAGTTCAGTTTGGCGCTGCTACCGGCGGTCTCAAATGGAATGAGTCTTTGGTTTCGACTTTGCCTGAGGCGTTGGCGAAGGAGTGGGGGAAACGGGTTGAAAGGTTGTCGCAGGTTTCCATGCGCGGTGCAGAGGGCTGCGAGTTTTTACTCAGTGCCAACACAGGTGAGGCGCCCAAGGCGCTCGCCAAGATCGCCTCAGGGGGCGAGTTGTCGCGCATCATGCTGGCGCTCAAAAAGGTGCTTCTCACGGGCGCCGACACCTGCGTGATGGTGTTTGATGAGATCGACTCGGGCATTTCAGGGCGTGTGGCCGATATCGTGGGGCAAAAAATCAGAGAATTATCAAAAACCCATCAGGTGTTGTGCATTTCGCATCTGCCTCAGGTGTCGGTCTACGCAGACGCGCACCTTCAGGTGAGGAAGGCTGTGAAAAAAGATCGCACCGAGAGCAGCATTGTGAGGCTTTCCCAGGAAGAGAGCGCGAAGGAGATAGCGCGCATGCTTTCAGGCGATAAGGTGTCGGCATCAAGCCTTGAAAATGCGAAGAGCCTGATTGCGAAGGCGAAAAAAAGATCGGGTGTAAGTGCCGAACAGCAGGCGTAATAATTCAGAGTGACAATCTTTGTCCTTGGTCCTTCCCGTGCGTTTTCTGTATAACGCTTCTTGTCTCCAAAAGACTCATTTCGAAATTTATTAGGGGGAATTGAATGAAGTTACTTCTTTCTGCTCTTTTCGTCTGCGCTGCTGCCATTGCTGAGCCGGGTTGGTTTGAAAGCCATTACAATCAAGGCGGTGGCAACCAAGCGATGACGCCGCCGTATGGACCTGGACCGAACTACCACCAAGGTGGTTATCATGGTGGTATGCAGCCGGGCTTTGGTGGACCCGGGCCTTACGCGCCGGTTGCTGGTCCGGTGATGATGCCGCCGCCCGGTCCTTACACGTATCCCGCTCCGGGAGTGTATCGTGCTACGGTGAACGCCGGTGGTGGAAGCTTTGGTCCTTTTGGTGGTTCGCAGTGGAACATGGGTCAAACACGGACAACTTTTGTGCCTCCGGTGGGCCCGCCCATTGTGACCTACTGTCCGCCTTATCCGCCGCCCATGCCGATGTATGGTCCGTGCCCGCCTCGGCCGGTGCATTGTGGGGCGGCCTTCGGAATGCCCGGCGGGCCGCTGGCGACTCCGTACGGAGTTCCCGGATACTGACAAGAATATTCACTTTCTCAGCCGGCCCTAAAAGGGCCGGCTTTTTTTAGGGTGCGAGCGGAAAGGATTGAAAGGTTGAGAAGGCGTTTCCCACGTCCGTTTGCGGGCTCACTGTTGTGAGAACGGCTAGGGTGCTCTGGCAGCGCCTATTTCCTGGCTCTCGCCTTAAACACTCCTGAACATATTTGATACTGCCCTCGCGATTGCCGCGACGGTTTTCGGCCCAGCCCATGAAGTAGGGGCCCGATCCGCTCCTAGGGTAGAGGGAGTCGAGCTCTGCAGCCCTTTCCATGACCTTAAGGGGATCGTTGTCTCTGAACGCTGAAGCGAGGCAACTGATCTCGCCTTGCGAGATGCCGTCCTTGGGCTCAAGACGTTTCAGGCGATCGAGCCGATTATTGATTTCAGTCCAACGGGGATCATTGGGATCGGGTGGGTGGCCCGCAATCGCCATGAGCTGGGAGATGAGCGCGGCCTTTTGCGCAGGGTAGTTGTCGGGCTCGAGCTCAGCCCAGCGGTCGGCAACGGCACCCGCGAGTTCGGGTTCTCTCTCCCATGTAGCCAGGAGCTTATCCATGAGAATGCGCGGATCGCGGATGGAATTGAGAGGGACGTCCTTGGTCGAAAAATGGGTGATGCGCGCTCGGTATTGGTGGATGGCGGCAAGGCAGGCGTCATCACGTTTGGCGCAGCGCTGGTTGTACAGAGCGGAGAAGGCGTCGAGGGGGGTGGGAAGCCCCGTGCACTTTGAGCCCTTGGGGGGATCAAAATCTTGAGCGAGATTGAGCGCGAGCAGAGCTTTCCAGAGCGCCTGGCAGTCTTGGGAGATGGACGGGGGTGCTGTGGCTGGGCGGGGCTCGGCGTAGAGGCGAGTGATCTTTTGAGGGAGCTGGTAGCTGGCTTTGGAAGAGATTGACTCAGCAGGCGGCATCCGAGGATTCAAAGCGCGCGAGATCAAGTAACCGAGCGCGACGCTGAGTGTGACTAGCGCGACGACGGCGAGAAGGCCCTTCATTGACGTAGTTTAACACACTCATTTGGTATCGGAGGGGGTGGCGTTTTTTCGGAGACGGTCACGAATGCCAAAACGGGAAGCGTCGCTCGTAAGTGAATCGGAGAATAAGGCGGCGGGAGCCGAGTTCACGATGGAGCTGTTACCTGGCTCGACCGGAGCCGTGACCGTTATCGGAATATCGAGGTGGTATTCGGGCGGCGTTGGAAGTCTGGGGAGTGGCCCGGGTGGCTGCATTTCATACTTTGGAGGATCGGATTTTGGAGCAGAGCCTTTGCCACCACCGCTCCCGCCTGCTGAGCCGCGCCCACCACCACCGCCGCCCCCGGCATTCTGGTTTCTCATTTGGTTGGCGTACATTGCATTTTGCACAATCGCTTGGGCGGTGTATTCGGACCGGCTGAGTGAACTTTCGGCTTCACCCAGCTCGTCTTTCACCATGTTGATCTTGGAGAGGACTGAAGGTTTGTCGAGACACTCCGAAGGGATGCCGTTGATGAAGGAATTGAAGTCGGTTTTGAGTTGTTTGAGCTGCGATGTGAGACTTTGGATTTCCATCCCGGTCTGGCCCTGAAGCCCCATTCTCTGCATTCGAGAAAGCATCCCCTCGTTTTTTTCTTTCGCAGCCGTGGCCTGCTCACGGAAGGATTCGAGCTTCGATACCACTTCGTTGCAAGTTGAGGCGGCCGCCTTTACTGGCATCTCGGCCCGTTCGGAGACCGGGCGAGGCAGGGTCTCAGGACTGTGGAAGGGCTGTGGCGCCGCAGGAATGAGCGTGGAGAGCGTAAGGATGAAAAGGGTGAGTTTCATAGAGGGTCTTTGAGCTTAAATGAGTGCATAACGGGGGCCAGCACCGCAGGCTCAGCAAGACCGAGGAAAGTGCTAGGGAGGAGATCGGGCGTCTAAAGCTTAGACGATCGGTGTTCCGGCCGGCTTTAAGTGGGTGAAGGGCGCGGACTGGATGCTTATTCTCGTCGGAAAACCCAACCCGGTCTATCGCGACGGATCGGGAGAACCTTGGACGAGATAGGGCGTTCTCGGGAGCAAGTAGTGTGAGCGGTCTTTTGGTCTAACGGGGTGTGATGCCGTTGGGGACACTGGCGCCGTTCAGGCCATTGAGTCGGTTGAGGCCGTTAACACCATTCAATCCATTGACGCCATTTAACCCATTCAGGCCGTTGAGGCCGTTCAATCCGTCGAGTCCGTTAACCCCATTCAATCCATTGACGCCGTTTAACCCATTCAGGCCGTTAAGTCCGTTAACACCATTCAACCCATTCAGGCCATTGAGTCCGTTCAACCCATTCGTTCCGGAGGTTCCACCTGATGTTGGTGGTGCCTGGCAGGTGCATCGGCAAGGGCGAGCGGACCAATCTTGAATCCATTGTTCGCTCTGTCGGCAAAAGGCGCTGCAGGTCATGATGTCCGGCCAATCACACACGGGCTCTGCGGAATAAACGATTGTGCATATCGCGAGACTCAAAAAGAGGAGTTTTGGCATAGCCTTCAGAATGCACTGCAAATGTTGGGGAATTGAGGAGGCCGCATAAACGTTGGGCAGCGTGGTTGCGATCAGACGTATTCCTTTGGTCTTACGGGGCCTTGCGAGCCTGGCCTCGTGGGCCCGGCGATTGCAGTTCTTCGGGGCAGGTTCGGTATTCGGAGGGTCTTATGCGCTTTATCCCATTCATCGCTTTACTACTTCTGCCTGCGTGCAAGGTGCAGGTGCCCAATGTGAATTTCACGATGTCGGGCGATGGCTCCTCCAATACGACAACGGTGCCTTACACATTGAGTTGCACGGCAGTGGCCAATGGCGGACTGCCGGTGAAAAGTGGGGATGCGGTGAGTGTTCTCGTGTCAGTGAATGGAACTTACGGCCCTTTCTCGAGCTCTGAAATCACGGGGACCTTTTCGGCGAGTGGCGAGGTGTTTCGGAGCTATAAGAATATCGGCTCAACACAAGAGACGCAGACCGATTCAATCATCATCAAGGACGGTAACGGCAATTCAAAGAGCTGCACCTTCAATGTGGTTGTGTTGCCGCTGAATCCGCCGAGCAATCTCATCTGTACTCTCACGCCCGATAAGGCGGTCTACACGACCAATGAGACCGTGAACCTTACCCTCACGGGGTCGGGTAGTACGGCGCCGTACGCTTTTTCCAATTTGACGAGCTCGGGCACCATCACAAAGAGCATCACCACGAGCTCCACGATCTCAGCCAGCGCCGCGGTGGCGTACTCACAGCCGGGACTCAAGAATATCAGCGCCCAGGTGACAGACTCTCTCGGCGACACTTCGGTGTGCCTCACCACTATTCAAGTGCAGAATCCGGTCGTGATTCCCACGCCGCCGCCTTGCACGGTTGTGCTTTCGCAAAACCCGGCCTTCATCGGTGAGGGCGTCGTGGTAACGGGCGTTCCCGGTGCCTCCCCGAGTGTCTACCTCGGACCGGCCCAGCTCATCGCGATTCAGTCGACTTGGGAGTCGGGAATGCAGATCTGGGGCCGCGTCAGCGACACCCAGGGCGAAGTGGCCTTCTATGAGAGCGGGATGTTCCCGGTGATTGCGACCATGCAGTATCTCTATAACGGCCAGATGGTTCAGTGCACAACGATGCAGACTGTGTATGGCGGGTACTGGTACTAACGGGCACGCCCTCTTTTTAAGCGTGTCGATCGCTTGAGATGCTGAAGGCGTGCAACAAAGTGACCAGCCGCCAGAGTAGGGCTAATATACATTCATGCCATCCTTGAGCGTCCTCATCACGTATCACAATGAGGAAGGCCTACTCACGCGCTGCCTCGAGAGTTTCGATCACCAGCCAATCGACGAGATCATCATTTTCGACGACGCCTCCACGAAACGCCCTGAGCCCTATATCCGAAAACTTTCCATTCCCACGCGCGTGGTCCGAAGCCGAGAAAATGTCGGCCCAGCTCACGGGAGAAATCGCCTGTTGCGTGAGGCCAGCAGTGAGTATGTCCACTTCCACGACTCCGATGATTGGGTGACGCCCCAGTGGGGAGAGAGAGTCCAGGAAGTCATTCAGACCGGCGCCGACGCCGTCTTTACCGAGGTAAGTTCGTTCAGAAACGGCCAGCCGGTCGTGGAGCTCGTGCAGGAGCTGCGGTTCATGGACACACGGGATCCTGTTCCTTATGCCATCACCCACTTTTTGCTGGTGCCTTCTGGAACGTATCGCAAAACCGTCGTCGAGAGGATGGGCGGATACAGCGATCACTGGCAGTCGGAGGACTACTACTTCCACGTCAAGCTTCTCAGCACGCGTCCGCGTGTTGCGGTGATTCTCGAACCACTTGTGGGGATAGACCTGCGCACCACCAGCCGGAGCACCCAGACAGTAGAGGTGTGGTCGTGCACGCTCGACGTGCTCCGACAGCTGTCGGAGGAGCTGGAACCCCGCCACCAGAGCGCGCTAGCCGAGATGGCCCACCACGCCGGGACGGTCCTTTTTGCTGCGCACTCATCTGATAAGGCCCGGGAGGCCTTTTCCTTCTCACAGGCTTTGGGTGGTGCAAAACTTGTCACAAGGAATTGGCTTTACAGGGGGATTGCGAAGGTAAGCCCAATGATGGCAGAAAGAGTGGGCGCGTTTTACCGGGTTTGCTTACCGCCAGCCTTACGAGAACGCGTGAAAGGAAAGTAGATGATTTTCTTACTTCTGCTGCGACTGGCATTGGCTGAGACGTACAACGTCACCGACTCCAAGGTGAGCTTTCTAGCGGTGGGGAAACCCGCGATGGTGAAGATTCGAGGTGAGGGAAAATGCCTCTCGGGCACCTTCAAACTTTCGGGGAAAGAGATGCTCATCTCAGCTGATTGCGACTTGAACAAGCTCTCGACGGGTATCGACATGCGCGACGGGCACATGAAGGAGAAATACCTCGAAACGGGAAAGCCAGGCTATGCGTTGGCCCACTTCGAGGGGAGCGTGCTCTATAAGGATGGAAAGAATCCGTTTCAAGGAAAGATGAAGCTCCACGGTGAGGAGAGGCCGATCACGGGTGAGGTGACAGTGAAGGGAACCAATATGGTGTTTGAGTGGAAGTCCAAGGTCTCTGATCACAAGATCGCTATCCCTGAGTACCTGGGCGTCAAAGTGGCCGATGAGGTCACGGTGACCGTGACTACCGATGGCGCACTTCAATGAAGTCTCTGCCTCTACTCTTGATCGCCTCAATGGCGTGGGGATTTCCCGAGATGGTGCGCCACGGGTATGTGAACTGCACGGCGTGCCATGTGAGCCCTGATGGGGGTGGGATGCTCACTGCGTATGGGCGGTCGTTGTCAAAAGAGATGTTGTCGCAGTTTGGGTCGGAATCGATGGCGTTGCCGCTCGCGGGCCTTGTGAGGATTCCTGAGCCCGTCATGGTGGGAGGCGACCTGAGAGCGGTGCAACTTGTCACCGATACGCTCACTGCTACGGATCTGCGCTTTTTCATCATGCAGCTCGACGCTGAGATGGGGGTCAACACCGATCGCTTCGCGGTTATGGGGACCCTGGGGTTTGATTGCCGGGCTTTTCCCAAGGCGATGTTTCGGCGCCATTGGGCTCTCTTTCGGATGAATGACAATTGGAACGTCCGGGTGGGAAAATTTCCTCTCGCCTACGGTATCCACTCCCCCGAACACCACCTCGATATCCGGATGAATCTCGGGCTTGATGAGGGATCGGAGAGTTACAACGCCGAAGTGTCGTATTTGGGGGAGTCGTACGATCTTTTTGTGACTGCCGTAGCCCCGCGAATTGATCCATCTCGGTGGCAGAGTGAAACGGGCTTGGCGGTGAGGTCGAGTTTCAACTTTCGGGAGCGTTATAAGGTGGGGGCGTCGGCTTACTCCGGGCAGGGGCCGAAGGGGTCACGCTGGGCGGCGGGCCCATTTGCGATGTTGGGATTCACCGAACACCTCTACCTCTTGGAGGAAATCGATTACGCCGAGGACGGCATCACGCCCGCCCGAGCGGGCTTGTACAATTACACGAAACTTGGTTGGGAGTTTGTCCAGGGGCTGCACGTCTTTGGCGTCGGGGAATTCGCAGGGACAAGCCATCAGGCGATTGGTGGCGGATTCAATTACTATCCGGCTCCGCACTTCGAGGTCACCACTCAGCTTCAGCGCACTCTTTCGACGTCCGAATGGTACGCCTGGCTCCAAATGCACATCTATTTGTAATCATTGATTTCATCCCATAAAATGGGGTTCTCATGTCTCGCCTTGCGCCGCTCCTTTTTGTTTGTGGCATTCTCGCGGCCGCGCCCGGTGGACAAGTGTTGAAGGTCGACGGCAAGCAAGCGCGGATGGCCGTCACGCACCTTGAAGGGGCAATGCTCGAGGTGGGGAGCACTGTGCTTGTTGGCTCCGCCGACAAACCGATCGCCTGGGGAATCGTCACGCGCGCGACGCAAAAGGGGGCGTTGGTTCAGATCACGCACCGGGGAACGCGGCCCATCGCGGCTGGAATGAGCATAGTGAAATCGGAGCTGCCGACGGATGAAGAGATCGCGGCTCTGAATCCAAAGAAGAAGTCGGCCCAGGGCATTCACCCGCAGACGGCTTTGGCTAAGCCGAACTTCATGGCGCTTTTTGATCTTCTGTTGACCTACCAGCCGAAAAATACGCCTTCTTTAACCTTTCAAAATGATCACAGCCTGCTTCTTCTCAAGATCAATCCAACGACCAATCTGGAATTTGCTTTTGAGGTCTCGCCAAATCCGCGTTTTTTTGAGCTCGATTATGATCTCTACCCCGGCCTTGAGTTTCGCGTAGGCAGAATCTGGATTCCATTCGATGAGGACAACGCCCACAAGTATTATGGCGGCCGCCCGATTTTGGTGGCTCTTCTTCAGCCCAATGCCTCGACGTTTTTGCCGGAAATATGGACCGACATGGGGGTGGGGGTGAAGGTGTCGCTCCTCTCCATAGAGGGGACAGAGGTGGCGTTGCACGGCTACGTCGTGAATGGGTTCGGCGAACTCAGTTCGGGCGATCCTAACCCCGATGCGACTGTGCGTGGGCAGTCCTACCCCGATTTCTCGTCCATTCAGTCGAGCGACAATAATGACAATAAGGCAGTGGGGGGCCGAATCGCTATCAGCGTCAGGGATCTCTTGAGCTTTGGAGCGAGTGTGTACCGGGGGAGCTATCCGAATCGCGGGACGAGTCAGGCCTTTCTCAATCTCTTTGGCCTGGATGGGAAAGTGCGGCTAGGGGCCCTTGAGCTGCGTGGGGGGAATATCTATGGCGAGGTGGAGCTTGTCGGATCGCAGGTGGCGGGCTTTCGTCGCGGTGGGTACTATGGAGAGATCGGTCTTTGGGTGAATCAGTGGAAGGTGGCCTTACGGGGAGGGCAGGCTCAACAGGACAGTCGATTTCTGGCCGTGACCGACCAGACCATTGGGGGAGCGATTGTGAGCTATCATCCGGGGGCTCTGCATTTTTCAGTCGAGTACTCGAGAGATTTTGAGGCGCGCGAGGGAAAGACGAATACCGACTATGCCGCTGTTCGGATGTCCGCGCATTTCTAGGAGCCTCAGGGTGTGACCGCTATCCAGTTGATGATGGAGTTGATTTCGTTTTGGATTTTGAGGACGGCGCCCCCGCCGTGGCTCACGCCATCGCGGGCCGCTGTGAGGAGTCGGCTTTGCGAGGGGTTGGTTTTGGTCACGTAGGGGAGCGTGTCAGTGCGGTCGAGGCTGTCATTGCCCGAGAGATCGTAGGCCGCGGTCGCGTCGCCGTTGCCGCCGGCGTGGCAGGCGGCACAGCGAGTGGCGAGAATAGGATTCACGGTGGCCGTGAAGTATTGTGTTTCGGTAGCAGGTCCAAGCGATTTGATCTCAAATTGGAGAAGGTTGTTGGTTGTAGCCGGAAGCTGCATTGTCGAGGTGTTGGTGGCGAGTAGGCTCACCGTGTAGGGCGGGTTCGCTGGTTGTGACGAGGTCGCCATTGGGACAATCGCATTCACATTCACAAAGGCATTGCTCACGATATTCGTCGGGCCGTTGATGAGGTGCACGAGAATGCTGTTGATCTGGGCGGTGGATTGTGGCGTGTAGAGGCGCGGGTTCGCGATTTCGACGAAGCCCGCGGAACTTCCCGAAGCGTCGGTGAAGCGACGTAATCCCATCTCGAGCACGCCGCCGGTGAGGCCGATTGAATCGAGCGGGATGCGAACATACTGAAAAGGAAGCGTTGAGTAGACCGTGGTGCCCAAGGCGGCGAAGTTCGGAATTGTCGTTGTGGCTGTGAGAAGCGGCACGTCAGTCGGGGTGGGGGTGGCCGACGGTGTGGGGCTAGGCTGAATGGTGCAGGAGGTGCCCGTGCTGCCCGCGCCGCCTTCGGTCTGCGACCAGGCGAGAAGGGCGTTTTTATAGGCGGTTTGGGTTGAGCCAGCTTGGTTAAGATGTGTTCCCTGGTGGTCCTGCATAGTGACCTTGGTCCAGAGAAGGGACTTATTGAGATCGGAAAAATTCATTCTCTGCTTCGCTTGTGGGTAGGCGGTATTGATATCCGTATCGCCTAGCGGAGGAAACTGAGATCCGCCCGTCCGGTGGCAGCCACCGCAGGTTTGAACGAGAATGGGGTGAACGGCTGTGGAGAATGTGGAAAGGCCCGAGGTAGAATCCAGCTGGTGGTTCGGCGACTGCGAAACTCCCGAGCAGCTCGAAAGGGGATCCTTGATAATCCCGCAACCAGTGATGAAGAGCGCGAGGAGGACAGCGTATCTCATGCACTTCCCTTGTTGGACTAGAACAACTTGAACGAGTTGAACAGGTCCGGGTTGAGCCCCGTCGGCATCAGGCTAGCCGGCACGGGCTTGCCCTGAAATGCGGCGAGGTTTGCGAAAATCGCATGCCCTTCGTTGGTGGCACTGCCGGCGACGGGTGTCGTCGAGGAGGCCGCACCACCTGATGTGAACGCACCGATTTGGAAGCTCTTGGGAGCCGGAGCGCCGTTCATGGAGAGCACAAAAACGACCGAGGAGTGGTTCTGACTGCCGTCACCCTGCGAAATCTCACCGTTGTTGCGGGTGGCGCCGTCGGTGTTCCACTGAATCATGACGGGCACGCCTTTCGCCGCGAACGCGTTGAGCATCTGCATGGTTTGGTTAATAAGCTCCAGGTGGCGCGCCTTCCAGGTGGTGGCCGTGCCATCGTGGTAATCGAAACCGTCGAGCGATTTCACCATGACCGGAGCGAAACCATCGGTGAGAAGCTTTACCTGTGTGGCAACAGTCACCACCGGGTTAGGGGTATTCGGGTTGTTATTCAAGAAGGCCAGAGTGTTCCCGTTGATACCGTAGGCACCGGCAATCAACGTGTCGTTCCGGCCGTCGAATGTTGTGGCGTTGGCGACTTTAGCGATGTTCGCTTGTCCCGCCGCCTCCGCGATCGTTCCGAGCTCTTTACCGAGCGTCATTTTGGAGAGCATCTCCTTTTGTTCGACGGTGAGTTTGGCAGACATGTTCACCATCGCCCCCATCTGCGCGTCGCTCAAAGAAGACAGGGCACCTTGCTTGAGCGAAGTCAGTCCCTGAATTGCCGTGAGACTTGCGGCCTGCGCCGGCTTGTAGCCAGCGACCACCTGAGAGGCGAGTCCACGTTTCGCTCCGGAGTTGGAGTTCGTATCCGACACGCCCGAAGGCACGCTCATACCCGAGCCTAAAGACGCTGCCAAAGCCGCAGCCTGGTTCGAAGGAATCGTGGCGTTGGAGTTATCATCAACGACCGTGGGGTTACAGACCGTCATGATCTTGAGGCTCGCCCGAACGGCGGCGCTGGCGTTGATGTTGGGGGCCGCTGCGCCGCCGGTCAAAGCCTTAGCGAGAATGCTGGCAGAGGGAATCGGAGCGCCGAACGTCTCGATTACGGCGCCCGTCGCTCTGGCGTCAAATCCCACCGGCAAGCCCGCCGAGGCGTAGGCTGTTGGTGAAAGGTAACTCAAGGTCTGGTCCAACGGGAGCACTTCGCGAGCGAACGTTCCGCCGCCGACACAGTCAAAGACCACGAAGGGGTTAAAGGGGCTGGCCGCTTGCGAGATGGACGGCCTGGTCAGCAGAGACAGAATGCTCGGCAGAAACACCGTAGCGGCTGCACCGGCGCCGGCGTTTGCGAGGAAATTGCGACGGCTCAAATTCTCCGTCTTCTGGTGGAACAGCCACTCGCGGAAGATGTCTTTTTTGCTCGGGTTACTCATACTACGTCTCCTTACCCAAAGGGTGTTAGATAGCCAGTGAATGGATGCTGTTCATAATGCCGGCGATTTCCACCAGCATACAGTTTGAGGTGTCTGCGGTTGTGGTAGCCGCTGTCGCAGAGCCCGCCACGCAGGCGGCGACAGACTGTTCGACAATCAAAAGCTCACTCGCTGTGGGCATTCGTCCGACGAAGAGCGCGTAGGCGCGCTGAGCGACGTCGTCCACGATTGCCTGGCCTGAGGCGCCATTCAGCTGAGTTGCTACGGCGGCGAAGTTGACTAGATTGGTCACCCGGCGGCTTCCAGCAGTCAGCGCCTTTTCCTTGGCCACGAAGAGGCCCGCGACGTTACCCGCGAAGACCGCTGTGGTGAAAAACACCGAGTTCGAAGCCTCGCCCACCACGCCGACAGCCGGAAGTATGTTCATGGCGCTGTTCTGGTAGTAGGTTGCGAGCGAAACGCCACCAGTATTGAGCAGTGTCGAGGGATTTACGCCCGTGAGGCTCACCCAGCTTCCGTAGAGTTGGCGAAAGTTTTGAAGGCCCACCGTCAGCCCCTGCTGGCCGATGATGGCTGGGTTACTGTTCGAGCTTGAGCTCGAGCCGGAACCGCCGCCCGAGTTAGCACCGATGGAGTTAATGCCATCGGGGTTCATGGAGCAGGCAACAAGCGTCATTGTTATAGAAATTGCTACGTACTTCATACGTCACTCCTCATATCGTCCAAAGAAACTATTACAGGGACCCCATACACTGCGGGAGCGTCGACACCCGCTTGAACACATTTCGCAAGTTGTAGTTATCCGATTTGAACTGTTTGGCGATGCTTGAAATCTCAACTGACATTTCGCTCGAGTTCGGCGCTCGCAAACAGATCTGTTGGAAGACCTGCTGCACAGCGCAGCTCGCGAAACGATCGCTTCTGGCAATCATCTGTCCAAAACCTTTGGCACCGCTCCCGCTAAGGGCACCCTGCCAACCGAATTGCGAGTTCTGGTTGAGGGTGGCTCGGTTCTGCCACGAATCGTTTCCGAGGATCGCGCCGTCGGGGTAGTTCACCGTGGCGTTAATGAGCAGTTTCACAGGTGTGGCTTTGTAGACCGGGGTGTTGCCTGAGAAATCATGGAAGGCGAAGGCGGCCCGCAATGGGTCGAGGACCTGATGGCACACGCGGCACTGGGTCTGGAACGCCACCGGGTCGCCACCCGGCGAACGGTCCACATCGCGGGTGATCACGTCATCGGACAGCGTAGCGTCGGAATCGCGCCAAGCAGTGATGGGTGTGCACAAGAATTCTTGAAAGGCGAACTGAACAATGCGGCGGTTTGTGCCCATATTCGCGTGCTCTTCCATGAACTGCCAAGAGGTGAGGGCGCCAGCGGCGTCTGGGAAGCTCGGGCGTTGTGGTGTCACGAGCTTCAAGCTCGCACCGAGGTTCGCGATCGATGTCTGAGCTGTCGTGTAGTGGACGTTGGTGGAGAGGTTGGGAGCGGTGCCTGTCAGGCCAGCGGTCACGCCGTTTACGGTTACCGTGAAGTCGCCCTGCACCATGTCGGTGTAAGGCTTGTCATCGCGGGTCACGAGCATTCCCATGGCGATGAAGTCATTGAAGCCTGAGTTGGTCACTTCGGTCCGCATCGACTTCGGAGCGAAAAACTGAAACGCCGTCACGTTGAGGAAGTTCGAATCGCGAGTCGCGATATCGGCCGCTTCAAAGGACTGGCCAGCGGAAATGAGAGAAGCCATCTGGGCAATTCGGGGGTCATTCATCGAGGCCTTCACGCCGGCCACTCGTGAGAACAGACGAAGAGCGAGGGTAGACGCATCATCAGCATTGGCGGCAATCCCCAAGAAGAGTGCGAGTGCTAGCACGAAGCGTGCGGAAAGGGTCTGCATGGTTCCTCCTGGCGGGAAATGGCGATTCATTCAGGGTTTTTGATTGCGAAGCCTGTGCCACTCGTGGGTCGAAAATGGAGAAACTGTGGAGGAAAAAATGTAATGCAATTTCAGTGAGTGACGATGGGAACTTAGACCGCCTACTTCTTCGTCAGCCGTCAGAGACTGTGAAATTCGTTCAAAGGTTCGACACCAAGTCTATTGAGGAATTTGTCAGAGGGCTGACAGCGGATCGAGAGCCGGGGCCATTTTCTCATTGGGGTTAATGACTTACTGTGTCGCGAATTTGGACGGTAGTGCTGCAAATTTCCTCGAGGGGTTAAGAAGTGTTCGAATCCCTGAGACTTTTTTCCTTTCCGGAGGCGCCATTCATTTATAAAATAATTGGGTGCACGCTCTCTTTTTTCTTCTCCTCCTCACTCAAAATGCCGCGTTCTGTGATGGCTCACGGGAGCCAGCTTCTTCAACTCAACGAGATCCTACTTCGCGAGAACCGAAGGCGGAGGTGATCTCGGGCAGCGCCACCAAACCTCTTTCGCCTCACCATGGATCGGGGGTGGAGCCACACTTTTCGATCTATTTCGACCTGTTGCTTGCGAATCAACCTGGGAAGGCGAATTTCAGTTTCCTCAATTTTCATCCGCTGCTTTTTTTTGAAATCTTGCCCACTCCGGAGATTCAGTTCGCCTTTGAGGTGAGAAGTGATCCCCGCTACTTCGAGCTCGACTACCAGATCACGCCCACGATTCAGGTGAGGGCGGGCAAGATCTGGATCCCTTTTGATGACATGAACCCGCACAACATTTATGGCGGCAGAATCGACACAAGCCGCATGCGGCTCGGTGGTGACTTCTTTCTGCCCGACATCTGGACCGATCTCGGTGTGGGGGCGAAGATCACCCTTGCGGAAAAGGCAGCGGTGACGAGCGAGGCGTATGTCTATGCTGTGAACGGCATTCCCCAACAGTCGGGGGTGACGATGCCCAGCTTTGCCGATCAGAGTGTGTCGGTCACCGACAACAATTCGGACAAGGCGCTTGGCGCGCGATTTCATTTTCTCTTTGCGAGGGTGTTTGGGCTTGGAGTCTCTTTCTACACCGCCCGTTGGAACAACGAGGCTGCCGCCAACGACACGCCGCTGAGGCTCTCCATGGCTGGGCTCGATGCGCAGCTGAGAATGGGTAACACGTCGGTCAAATTGGGGACTATTGGGATGTGGGTGGGACTGCCCGGGGACCTCACATATCGACGGCACGGAGCCTATCTCGAGTTCTCAGAAAAGTTCTCCGACGTCTGGCGGTTCTATTTGAGAGGCGGCGAGATCGACACCGATGATCGCCTCACCGACGCAAACGACGTGGTGTTGGTGGGTGGTGGCCTGGCGTATAAGCCAGGTGTGGTGCAACTGAGCCTCGACTACCAACAAGACATCAAAACGGTTCCGGGCAAGCTCGGCTACTCCTTCACCTCTGCCCGAATCGCGGTTCAGCTTTGATAGATGGACTTGAGGATGGTGGAGTAGTCGGCCTCGGAGATTTCGTAGAAGTGTACGCGCTTGCCGGTTTGGCGGGCGAGCAGGGTGAGCGCATCCCGCGCGTCGAGTCGGTAAGGGTCCACCAGACCAATGTTCAGATACGCCCCCGCCTTGGTGCCTAATGGCAACGCCTGAAACCGCTTAATATCGGCAATGGGGATGACGGTCTTTGTTTCCTGAGGAAACAGATCCGGATTAATGTGAAAGTGATCCAACTTTCGAAAGCGAATGATCCATTGGCGCAGGTTCATGGAATTATTGTACACGACGACCCCATATTCTTGCGAGGAAGCGGCTTTTCGCCCCAAACGTTACCGCGCTTCATCTTCGACTCAAGAAGTGGCTTCACCTCCACAACTTTTTGACTCAGCCGACAGGCCTGGATGCGCCGGTGAGTTTCCCCCTCGGAGTACCCAAGGTAACGAATGCAGAAATCGCAATATGGCGACAGAAAATGGATAGTTTTGCAAAAGGAGAAAATATCACTTCAAAAAATTGTCTGATTCCAAAGTCTTACAGTCGACAGAACCGAGCCACACCGAAATTCCGTCAACAGTTTCTGAATACTT
>JACPWY010000016.1 GCA_016196825.1 Deltaproteobacteria bacterium | reverse complement strand
TTCTGCTCTTCTCTGTCGCGGCTCCATAGAGAAGATGATCCGCTACCGCGGATGGTGTTTACCGGAAGCGAAGCGGATCTCACGCGTCTGCAAACTGCGGGAGGGCATGAAGTTTGTATATCCAATAAATAACAACACGGCACAGGTGAAAATCTATGCCTTTTCCATTCCATCTATACCGTTCCATCTATACCGTGCCGTTACTCCCATATTGAAACGATCGTGGTATTACCGCAGTAATTTGGTTAGCGGTGAGCCATTACATGCAATCGTCTGCCGCTCTTTGAGTAATGTTCTTACCCACCGTATGAGCGAGGCATGCGTACGAAATCCATGAGCACGGCTGAGAAACCGACGGATGATCCCCACCAGCGCTTCTGCGGCATTGCTGGTGCGGGGCAGATGCAGGCGCGGGTTATGGAGATACGTCCGATACTCCGGCATATTCCGAAAGAATCCCGAGAGATACCGTTGTATCTGCCCGGCGCCGAGGAGAGCTCTGTGCGTTACCAACTCTCCCAAAAACCAGTATGCGGTCTCTTCATCGGGATTGGTCATGATTTCGGAGGCGAGCGCGTACAGATATTCTCCTATGAGACGGTGCCTGCCCGATCCCCACCGCGAGCGCCGTCCTTGCAATTTGGCGATCAGGTGGAAATGACAACGTTGGAGGAGCCAGCCGTTGCGATGCGCCACCGACACCAATCCGTGGTGCCCATCGCTTACCAAACGTGGCGATTGCCCTGCGCGTCTTCTCCGGAATGGCAGTGAACGCATCCTGCCATCCCTGCCATGATTCTTTCCCTTCCCGCATATACGGTTCTGCGATCCATGCGCGTGATGCGCAGGATCGGCGGATGAGGATGAGGATGAGGTATATGGTCCATACACGCTTCTCTGCGCGTACCCGTACCGCATCGGCCACTGCAATAAGCGGAGGCCGGACAGGGAGCGACAGCCATTGAGTATCCTCTTGCAGGCGATCCGCGCTTGCGGCGAGCCGCCGTTGTCGCTGATCCATACTCAATCGTGGCGCGACAAGGATGTAGCGGACATACCGGACAGCGAGACGTGTATCCCTCCGCAATCGCTTTCTCCCCCTCTGTTTCTTTCGAACGCGCCATATTCTTCGGCAGACAACGCATTGTCGACGTCTCCCCCCGAACCTAATGATATGTCCCTGACAGCAGGGAGATTTCGCGTGTAATGAAGTCATACACGCGAATCCTCCCGCAGGTCATGTGTTTTGTCGCATACTGAAAGGGAAATACGCGGAGCGCGCCAACCAAATTTTCGCGTTTAACTCACGATCGT